>JAYVKZ010000095.1:0-24836 GCA_043767985.1 Betaproteobacteria bacterium
GTAGCGCGCAGCATATCCTAGGCGATAAGCGTCTTCGGCGGCGAAGCGGGCAAGCAGGCCATTAGAGGAGGTGAAGACCAGTATCCGATCTTTTGCAAAGCCGGCAAGGCACTCTTTGAGCCTCGAGCGCAGTGCGTACCAAGCACCAGGAATACGGCCCTTGCGATACTTAAGGCTTGAATCGACGTCGATCACTTCCGCCCCTTGCAACTCAAGGCTAGCATGCAACTCCTGCGCTGACACAGCTTGCGCGCTGAGCTCATCCTCTCCAAGAACACGCCCCCCTGATTTACCCGGAACGAGCGACCCGCTCAAACCATCTTTGAGTACCAACACTTCTGACCATCCCATTTGCTTGAGCCAGTGCGCCGTCATCACCGCCTGCACACCATGCTGGTCGACAAGGACAAGGCGAGCACCGCGAACCGCCGCAAAGGTATCGGTCGCCTGCACCAGCTGCCCGCCGGGCGCATTCGTGGCGCACGCTAAATGACCTGCCTGATAGTCCTCAGGCAAGCGAACGTCAAAAACGTAAGTGGTGCGCGACGTCTCTAATTGCATCGCATCGAGATCATCACAACTCACCGATCGAATACCGTAGCGCTGCGCGACATCCTGTGCCAAGGCCTGCGCTTGTTTTAGTCCTTCGGCCGAAGGCGGCGGAGCCAGGTTGTCAGCACCCTTCTCCACTTTAAACCCAGCGAGATGCCAACCCATCGTGCCATTCTTAAGCGCATAAATGGGATTTTTAATCCCCGCATTACGCAGGCTCTGCGCGCCGATAATGGAGCGCGTTCTACCCGCACAATTCACCACAATGGTGGTTTTCTCAGAGCGCAGCAAACCAGGCACGCGATACACCAGCTCGGCCCCCGGGCAGTCACTCGCACCGGGAATACTCATCATTTTGTATTCATCCATCGGGCGAGAGTCCACCATGATCATGTCGCGACCTTCGTCGCGCCACTGCTGCAACACCTCAGGCTCAATGCGCGGCGTATCGTTTTCGTTCTCAACCACTTCACCAAAGGCTTTTGAGGGCACAAATGTGCCTGAGAACATCTCATAACCCGCCTCAGCCCACGCCTCTATACCGCCTTGCAGCACAGCGAGGTTTAGGTAGCCATGATGACGCAACACCTTTGCGGCACGCTGCGCCAGCCCCAGAGGATTAATCTGAGCCTCATCATCCATCAGCACAATGCGCACGTCCTTGCGCGGTAGCATCGAGGCCGCTTGAAGCTCTAGCGTCGAGAGCGGAAGGTTGCTGGCCGTGAGCAAATGTCGCTTGGCAAAGACACCGCCCTCGCGCACATCTAACAGCGCTAACTCTTGGCCATCACTTAACATGGCACGCAAGGCCTGTGCGCTCACATGGGGTGAGTAGATCTCCGGTTTAGCCATGAAACGCTTGAACTCAGTAGCCTGGGGTTCTCTGAAAAATACCCGGCCAGGTAGTTGCTCTAAAGACAGGCCATACAAATGCAAATGCAAGGTTGGCTCAGCCGAGGTGACTTCAATGGTATGAAAGTCGTCATCAAGAAAGGCCACCGCGTTGCCTTTGCGGCAGGTTAACTCCCAACGCTTTTCTAAGGTGCCTTGCAAATCGGCGCGGCGATCATCTGTACGCTCGTAGCCCACATTGTGTTCATCACCCGATACGCCCGAAATCACGGCCCAGGTGGTGTGATTGTGGGGAGGTTGAGCTTTTCCCGGCATGCCGGCGGAAGCGTACAGGGCGAAGCGCCCGTCGTGATCTACCGCGAGCTCGTAAATCGCGCCGTGCTTACCCTCGCCAATCTTAAAATCATCCAAGGGAAAGAGTTGGGTTTGCGACGCCAGATCAATAAGTATCGGCTTCAAACGTTCGAGCGTGTCGCGATCAATCTTTGGATGGGGCGCGATGTGTTTGATCGCGCTCATCGCGGACTGAACGGCGCTAAAACGGGCTTGCTGAAGTTGGGTCTGCATGATGCGTGCGGCCGCGCGGCTGAAGCTCGGCAGTTTTACGATGAAGGCCTTGATCTTACTGTAATCTTTCAATCTTTGTTGCCCGCGAGACCGACTTCATCATGATTCCCGCCCACTACGCGCCCCACTACGCGCCCCACTACGCGCCCCAATACGCGCCACATACCCGCCGCAGCCCGCTCACCGACCCTTGGGAGCCGCTCTTGGCCCACACGACGCCCGATGCCGTGTATTTGGCCCTGGAAATACGCGAAGCCCATTGCAACGCTCGCGGCTTTGCCCATGGCGGCATGATCTCGGCCTTGGCGGATAACGCGATGGGCCTGTCTGCGGTACGCCTAGCGCGACAAACACAGAATAGCGAAAAGATTAGTGCACTCACGGTCTCGCTGTCTCTGGACTTTATCGACACCGCCAAGGTGGGCGAGTTTATTGAGTTCAAACCTTTGATCCTGAAAGTAGGTCGCACCTTGGCTTTTGTGGAATGCCGCGTCTTGTGCGGTGATCGTTTAATTGCGCGTGGCAACGCCAGCTTTCGTATGGTGGGCTAAGCATGGCGGCAAAGCTAGCGAAACAGTTTCTGGCCCTAAAAGATTTCGAACCCGCCGCTCGAGCCTTGCTGCCCCGGCCGATCTTCGGCTATGTGTCCGGTGCCACCGAAACCAATGCCTCCCTGAGTGACAACCTCAGCGTCTTCGATGAATGGGGCTTCGTGCCTCGTGCCCTAGTCAACGTTTCCCAGCGCGACACCAGTATCGAGCTGTTCGGCACGTGCTATCAATCACCCTTCGGAATCGCACCCATGGGCGTGAGTGCGCTAAGCGCCTATCGTGGCGACATCGTGCAAGCCCGCGCTGCACGTCGCCGTGGTGTGCCGATGATCCTCAGCGGAACCTCCCTCATTAAAATGGAAACTGTTTTGGAGGCTGCACCCGGCACTTGGTTTCAAGCCTACATGCCACGTCATCAGCATGAAATTGCAAGCTATGTGTCCCGCATTGAAAAGGCTGGGGTCGAGGTACTGGTCGTCACCGTGGACGCCTCCGTCACCCCCAATCGCGAGAACAATGTTCGCAACAATTACAAGACGCCGCTGCGGCCAAGTGTTGACCTTCTTTGGGACGGTCTGACCCATCCGCGCTGGGCGCTTGGCACCTTCCTGCGCACGCTCCTCCAGCACGGCATGCCGCATTTTGAGAACTTGGGTGCCGAGCGCGGCGTCCCTCTGGTGGCGAAAGATGTCAGCCGAGACTTTAGCGGCCGAGAGCACTTAGATTGGGAAGCATTGCGAGCCATTCGCCAACAGTGGAAAGGCCCCCTGGTCGTGAAAGGGCTGCTCCACCCCTATGATGCCATTCAAGCGAAAGACATCGGTGCGGACGGGATCATCGTGTCCAACCATGGTGGGCGCCAGCTTGATGGTGCCGTGTCACCCATGCGAGTTCTCGAGTCTATTGTCGAATCATCAGGCGCCATGACGGTCATGATTGACAGCGGGTTTCGCCGAGGTACCGATGTACTTAAGGCCCTTGCCCTCGGCGCAAAGTGCGTCTTCGTGGGTCGACCATTTAACTATGCTGCGGCCGTTGCCGGAGAAGTTGGTGTAGACCACGCGATTTCTTTGCTCGCAGTTGAAGTAAGGGCGAGCTTGGGCATGCTGGGATTAACCCGCATCGACCAACTCGCCTCGTCATGCCTGATGAAGCGACAGCTCCATCGCTGAGCATAAATGGCGCGTGTGTAGCCTCGGAAATTTCACTTGCGCTAGACTAAATAGAGAAATTCCCTTCCACTCAACCATGACCAGCATACGGAGATGATCGATGGGCGTCCAAGGCATGAACCACTTCACTATCCTCACCGACGACGTTGAAGCCACTCGCTCGTTCTACTGTGAGTTTCTAGACTTCGAAGTGGGCGACCGACCACCTTTTACTTTTCCGGGGTTATGGCTGTACAAAAGTGGTCAACCGATCCTGCATGTCATTGGTGGCAGAAAACGTGAGGAGTTACGGAGTGGTGTGCTCGACCACATGGCCTTTAGTGCCTCAGGTCTTGCTCCCATGGTGGCCAAGCTCAAAGCCAAGGACATGCCCTATATTTTGAGGCGTGTTGCCAATTCCACTGATGGGGTTTGGCAGCTTTTCTTTACCGACCCCAATGGTGCCAAAGTGGAATATGACTTCGATGCGGCGGAACCTGGGCCAGCCTAGAGCTTGCTCACCCGAGCCCTCCGCTCATAGCGAAAGCCCGCCAGTTTTTAGCTCATGATGCCAATCTGCCAGGGAACGAACTCATAGTCCCCAAGCCCAAGCATTTCACTTTTCGAAGCCTCGCCCGAAGCGGTGCGCAAAAATAGCTCGAAAATTTGCTGACCCTTTTCTTGCACGGTGACCAGGCCCTCAAGGATATCGCCGCAGTTGATGTCCATATCCTCTTCTAATTTGTTGTACATCGGGCTATTGGTAGCAAGCTTAAGGCACGGCGCAGGCTTAGAGCCGAACATTGATCCGCGCCCGGTCGTGAATGCCACTAAGTTAGCGCCGCCTGCGATTTGGCCGGTCGCGGACACGGGATCGAAGCCCGGTGTATCCATAAACACAAAGCCCTTCGTGGTCACCGGCTCAGCGTATCGGTAAACCTCCATCAAAGGACCAGTGCCGCCCTTCATGCTCGAGCCCAGGGACTTCTCAAAGATGTTGGCCAAGCCCCCAATCTGATTGCCAGGGCTGACCACGCCATTAATTTGCACGTCGCGTCCGACCGAGTATTCATCCTTCCACCAGCGAATGCGCTCAATCAATTTTTTGCCGATGTCGACGGTGGCGGCACGACGCGTGAGGGTGTGCTCCACACCGTAGATCTCAGGCGTTTCCGACAAAATACCCGTACCACCATGGCGCGCCAAAATATCGACGGCAGCGCCCAACGCCGGATTCGCCGTGATCGACGAAAACCCATCCGAGCCACCGCACTGCAAGCCCACGCACAGATGGCTGGCCGACACGGTTTCACGCTTCACGTTATTGGCCTCGGGCAAGAGCGCTTTCACTGCGTCAATACCGGCTTGAATGGTTTGCCGCGTACCCCCTGTTTCTTGCATGATGAAGGTATGCAAATGCGGGCTCGCTGCCAACTCTTCTTGCTCCAACAATCCCTTGAGCTGGTTACGCTCACAGCCCAAGCCGATCACCATTGCTGCGGCTAGATTGGGGTGACGAATATAGCCCGCCATCGTGCGACGCAAAAGCTGCATGGGCTCGCCCGACATCTCCATGCCACAACCAATGGAATGGCTGAAGGCCACCACACCATCTACGTTCGGATAGGCCGCAAGACGCTCCGGTGTGAACCATTCGGCAATACGATTGACCACCGTGGCCGAGCAATTCACCGTCGACAAAATACCGATGAAGTTACGCGTACCGACCTTGCCATTGGCGCGCACATAGCCTTGGAAGCTTGCGCGCTCATTCTCCGGCAGCATTTGCACGGGCTTGAACTCACTGGCATATGCATAGTCGCGATCAAACTCACGGAACTCGGTGTTATGGCTATGCACCATCGTGCCAGGTTCGATATCGACGTGAGCAAAACCAACGGTCACGTTGTACTTCAGGATGGGCTGACCCTTCAAGATCTTTTTCGTGGCAATCTTGTAACCCGCTGTCACTTGTGATTTGCTGGTGATGTGCTCGCCCGGCACGTCCGTCTCAAAGCTCTGACCAATCGGCACATTGACTCGTGCCACCACAACATTGTCATTCGGGTGTAGTCGGATGACGGGGCCAATCATTCGCTTTTCGGTGGTTTCAATCATGCTGACAGCTCTACGATAGTTTTAATGGAACGGGACTTCTAGATAATTTCAGGGGATGGTCTTTGAATCAGCGATCTTACCGCGCAGCAATGTACCTAGGGCGCAGTGGTGATCTTCGCATCAGCTTTCAGTTCGCTGCCGAATCGCTGTTCAATACATCGAACGCGGCTTTCAACCGTTTGTCGTACGAGCGCTTTGCGGCGCTGGCGAGCTCTGTCGGCCAAGCCCAAAATCCGGCACCGGTTTTCATGCCGGTCTTGCCTTCTGCAACCAGGTTAGCCAAGCACCGAGGCACCTTCTGAGTATTCGACAAAGAGGGATAAATTTCCGCTGTGGCCTGCGCGGTGACATCCCAACCGGAAATTTCTTTCTGAAGGATCGGTCCCGCTGCTGCATAGCGAAACCCGAAGCTGTAGCGCACGGCGGTGTCAACATCCTCGGGCGATGCAATGCCGCTATCGATCAAGGACAAGGCTTCGCGCATCAGGGCGTGCTGAATACGGTTGGCTAAAAAGCCCGGAATATCTTTCTTGACCAGCACCGGGCGCTTGCCGATGCGGCGATACAAAGAGCAGACCGACTCTGCCATACCTAGATCCGAATCTTCGCCCAAGGCAACCTCGACCAAGGGCACCAAGTGCGCTGGCATAAAGTAGTGGGCATTGAACATGCGGCCTCGTCCAGCGAGACCCTGAGCGATGCGGGTGATTGGAATGGACGAGCTATTGCTACCCATCGGCACACCGGCAGGCACGCGGGCATCGAGAGACGCGAAGAGTTGACGCTTTAGATCGAGATCTTCAACAATGGTTTCAAGCACCCAGACCACGCCCGCCCAGTCGTTCCAGGTATCGATCAGACCCGTCAGCACGGCGGTGTGAACCCCCGAGGAAGTCGCCAAACGTGCAGCCTCGTCCGCCGCTTGTCGCGCCTTCGCAAGGCTTCGACCCAAAAAGATCACCTGCAAACCCGCGTCAATAAATCCTGCACCGATGCCTGCGGCCATCGTGCCGGTGCCAATCACTACAATCTTATCCATGCCTCTCCCTAGGGTAGAGCCAATGGTAACCGGGCCAATCGAAGCCTAAGCCCTGCTTCAGCCATTCTTGACACAGCGCCTGTTTCGCCTGCAGCCTGCACAATCGCACAGCTTTCAGCCGATACAGTTTTCCCATGTTCCGCCTTGCCCGCTACACTAATGGCTACAACAAGTTGGTGACCCATGGACATTTTAATTAAACCGAACCCCGCCTGCGCATCGCAGGAGCAACGTAACCAGATTCTGGCCGCCCCCGGCTTTGGTAAACATTTTAGCGACCACATGGTCAGCGTCACCTGGAGCCAAGGGCGCGGCTGGCACGATGCTCAGGTTATGCCCTACGGCCCGATTGCCATGGACCCTGCGTCCGCTGTCCTGCATTACGCCCAAGAAATCTTTGAAGGCATGAAAGCCTACCGTCATGCCGACGGCTCGATCTGGTCGTTTCGCCCGCATGCCAACGCCCAGCGTTTTAACCGCTCAGCGACCCGGCTTGCCATGCCCCATGTGCCTGAGGATCTTTTCTTAGACGCGATCAAGGCCTTGGTCACCATCGACGCGGCCTGGGTGCCGAGTGGTGGCGAGAACAGCATGTACATTCGCCCCTTCATGTTCGCCTCGGAAGCTTTCTTAGGAGTGCGCCCCGCTAACGAATATCGCTTCATGGTGATTGCCTCGCCCGTGGGTGCGTATTTTTCGGGCGGCGTGAAGCCGGTTAAAATTTGGCTGTCGTCCAACTATGCTCGGGCGGCCTTCGGCGGTACCGGTGCGGCCAAGTGCGGCGGTAATTATGCGGCAGGCCTACTCGCTCAGATGGAAGCCTCCGCCAACGGCTGCGACCAAGTGTGTTTTGTGGATGCCAATGAGCACAAATGGATCGAAGAGCTGGGAGGCATGAACCTCTATTTTGTTTACAAGGATGGATCCTTGGTCACCCCGCCCACCCGCGGCACAATTCTGGAAGGCATTACGCGAGCCTCTTTGAACAAACTCGCCGCCGAAAAAGGCCTGAAGCCCATCGAGCGCCCAATCAGCATTGACGAATGGCGCGAGGGTGTGCGGACCGGTGCGATCAGTGAAGTATTCGCCTGCGGCACCGCCGCCGTGATTACGCCGATTGGCAAACTGGTGTGGGACGGTGGTGCAGTCGGCGATGAGAAAGTCGGCGAAACGACCCTGATGCTGCGTAACGCCTTGTTGGATGTTCAGTATGGGCGGGCGGCAGACCCTCATGGGTGGATGCAGAGGCTTTGCTAGTTAAATTTTGAGAACCTCTGAGAAACAGGAGCCGCGCCATCGATAGGAATAGGTTACAAGAGCGAGTTGCGGAATTGGTCAAGGCAACCGCTCGACTAGAGGAAGCGTGTGAGCAGCCTATCTCGTCCTTTATCCGAGACTCTGTGATCCAGCGCTTTGAGTTTTGTTGGGAACTCGCCTGGAAGGCGCTTCGCCTTCGACTGGAGGTCCTCGGCGTTGAAGTACTCAATCCTCGTGATACGTTCCGCGAAGCTCTCAATAAAAGTTTAATCAGTGACGGCAATCTATGGTCCGAAGCTCAAAGGAATCGGAACCTGACGAGCCAAACCTACGACGAGGCCTTGGCAGAACAGGTTTATCGCTTTGTTTTAGAGAATGGTCTGCCTCTATTCCTTAAATTATCGAAAGAGGCCCAGTCGTGGGAGTGATCGCCCCGAACTCGATCGTCAGCACATACGGCTTAAGCGAGGCCGTGATCAACGATCTGCGGCGGGTTTTCTCCGACTTTTCGGAAATAGAACGAGTATTAATCTTTGGCTCCCGCGCCAAGGGTACCTTCAAAGATGGATCAGATATTGATCTCGCCGTGGTCGCACCGACCCTCACTGAGCACGGTTTCGCTGCGCTTTGGAATGTGATTGACGATCTGCCCATTGTCTTTAAAGTTGACCTCCTACATTGGGACCGGTTAAGCAACCAAGTGCTCAGGGAAGCAGCTAGCCAGCAGGGGATTCAGATTTTCCCCTGAACCCCCAATTTTCTGAGACTGTGGCTCGTCCGACTGTGACTCGTGCGACTGTGGCTCGTGCGACTGTGGCTCGTGCGACTGTGGCTCGCGCATCAGCAAGACGCAAAAAACCCGCATTTAAATGAGAATTGCGGGTTTCGAGCAGTATTGAGAGCTCTTGATACGAACTTATTGCTACGAATACTTGGTGCCGAAGGTCGGACTCGAACCGACACGCCTTGCGGCACCGGATTTTGAGTCCGGCGCGTCTACCAGTTCCACCACTCCGGCACGGATAGGGGGCGCACCTTGCGGTGCAGCCCTCTATTATCGCCTATATTGGCTACACCTTGCAAATCGACCTCTCGTCAGCCGCAACGTAAGGCATGACATCGACCGCTAAGCAAGGCGACTTAGAGGCGCTTGATCGGTTTCTTTTTCCACACCAGCCGGTAATAAGCTGTCTGCAGCAACAACATCACCGAATAGGCGACTGGATAGGACGCTGCCACGCCCATGAGTCCCCACTGCCTATCGAAGGCCCAGGCGACGGGAATTTGCACCGCAAAAACTGACAGCAGGGTGATCATTGTCGGGATCAACACGGTGCCACTGGCGCGCATCAAGCCCGACAAGACCGCACCCATACCGAAGACCACTAGGCTCCAAAGCATCACATGCAAAATCTCTTGGGCGATCTCGATCACCGCGCCATCGGTGATAAACAGGCCGATCATGGATCGTGAAAAAACATACCCCAGCACCACCATAAAACCAGTGAGTAAGAGGTTCAATAAAATGCCGGTCCGCGCGATTTTTCCAAGGCTTTGCCCACGTCCGGCGCCAATCGCTTGCGCTCCTAAAATGGACGCGGTAATCGCGATGGAGATGGCCGGAAATTGCACGTAAGAGAACACTTGGTTGACCGCGCCATAGGCGGCCGTAGCGCGCGAGCCATGGTGATTCATCAGAAACAAAACCGACAGCTCGGACAGGGACATGGTGATAATCGCAATCGCCGTTGGAAGCCCGATGCGAACCACTTTGGCGAGAATATCGCGGTCGATTCGCAAGTGTTTGCGCAAGCTCGCATCCAGCGCCAGCGGGTGCTTCACCTTGCGCAAATACCAGCCCGTCCAGCCCAGTGCAATCGCGAGAGAGATCACGGCCGCGTAGGCACCGCTGGCGAGCCCCAGTTTCGGTAAGCCGGCCCAGCCCTGAATCATGGCGGGGGTCAGTACCAAGCTCACTGTGGTGGAGATCAGCAGTGTTTTGAGGGAGGTCGTGGTGTCGCCGACGCCGCGCATCATCGAGGTGATTAGTAAAAACAGGAACAAGCCGGGCGCGGCAATGAGCATGATGCGCGAGTACTCGATGGACATGCCCAGGATATCGGCAGGGGTGTTCATGGCCCGCAACAATGGCTCGGTCATGAAGCCGCCCAAAAGAGCAACCACTAAACCTACATAGAGCCCCACCATCAAGGTCGTGCCCGCAATGGCCTTGACGCGATCTTGCTCCTTCGCGCCCCAGGCTTGACCAATGAGCACCGCGGCACCAGCGCCTAAGCCGATCATGAAGGAGATCATAAAAAAGAATATCGGGAAGAAGGCCGAGACCGCGGCCATGGCCTTGACACCCAACATCTGCCCGATGTAAATGTTGTTGATCGTGCCCGACATCGCCTGCAAAATGTTGCTGATGATCATCGGCACCAGGAACATGCCATAGACTTTCCAGAGCGAGGCCTCAGAAGGGGCCGACTCCATATCCGTACTCATACCGACCCTTCGAAAGCCTCAGCAAGCAGCTTGAGCAGATGCGCACGAACGTCCTCAGGCCAAGCGGCGGTTTGCAGCTCGAACACGGATCGGTTCGCGGCAAATAGCGCTCGACTCGCTTCCTCAAACCCGATCTCATGCCCAGCCATGGTGGACATAAACTTGTAGCCGACTTCCCGGGCCTTACGAGCTCGGTCTTTGAGTTCAGACGACAGGCGCGCCACTTCCACCAGCTTACGTAAAGCCACGGATGCGCCGCCCGTCTGAGCAGCTAGCCAATCCCAGTGACGCGGCAAAAGCGTCACTTCACGGGCCACCACACCAAGCCGTGGGCGGCCCGGGCCGCGCCGAAAACCGTCGACATCGCCCTCGCCCATTGCATCATTTTCTTGGGAGACAGGCAACGTAGGCGAATCGTTAAGGAGCGTGACGGAGCCAGGCTTTGCGGCGGTCAAGCGATCCGTTTGAGCCGCTCGCTGGGCCAGTCGCTCTGAAAACTCGGCCAGCGAACCACGCCAATCGAGCTCAATAGTCTCGCTGGTGGCCTCGTCAAAGATCAAAACGGGTAAGGGGTGGCTGGCATCTCGGGCAAGATCGACCGCCGATTTGCTCACCATCGCCACCTCCCTCAATGCCCCTTGGGCAATTCGCTTGGAGCCTTCAAAGGCAATGCACGTTGTATTCAACGAATTCATATTTTTACCCGGATTTAATTATAATCGAATAATACCCGGATAAAATACACAAGTCAAACTTGGTTCAAAATCTCTGCCATCGTCCAACAACACGCCCTGCCCACCATGAAATTTTCTGAGCTTTCCACCCCCGCCGCCTTAATTGATGTTGACGTGATGAAGGCCAACATCGCTCGCATGCAAGACCGAATGTCGGCGCTTGGCGTTCGCTTTCGGCCCCATGTAAAAACTAGCAAGTGCATCGCCATCGTTCAAGACCAGATCGAGGCAGGTGCGCAGGGCATCACCGTGTCCACCTTAAAAGAAGCCGAACAGTTTTTCGCCCAGGGCATCACGGACATCCTGTACGCTGTTGGCATGGCGCCGCATAAATTGTCGCAAGCCTTAAAGCTGATTGAAGCGGGCTGTCAACTTAAATTGATTGTGGATAGCGTTTCGGCCGCACACGCGATTGCTCAGGCCAACCTGGGGAGTCGCCATAGCAATTACAAGATCCCCGTCTACATTGAAGTCGACACCGATGGCCATCGCAGCGGTGTCAAGCCCTCCGACCCTCTGCTACTCGACATTGCCGCAAGCTTAGAGGCCGAAGGCAGCGCCGCGCGGCTCGCCGGTGTCATGACCCATGCAGGCGGCAGCTATGACCTCAACACCCCCGAAGCGCTTGTAGCTATGGCCGAGCAAGAACGCTCGCGCTGCGTCCAAGCCGCCAAATTTTTGCGCCAAGCGGGCTATGCGTGCCCTGAGGTGAGCGTGGGTTCCACTCCCACCGCACTCTCCGCAACCCAACTAGTGGGGGTCACAGAAGTACGCGCCGGTGTGTATGTCTTCTTTGACTTAGTGATGAGTAATGTCGGTGTGTGTCGGCCACAAGATATCGCGCTGAGCGTACTCACCACCGTGATCGGCCACCAGAGTGAAAAAGGCTGGGCGATTGTGGACGCGGGCTGGATGGCCATGAGCCGTGATCGCGGCACGCAAAAGCAAAGCAAGGATTATGGCTACGGCCAAGTGTGCAATGTCGATGGCCAGGTGATCGCGGGCTACGTGATGGAACAAGCCAACCAGGAGCACGGCATTGTTTGCTCAACCCTTGGCCTCAATACTGATATTGCCAAGCGCTTTCCGGTCGGCAGCCAACTCAGAATCATGCCCAATCACGCCTGCGCAACGGGCGCTCAGTTTCCAGAGTACCTCGCAGTGAAGGACCACCAAGTCATTGCCACCTGGCCCAGATTCTACGGCTGGTAGTGCGCCGCTGAGGAATGTTCTGCTAGCATCCTCGGCATGACAAATACCTCAAACTCAAGCACTCTTTTCTCCCCCATCTCTATCCGCGGCATTACTGCGCGCAATCGCGTGGTGATTTCCCCCATGTGCAACTACTCCGCCATCGATGGCTTTGCCAGCGACTGGCATTTAGTCACTCTCGGGCGCTATGCGCAAGGTGGTGCCGGTATTGTATTTGTGGAGGCGACCGCCGTGCAAGCCAATGGGCGCATCACCCACGGCGATCTTGGACTATGGAAGGACGAGCAGATCGCAGGCTTGAAGCGCGTCGCCGATTTTCTACGCGCGCAGGGCTCCGTACCAGCCATACAAATTGCTCACGCCGGACGAAAAGCCAGTATGGCCCGGCCCTGGTATGGCAATGGGCCACTCACCCAAGGCGATACCGATCGCGGCGACCTCGCCTGGCCGACGCAAGCGCCCAGCGCTTTACCGGTGGCCGAAGGTTGGATGCTTCCTCAGGAAATGAGCCTCGCGCAAATTCAGCAACTTAAAGAAGATTTTGTAAGCACCGCCCGGCGTGCCGCCGCGGCGGGCTACGACATTCTTGAGATGCACGCGGCACACGGGTATTTGTTGCACAGCTTTTTGTCGCCGCTGTCGAATAAACGAACTGATCAATATGGCGGAGACCGAGCCGGTCGCAGTCGACTCATTCTCGACATTGCGAAAGACCTGCGCGCCACCTGGGCTGCCGACAAACCACTCTTCGCGCGCCTGTCTACGGTCGACGATTTGGATGGCGGCTGGGAAATTGAAGATTCGATTTGGTTAGCCACCCAACTCAAAGCCTTGGGGGTCGACGTGATCGATTGCTCCTCGGGTGGCATCATTGGGTCAGCCACAGCGCCCGGTGCCGTGGCCCTGGTGATGCGTACCAAACGCACCCCCGGCTTTGGCGTACCCTGGTCGCGAGCGATCAAGGAGGGCGCCAAGGTAAGCACCATGACAGTGGGTTTAATCCTCACCGGTGAGCAAGCAGAGACCATCGCCGCGAGCGGTGACGCCGACCTTGTCGCCATAGGCCGCGAAGCCTTGGACGACCCCAATTGGCCCGTGCATGCGGCCCAGCAAATCAAGGCAGATACGAGTTTTAGTCTTTGGCCGGTTCAATTCGGTTGGTGGCTCAACGTCCGCCATGGCATCCTCGCCAAACTCGGATTGAATAAATTCTAGAATCGCACTTTAACCCCTTAAGTGCGCGCCCGTGGCACTGAGCATTTCCCTTATTACGCTGAACATTTTTGTTTGGCTATTTGATATTGCCCTCGGCCTGAGCCCAACGAGCCCATCATCGCAAGAACTGCTCGTACTCGGCGCAAACTATCTGCCTGCCACCTTAAGGGAGCCCTGGCGCCTCATGAGCTCGATGTTCATGCATGCAGGCATTGTCCATCTAGGGTTTAATATGCTCACCCTGGTTCAGTTTGGCCCCATTTGCGAGTCTTTTTACGGGCGCAAAGGCATGCTGATCGTGTACTTTTTCTCTGGAATTCTCGGCGGCATGGCCAGCTTATTCTTTGGCGCTGCTGTCACGGTTTCGGTCGGGGCATCGGGGGCCATTCTTGGTCTACAGGGGGCGATTCTCTGCGCCGTCGCCACCAAGGGCCGTCTGCTTCAACCAGGTGCCGCCAGGAAAATTGCCATGGTGATGGGCCTGATCGTCATCATGAACTTGGCGCTCGGCCTAGCGACTCCGGCGATTGACAATGCGGCGCATCTTGGCGGCCTGATTGGCGGCTTCTTCGCTGCCCTTTTGCTGGTTGAGAAATTCGATCACTCACAGTACAGAAAGCACGGCACGACACGCGTGATGCTCGCAACCGTGCTTTCATTCGTGGCACTTGGAGCATGCTGGGAATTTATTGCCACGCTTCACGGCGGCGCTCGACTGGCCAAACTATTCACGTAGTAGAAAAGTATCTGGGAATGCAGTTTAGGGAATGCGGTTCAGTTTTCTGACCACTTTGGCAGTCACCCAAGGGGTGGTGAGTTCATTGAAGACCTTATAGTGCGCGGTCGCTAGGTGTGCATGAAACCCAGCCTCCCCCTCATAGATTTCATAGAGAAAAAACTGCTCGGGCCGGGCTGGGTCTTGGCAAACATCAAACTGATGACAACCTGGCTCATCCTTCACGGACTGCCTCGCATTCGCCAAAATCTCACGCCGAAAATCAGCAACCCGCTCTGGACTCAAGGTAAAGTCAACAGCCACCACATAGATCCCAGTCATTCAAGCTTCTCCTAAAAATCGCGATTAATCTATGTTCATCTAGAAAAATGACAGTGTAGCGCTCAAAAGCAAGGCGAGAACGCAGGCGCACTGAAATTGTGATTCACCAAGCGGGTGCTTCGCTCAAGGCGTTCCCTAAACCGCTAAAATGCTAGCCCGCAAGCCCAACCCTCACCAAACGCCCTCACGCATCGCCTGCTTTGAACAACTCAACAACCTTGTATCGCAATAGCCTCGACGATTACTCCTTTGAACTCCCCAGCGAGCTCATCGCCCAGACCCCTGCGCGCAATCGTAGCGAATCGCGTCTGCTCCTCGTGGAGCCGACCTTGCGCGACGCGTACTTTGCGCAACTCAGCGCGCATTTGAACGAGAACGATTTACTGGTTTTCAACGACAGCCGTGTCATTAAGGCCAGACTATTAGGGTACAAAAGCAGCGGCGGGCAGATCGAGGCGCTGGTTGAAAGAACGCTCAATGATCACGAGGCCCTGGTTCAGTTAAAGGCCAGCAAAAAGCCTAGACCCGGTTCGCTACTTTACTTTGCCTTGAGCACCGCAATGGCGTGCAAAGCCAAGGTCATTGGTCGGCAGGGAGAGTTCTTCCACATAGCGTTTGAACAACCTGTCTTAGAGGTGTTGGAGAAGGTAGGCAGCCTACCCTTGCCCCCCTACATTGAGCACCGTCCGACCGCGTCGGATGAAAACCGCTACCAAACCGTTTACGCCAAGCACGACGGCTCGGTGGCGGCGCCCACGGCCGGACTACACTTTGATGACGCGCTTTTCGCCGCTTTGGACGCCAAGGGCGTCCAGCGAAGCTTCGTCACCTTGCATGTCGGCGCAGGCACCTTTCAGCCGGTGCGTACCACCAATCTTGATGAGCACCAGATGCATAGCGAGCGTTTCCAAGTCGAGGAGGCTTGCGCGCGAGCCATCTCGCAGGCACGCCGCTCGGGAGGCCGTGTCTTCGCGGTCGGCACGACCAGCTTACGAACTTTAGAGAGTGCCGCCGCCCGCCAAAACAGCAGCGGCGAGTTGAGCCCCTGCCAAGGAGAAACTGATTTATTCATTCGCCCCGGTTACCAGTTTCGAATCGTTGACGGCCTAATCACTAATTTCCATCTGCCAAAATCCACGCTCCTCATGCTGGTGAGTGCCTTTGCAGGCTATGAAACAATACGTGCAGCCTATGCACATGCCATCGCGGAACGCTACCGTTTCTTCAGCTATGGCGATGCGATGTTGCTTACCCGTGCATCCTCATCAAGCGCCACATCCAGCGCCCCTTCAGTCGCCTCTTAACGAATAGCGCTCCATGCTCAAATTTGACCTCCTAAAAACTGACGGACTTGCAAGGCGCGGCACCCTCACCTTAAATCACGGCGTGGTGCAAACGCCCATCTTTATGCCGGTCGGAACCTACGGTGCCGTCAAAGCCATGGCGCCGCGCGAGCTTGAAGAGATCAAGGCTCAAATCATTCTCGGCAACACCTTCCATTTGTGGTTACGCCCAGGAGTCGATGTTATTTCGCGCTTCAAGGGCTTGCATGACTTCAACGGTTGGCACAAACCAATTCTCACCGACTCAGGCGGTTTCCAAGTGTGGAGCCTCGGCGCGCTTCGTAAAATCTCGGAAGAAGGCGTGAAGTTCAACTCTCCGATCAACGGTGACAAGCTCTTTCTCTCACCGGAGATCTCCACGCAAATTCAGCACACTCTGAACTCCGACATCGTCATGATTTTCGATGAGTGCACGCCCTACGAGGTCGGCGGCAAGATTGTGGGGGAGATTGAGGCCGCAACCTCGATGCGCCTTAGCCTGCGCTGGGCGCAACGCTCACGCAATGAATTCGTGCGCCTCGAGAACCAGAATGCCCAATTCGGTATCGTTCAAGGCGGCATGTTTGAGCGCCTGCGTGATGAATCGCGCGAGGCACTGGAAGCCATGAACTTTGAAGGCTATGCCATCGGGGGTCTAAGCGTCGGCGAGCCCAAGGAAGACATGATGCGCATCTTGGCCCACACCGCCCCCCAACTCCCCGCCAACAAGCCGCGCTACCTGATGGGTGTGGGCACGCCGGAGGATTTGGTTGCAGGCGTGGCAAACGGGATCGATATGTTCGATTGCGTGATGCCCACCCGCAATGCGCGCAATGGCTGGCTGTTCACCCGCCTGGGCGACCTCAAACTTAAGAATGCCAAGTTTAAAGACGACACCCGTCCGATTCAGGCCCATTGCGAGTGCTATGCCTGCAAGAACTTCTCGCGCGCCTATATTCATCACTTGCAAAAAATCAATGAGATCTTGGGCGCTCGATTGGCGACGATTCACAACTTGCATTACTACTTGAACTTAATGCAGGAGATTCGAGATGCGATAGAGCGCGGCAGCTATTCCGCTTTCGCGGCCCAGTTTGCAAAGGATCGTGCAAGCGGCGTTGATTAGTGCATCAGGCCTTAAGCGAGCTGACTTGAGAATCTGGTTTTCGCCCCAAGGTTCCCAAGTATCTCGGCAGGGCGGCGAAGCACAACATAAGTCCTCCATCCAAAGCCGTACGCATCGGAGCTAGTAACAATGACCCAATCCAGACTTCCAACGTATTTCATCTCCCATGGCGGAGGCCCTTGGCCATGGGTCCCAGAAATGCGTGCCGACCTAAAAGTCCTGGAGGCTTCGCTAGCCGATATTCCAAAACAACTTACGAGCACGCCTAAGGCGATTCTCGTGATCTCCGGCCACTGGGAGGAAAGCGGCTTCGATGTCATGAGCCACCCTCACCCGCCGATGGTCTATGACTACTACGGCTTTCCCGACTACACCTATCGCATTCAATACCCGGCCCAAGGTCATCCGCCTCTCGCGGCCCGAACCCTTGAGTTGATCCAGGCGGCGGGCCTCCAGGCCAAACTCAATCCGGAGCAGGGTTTTGATCACGGTACGTTTGCGCCCTTGTTTGTCATGTACCCGAAGGCCGATATGCCCATTTTTCAGGTGGCGCTCAACGCCAACCTCAATCCTCAGGCTCATTGGGAATTAGGACGTGCCTTAAGCCCACTTCGCGACGAAGGGGTACTCATCGTGGGGAGCGGCTTGAGTTACCACAACCTTCGCAGCTTCGGCCCGCAAGCCAAAGTCCCCTCCAAGGCCTTCGACGACTGGATGCAAGAAACCTTGCTGACAAGCGCCCCCTCTGAGCGACAAGCACGACTCTGGGCCTGGACCGATGCGCCCTACGCGCGTCAATGCCACCCACGCGAGGAACATTTGATTCCCCTGATGGCCGCACTCGGGGCGGCTGCAGACGATGCCGCAACCTGCATATATCACGAGGAAGGCATGCGCGGTGGTGTGGTTGCCTCAAGCTTTCGCTTCGGTTAGGGCTTTTTCTCCAAGACTTTATAATGGAGGGTTAATCAAAGGAGGAATTCATTATGTGGATATCAAACGCCTACGCCCAAGCCGCCGGTGGCTCGATGGAACAGCAAATCATGGGGTTTTTGC
Organism: Betaproteobacteria bacterium; assembly: GCA_043767985.1. Taxonomy (GTDB): domain Bacteria; phylum Pseudomonadota; class Gammaproteobacteria; order Burkholderiales; family Burkholderiaceae_E; genus JAPOKJ01. The sequence continues at coordinate 18,318 of JAYVKZ010000095.1, forward strand.
CCATCATCCTGATGTTTGTCGTGCTTTACTTTCTGATGATTCGTCCGCAAATGAAGCGCGCCAAAGACCATAAAGCCATGCTCGAAACCCTCAAAAAGGGCGATGAGGTCGTCTCCGGCAGCGGCATCGTGGGCAAAATCACTAAAGTGGGCGAGAGCTATATCACCCTAGAGGTGGGTAATGGCGAGATGCATTTCCAAAAGGGCGCGATACAAACCTTGCTGCCCAACGGCACCATCAAATCTATCTAAGCTTGACCCCTGTCAGCCCGAACTTAGCCTGTACCGAAAGCGATTCTTCTCATGAACCGATATCCCGCCTGGAAGTACGCGATCATCATCGCTGTGCTGCTGTTTGGCCTGATCTATACCCTGCCTAACTTTTTCGGCGAAACCCCTGCGGTGCAGGTGTCCAGTGGCAAGGTAACAATCAAGCTCGATAGCAGCCTGATGGCTAAGGTGGAGGAGGCTCTGAAGAAAGAAAGCGTCAGCGCCGACGCAATTCTTTTTGACGGTAATTCGGTCAAAGCCAAGTTTAAAGATAACGACACCCAGGCCAAGGCTAAGGACGTCCTCAGCAAGGCCCTAAATCCCGTGGCGGACGACCCGACCTATGTGGTCGCCCTAAATCTTCTCCCTGCCTCGCCGTCCTGGCTCTCCAGCCTGCATGCCTTACCGATGTATTTAGGCTTGGATTTACGAGGTGGCGTGCATTTTCTGCTGCAGGTGGACATGAAATCAGCGCTGAGTAAGCGCCTCGATAGCTTGGTAGGCGATGTTCGCACCAGTTTGCGTGACAAAAACATTCGCCACTCTGGCATTACTCGTTTGGGCGAGAGCATCGAGATTAATTTCCGAGATGCTGAGACCTTAGCGAAGGCCAAGACCCTGCTCTCCGATCAACTTCAAGATCTCGACTTTGTGCAAGCTCCAGGTAACAGCGGCGAACCTAAGTTAGTCGCCAACTTTAAGCCGACGGCCATCAAGACCGTGCAGGATAATGCTCTGAAGCAAAACATCACCACCCTGAGCAATCGCGTTAACGCTTTAGGTGTATCTGAGCCGGTCATTCAACAACAAGGTGCTGACCGAATCGTGGTGCAACTTGCCGGTGTTCAAGATCCTGCCAAGGCTAAGGAAATTCTCGGCCGCACAGCGACCTTAGAGCTTCGCATGGTGTGCGAGAGCCCTGAGGAAATTGCCGCCTTGACGAACGGCACGGTACCCTTTGGTTGCGAAAAATACTCCGAGAAGGGCAGTCAGCCGATTCTTGTGCGCAAGCAAGTGATGCTCACAGGCGAAAGCCTGACCGATGCCCAGGCCGGCTTTGACAATCAAACCCAAGAGGCCGCCGTGCACTTAAGCCTCGATGCCAAGGGCTCACGTATTTTCAAAGACCTCACCCGCGAAAATATCGGTAAGCGCATGGCGATTTTGCTGGTCGAAAAAGGCAAGGGCGAAGTCGTGACTGCGCCGGTAATTCGTAGCGAAATTGGCGGTGGCCGGGTGCAAATCTCGGGCCGCATGACCACCATGGAAGCCACTGACACCGCGCTCCTCTTACGCGCAGGCGCTCTGGCCGCACCGATGGACATTATCGAAGAACGCACCATCGGCCCCAGCCTCGGTAAAGAAAATATTGATAAAGGCTTCAAGAGTGTGACCTATGGCTTTATGGCCATTGCCGCCTTCATGATCATGTACTACATGCTCTTCGGCGTTTTTTCCACGCTCGCCTTGGCCTTCAACCTCTTGCTGCTCGTGGCTCTCCTGTCCTTACTACAGGCCACCCTCACCTTGCCGGGCATTGCGGCGATCGCGCTCACCCTCGGTATGGCGATTGACTCCAACGTGCTGATCAATGAGCGAATAAGAGAAGAGTTGCGCAACGGCGCCACACCGCAGGCCGCGATTTCGGTCGGCTATGAGCGTGCCTGGGGCACGATTCTCGACTCCAACGTCACCACGCTCATTGCGGGCTTGGCCTTGCTCGCCTTTGGCTCCGGCCCGGTGCGCGGCTTTGCGGTGGTGCACTGCCTAGGCATCATGACGTCGATGTTCTCTGCCGTCTTCTTCTCCCGTGGCCTCGTGAACCTCTGGTACGGCGCCAAGAAAAAACTCTCAGGCTTGTCGATTGGGCAAATCTGGAAGCCGGACTTGCAAAAGTCCTAAGCCTTCCACCCCTCGCCCAGTAATCGCCTAGCTTAAAAGAAAGTCGCTATGGAATTTTTTAGAATCAAGCGTGACATTCCGTTCATGAAGAACGCTCTCGCGTTCAATGCGGTGTCACTCCTTACGTTTTTACTAGCAGTGTTTTTCCTCGTCTCGCGCGGTCTGCATTTCTCCATTGAGTTCACCGGCGGCACCGTGATGGAGGTGGCCTACAAGCAAACCGCCAACATCGAGGCGGTGAGGAAAACGGTTGAAACGCTTGGTTATACCGACTCCCAGGTACAAAACTTTGGTACCTCGCGCGACGTCATGATTCGCCTGCCACTCAAGCCGGGTTTCACATCCGCCAAGCAGTCCGACGAAGTGATGGCCGCGCTGGAGAAAGCAACGCCTGGGGTTGAAAAACGCCGCGTAGAGTTTGTAGGACCCCAAGTCGGCAAAGAACTGGCCACCGATGGCGCACTCGCCTTGTTGGTGGTGGTGATCGGCATCATGATCTACCTTGCCTTTCGCTTCGAGTGGAAGTTCGCCGTGGCCGGCATTATTGCCAACTTGCACGATGTAATCATCATCCTGGGCTTCTTCGCATTCTTTCAATGGGAGTTTTCACTCTCAGTCTTGGCCGCTGTGTTGGCCGTGTTGGGCTACTCCGTGAACGAATCAGTCGTGATTTTTGATCGAATTCGCGAGAACTTCCGCAAGATGCGTAAAGCCAGCACCACCGAGGTGATTGACAATGCCATTACCTCTACCATGTCCCGCACCATCATTACTCACGGCTCCACCCAGATGATGGTGCTGTCCATGCTCTTGTTTGGCGGGCCAACCTTGCACTACTTTGCCTTGGCGCTCACCATTGGCATTTTGTTTGGTATCTACTCCTCGGTGTTCGTAGCGGCCGCGATTGCCATGTGGCTCGGCGTCAAGCGTGAAGATTTGATCAAACCTGTGGTTAAAAAAGAAGGTGCTGAAGCGGAATTACCTTAGCCCGAGCGACTTTACGAGACCGAAGTCGCACAGTAGAATTTGCGGAACTAATTGCCACGTAACCACCCCTCTACTAGGATTGGCTGATGCAAAAAATCTACGTTTGGGACCTACCGCTTCGCATTTTCCACTGGGGCCTGGTGATTTGCGTGCTCGGCTCAATCATCACGGGAAGCTTAGGCGGTAACAGCTTTATTTGGCACTTCCGCTTCGGTTATTGCGTGATTGGCCTCCTTGCGTTTCGTATTGTGTGGGGCTTTGCAGGGTCAACCTACTCCAAATTTAGCAGCTTCCCACCCTCGCCGGGCCGGGCCATTTCCTACCTAAAGGGAGAACCATCTCTGGGCGTCAGCGTCGATGAAAAGAAGGCAGCTCATCTTGGGCACAACCCCCTAGGCGCATTCTCGGTCTACGCTATTTTGCTTGCGCTCATTTTTCAAGTGAGCACGGGCCTTTTTGCCAACGACGCGATCATGTGGGACGGTCCTCTTCGAAACTACGTCAGTAATGACACAAGCGATTTACTGACCACGCTGCATAAGATCAACCGTGTGGTCTTGTTCGCGCTCATTGGGCTACACCTATTGGCGATGGCTTTTTATACCTGGGTCAAAAAAGAACCCTTGGTAGGAGCAATGGTCTCGGGCTACAAAAAAAGCGAGTGAATTAAATTCGTGCGCCGCAGAGGTGACACCCTCCGATCTACGACAAAAAAATGGGGGCCGAAGCCCCTATTTTCATTAAAACCCGACATTCAATAAGCATCTCAATTCGTCTGGCGATACTTATCGTGGCAATTCTTACAAGCCCCACCAGTAGCACCAACCTGCGCCTTCAAGCTATCTAAATTACCAGCAGCGGCCGGCAACTTATCCAACTCGGCCTCGGCCTTTTCATGCAGAGCCTTAAAGTCGGCCATATTGGCGCCGATGTCGCCCTTCACTTTGGCGGGTGCTGCAAACGAACTCGCAACAAAGCCTTCCCAAGGGAGGTGGCCCACGGTGGCGGCAATCTTGGCGGACTCTTGCGCTTTGGCTGCGTCATAGGGAATCGCACCACGAGCCATGCCTGCCAAACGACCAAAATGGGTGCCCATGACGGTGAGCGCAGATTGGCGATACTTGATCGCATCCTCTGGTTTGGCGAACTGGGCCAACGAAACACTGGTAATCGCCAAGCCCGCAGCAAGTGCTAGGGCAGGCAGAACAATCGCTTTTACTTTCATCAATCACTCCTCTGGGATGTATGGGTTTGGCGCAAGCGGCAAGCCACCTTACCCTTTCCGCCAAGGACACAGTCTAGCAAGGAAATTAGACCCTTACATCCGACCTTGGTCGCTATTCGGAAATGATTTTTTGAGAGCGCCTAGACTGCCAGGGCGAGGTTGGTGGCTAAACCAACATAACTTCCGGGCGTCATTGCCAGTAAATCCTTTTTTACAGCGTCCGGCAAGGCCAGTTGGGCGATGAAAGTCTGTAGGTCCACCTGAGTGATGGGCCGCCCACGAGTAAACGCCTTCAATTGCTCATAAGGCTCGGGCAGGCCATAGCGACGCATGACGGTTTGAATTGGCTCCGCCAAAACCTCCCAGGCCATGTCAAGATCCGCAGCCAAGCGCTCCAGATTGATCTCCAGCTTGTTCAAGCCGCGCAGGCAACTATCGTAGGACAACAAACAATACCCAAGCGCCACACCCATGTTGCGCAGCACCGTGGAATCGGTCAGGTCCCGTTGCCAGCGCGAGATTGGCAGCTTCTCCGAGAGGTGACGTAGCAAGGCGTTGGCCAAGCCCAGATTACCTTCGGAGTTCTCAAAATCAATCGGGTTGACTTTATGCGGCATAGTGGACGAACCAACTTCGCCATCTTTCAGCCTTTGCTTGAAATAGCCTAGCGACACGTAGCCCCAAATATCGCGATTGAAATCGATCAAAATCGTGTTGGCTCGGGCAAAAGCATCGTAGAGGGCCGCCATGTAATCATGCGGTTCAATCTGTATGGTGTAGTCGTTTTGGCGCAGGCCCAGCGACTCAATTACTTTCTTGGATAAGGCCGGCCAATCAATTTCGGGATAGGCGCTGACGTGCGCATTAAAATTGCCGACCGCGCCATTCATTTTGGCGAGCATCTCCACTTGGGCAATTGCTTGACGAGCCATCTTCAACCGCTGCACCACATTCGCAATTTCTTTGCCCACCGTGGTTGGGCTTGCCGTCTGGCCGTGGGTGCGAGACAACATCGGAACGGCTGCTAGTGTGTGGGCCATGTCCCGCAGCTTCTCAATGATGCTGTCCAAACTCGGAAGCATGACCTTTTCCCGCGCACCGGCCAACATCAGGGCGTGGGACATATTGTTGATGTCCTCCGAGGTGCAGGCAAAATGAATGAACTCGGTCGCTTGCTCTAGCTCCGCTTGGCCGGCCACGCTTTCTTTCAGAAAATATTCGATGGCTTTAACGTCATGGTTGGTGCGCGCTTCAATCGCTTTGATGCGGGTGGCTTGCACCATGCCAAAGCCTGAAACGAGGGCACACAAGAATGTACGTGAGGAATCACTAAGCGGCGTAAGCTCATGAAGTCCGGCATCAGAGAGTGCAATAAGCCATTCAACTTCGACCAACACGCGATGACGCATCAGCGCAGCTTCGGAGAAGTAATCTTGTAGGGGTTTGGTCTTGGAGGCGTAGCGACCGTCGAGCGGCGAGATCGCTTGCAGCGGGTTGAGAGAATCTTGACTCATGAATGATCTACAGCAAAAAACAAAAATGGGGGCGCGCAGGCCATGCCGAGCGAGGCACCGTTTGATATACTGAAACGAAGGATGGAGCTATGCAATTAATCGGATCCCTCGCCAGCCCGTACGTTCGCAAAGTGCGTATTGTGCTCTCAGAGAAAAAAATTGATTACAAACTCATATTAGTTGATGTTTGGTCGGAAGAAAACAAGGTCTTGGCCTCGAACCCCTTGGGCAAAATCCCCTGCCTGGTCATGGAAGACGGCGGCGCGATTTTTGATTCCCGGGTCATTGTTGAATATCTTGACGGCCTCACCCCGGTACACAAATTAATACCAGCCTCGGGTCGTGCGCGCATTGAAGTTAAAACTTGGGAAGCGCTTGCTGATGGTTTGACCGACGCGGCCATTTTGATTCGTACCGAACTCAATCAACGCCCGGAGAATGAGCGCAGCCAGAAATGGATGGATCGTCAAAGCGTCAAAGTGGAAAGTGCCATGGAGATGATGGCCAAAGGGCAGGCAGACAAAGCCTGGTGCTGCGAAGGCAAGTACACCTTGGCGGACGTTGCCGTGGGCTGCGCTTTGGGCTGGCTTGACTACCGCTTTGCTCATCTTGACTGGCGCAG
>JAYVKZ010000096.1:0-8272 GCA_043767985.1 Betaproteobacteria bacterium
GCCGACGCCTATCAACGCTCCGGTCTGCCTTACTACCCAAAATTGTTAAGCGCGATTCCCTTTACGCCAGCGAGCGGTCCACGTTTTCTTGGCCAACCCCAATACGCGACGGCCTTGCGGCTGAGCTTGGAACAAATCGTGGGTAGTCAAGAACTGTCCTCCGTACATGTTCTGCTCCCGCCCGTCCAGGACGTGTTCGAGCACAGCGCGACAGGCTCCAAGCCAAGTGCATGGATGCAACGCAAAGGGGTGCAGTTTCACTGGTTTAATCAGGGCTTCAGGCATTTCGAGGATTTTCTCAATAGCTTGTCGCAACCCAAACGAAAGAAAATCCGTGCTGAGCGTCGCAAGGCTCAAGAAGTCGGTGTTAGTTGTCGCTGGAAGATCGGTAGTGACATTTCACCCGACGACTGGCGTCACTTCATGGCCTGCTATACCGCCACCTATCATGCCCATCGCTCGGAACCCTACCTGAATCTTCGTTTTTTTGAAACAGCCCACCAAGCCATGCCCGAAGCTTTCGTCATGATTATTGCGAGCGCGGGCGGTCAAGATGTTGGTGCAAGTCTTTTGATCCGCGAGGGGGACAGACTTTACGGCAGGCATTGGGGATCGATTGCTCATGTGCCCTTCATGCACTTCGAAGTGGCCTACTATCAATCGATTGAGTTTGCCATCGAGCACGGTTGCCAAGTGATTGAAGGGGGTGCTCAAGGCGAACACAAAATGGCCCGGGGGTTTTTACCGGTCGAAACCCATTCTTGGCATTACCTTCGCGATCAGCGCTTCGCCGACGCGGTAGAGCGGTTTTTAAGTCGAGAGGGTCAAGCGATCGACGGCTATATGGACGAGTTGAATGAGCGCAACCCGTTCAAAACCGACCCGCCACCCGAGGCCACATGATTTCTCAATTCGCCTAGCTTGTCCTTGCGCTCGAGCCCTTAGAACTTTGGTTTCTCAGCCGCCTCTTGGTAGGCCTTCATGCCATCGAAAATTTCTTGACCAGCCGCAGCGCCATCACCCCAGCCCAAAACTTTGACCCATTTGCCCGGCTCAAGGTCTTTGTAGTGCTGGAAAAAGTGCTCAATCTGCAACTTGCGCTCAGGCTGTAGATCGTCCAAAGACTTCAAATTACGGTAGGACGGCAATACTTTTTCAATTGGCACTGCCAACAGTTTTGAGTCGTCACCGGCCTCATCCTGCATCTTTAAAACTCCGAGCAACCGGCAGCGAATCACGGCACCTACAGCCACCGGAAAAGGCGTGATCACCAGCACGTCGACGGGGTCACCATCGCCGGCAATGGTATTCGGTACATAGCCGTAGTTGCAGGGGTAGTGCATGGCGGTCATCATGAAGCGATCCACAAACAAAGCGCCGGTCGCCTTATCGACCTCATACTTGATCGGATCGGCATTCATCGGAATCTCGATGATGACGTTAAAATCGTTCGGCACATCGCGGCCGGTAGTCACTCTATCTAAATTCATGGCTTACTTTTCGGGAAAACATCGGGTAATACTTTGAAGAATGCGACGATTATCTCAGGGTTTGCTTACAATATAGCTCAACAACCTTGCGGAGACAGCAATGCTTCAAGTTCCGGAAAAATTCAGTCTATTTATTGACAATAGTTTTCAGCCCAGTGTGAGCGGCGAAATGATCGCTGTTCTCGACCCCTCCGACGGCAGTGTTTTTGCTCAGATTCCCCGTGGCAACGCCAGTGATATTGATCGGGCGGTGAAAAGTGCACGCAGGGCCTTTGATGGTGACGGCAATGGTCTTGGCTTGTGGGGTCGTACCACGGCCATGGAGCGTGGTCGCCTGCTCACCAAGATGTCCAATTTGGTGTTGCGTGATCAAGAAATATTGGCCCAACTGGAGGCCAAGGACTGCGGCAAACCACTCAAACAAGCGCGAGCCGACTCGCTTGCACTGGCCCGCTATTTGGAGTTCTACGCCGGTGCGGCCGACAAGCTTCATGGGCAAACCCTGCCCTATCAAAACGGCTTTACGGTGATGACGGTACGCGAGCCACACGGCGTGACCGGTCATATCATTCCCTGGAATTATCCGATGCAAATTTTCGGCCGCTCCGTAGGCGCGAGTCTCGCAGTCGGCAATGCTTGCGTTGTCAAGCCGGCCGAAGATGCCTGTCTGTCCCTTCTTCATTTTGCCAAGCTGGCCGCCGAGGCGGGTCTGCCTCCAGGTGCGCTCAATATTGTGACGGGGATCGGCGCAGAAGCGGGGCAAGCGCTCTCAGAACATCCTGGCATCGACCATATTTCTTTCACGGGTTCGACTGAAACCGGTCGACGGGTCAGTATCGCAGCCGCGATGCACCATTGCCCGGTCACGATGGAGCTAGGCGGCAAATCGCCTCAACTCGTGTTCGCCGACGCTGATCTCGATGCCACCGTGCCCGTCTTGGTCAATGCCATCATTCAAAACGCGGGGCAAACCTGTTCGGCGGGAAGTCGCGTGTTGGTGGAGGCCAGTATTCATGAACGTTTGGTGGAGCTTCTAGCAGCGCGCTTCGATGCGCTAAAAACAGGTCCGTCGGCGCTCGATCTCGACCTCGGGCCGCTCATCAATCGCAAACAACAACAAAAAGTGTGGGATTTCCTAAGCGATGCTCAGACGGCCGGGATTGAGTTTGCCGCGCAAGGCGAAGTCGTAGACAGCGCTCCACAAAGCGGCTTCTATCAAGCACCCGTGCTCTTGAACAATGTGCCTTTTGGGCATCGCTTGGAGCGCGAAGAAGTGTTTGGCCCGGTACTCGCGGTGAGTCGTTTTCATGATGAAGCTGAGGCCCTGAAAATTGCCAATGGCACCGATTATGGACTGGTCGCCGGGGTATGGACCCGCGACGGTGGGCGTCAATTTCGGATGGCTCGGGCGCTGCGTGCCGGGCAGGTCTTTATCAATAACTATGGTGCAGGGGGCGGCGTTGAGCTACCTTTTGGAGGAGTGAAAAAAAGCGGTCACGGTCGCGAGAAGGGTTTTGAGGCTTTGTATGGTTTTACTCAGCTTAAGACCATTGCGATCAAGCATGATTGACTAGCTTTGACTTGACTCCAGCACCTGAAAACTTAAACCCGCTTTCGCCTGCAATCGCTCAATTAAGGTGTCGCCAAAGAGCGACGCGGGTGTCCAGAAACCACCCGCTTGCGACGCCCATGGCGCGCGTTTTTGACTTAGCGCCGTGACTTTTTTTGCGGAACCGGCTTGCCCCGCAGTGGGTGTAAAGGGCATGTTTTTTGCCTGATCGTCCGCCAAACAAAGGGCCGCTTCACTCAGCATCTTGGCAGTTGACCCGTAGCCCGGATCACGATCCCCGGTAACCTTTGTGATGATCAAGCGACCGCTCTTGGTCTGACCCGCAAAACGCAGATCAAAGAATCCCTTTTTCTGCGCAGCGGGTGATGGCCCTTCACCGGGCGGAGGCAGGACGAATTTTTCGAGCGCCCAACGTGTTGGTGGCAGCGCGACACCCATGACGAAACCCGCGATGCCACCCGCCAAGCCCATAGCAGCCAGGCGACCCAGTGGCCCCGCACCGGTCATCATGGCCTCATCATAGGTAAAGCCTTCGCCGTAAGCGGGTCGGACTAAGGCGTTGCTCCGCAGCACCACCCGGGTATTGATGGCTGCCATCACGAACGGCGCTACCCAGACCGAGAAATCCTCATCGTAAGCTGCAAAGCGTACCTCACTTAGTTTTACTTTGGGCGCATAGTTCGGGCCACAAAGGCTATAGGGATCTCTCAGTTGTCGACGCAATTCAGGGTTGCCCGTGGCTTCTTTGACCACATTCACGAGGCTTGCAACCGTTCCTCCCGATGCCCCGCCCTTCATCGCCTTGACCCGCATGCGTACCTGGGTGCAGGGCTCGCCAAAGCGCTCGATTGCCACCTGCTGAAGGTGCCAAACACCGAGGTCCGAAGGAATCGAATCAAAACCACAACAATGCACAATTCGCGCACCTGAGCCTTGCGCATCGGACTCATAGCGCGTAATCATGTCGTGAATCCATTGCGGCTCACCGGTTAAATCACAGTAGTCTGTCCCGATCTGCGCGCATATTTTGACAAGGGCCTCACCGTACAGAGCGTAGGGCCCCACGGTCGACATCACCACTCGAGTTTGCTGGCACATGGCACGTAAACTCGGCTCGTCATTCGAGTCCGCCAGTACCTGCCTCAGGCCTTTTACTGAGAACCCATCCGCTTCAAGTTCCTTTTTTAACTCGCCCAACTTGTCTTTGGAACGCGCGGCGACCGCCCATTGAAGGGACTGAGTCCCGGCGCCGTCACCATAGTTTTCGAGCAAATAGCGGCACACAATCTTGCCCACAAAACTGGTCGCACCAAAAACGATTAGATCAAACTTCATAGAAATCCTCTATACAAGGCTGGCTCGGAGCGTTCAAGCTGCCATCAAACGTGCAAAAGCTTGTACATCAACATTGCCGCCGCTGATCAAGATACCGACGCGCTTGCCCGCCAAATCGAGCTTGCCTTGCTCCGCCGCAAAGCGCGCCGCCGCAAAGCCCAGGGCGCCGGTCGGCTCCACAAACATCTTCATACGCTCAGCAAAAAAATGCATGGCTTGGATGAGCTGGGGGTCGGTCGCAGTCAGGATATCGGTGGCGTCGCGCTGGATAATTGGAAACGTGATCTTGCCCACCAACTGTGTTTGCGCGCCGTCAGCAATCGTTTTCGGCACGTCAATTTTGACCGGCTGCCCAGTTCGAAAGGACTGTTGTACATCATTGCCAGCCTCTGGTTCGACACCATAAATTCGACACGCTGGTGACAAAGCCTTGATCGCCAAGCAGCAGCCCGACAATAGGCCGCCACCGCCCAAACAAGTGAAGAAAGCATCCAAGGGCCCAACTTCCTCAATGAGCTCTTGGGCAGCGGTACCTTGCCCTGCAATGACATCAGCGTGATCAAAGGGTGGAATCAAGGTGAGGCCGCGCGCCGAGGCCAATTGGCGACCAATCGCCTCACGGTCTTCTTGGTAACGGTCGTACAGCACCACTTCCGCGCCATAACCGCGGGTGGCTGCGATCTTCAGTGCTGGCGCATCTTGCGGCATGACGATGACCGCCGGCATTTCTAAAATTCTTGCTGATAAAGCAATCGCCTGGGCATGATTGCCGGACGAAAAAGCCACCACGCCCAGTCGACGCTGCTCAGGGCTAAACTTGGCCAAAGCATTGAACCCACCGCGAAACTTAAAGGCACCCATGCGCTGAAAGTTCTCGCATTTAAAGAACACCTCGGCGCCGAACATTTGATCAGCGAAGCTGGAGCGCAGCACTGGCGTACGATGGGCGACGCCTTCGAGGCGAGCAGCCGCAGCTTGAACGTCAGCGAAGGTGGGTAGGAAAGCGGTCGGCGTTGTCACAGTCATGAGCTCGAATTTTCAAGGTGAGGCGTGAGTTGAAGAGTTTAGTACACTGTTGAGCATGACGATCAAACCTCATTTTTATGCTTGATGCCCTCCTCAAGAGCAATCAGGATTGGGCTGCAAAAATTAGCCTACAAGATCCTGCGTTTTTCAGCACGCTCGCCCAACAACAGTTTCCAGAATACCTCTGGATTGGTTGCTCGGATAGCCGGGTGCCTGCCAACCAGATTGTGGGCCTGCTACCGGGTGAATTGTTTGTCCACCGTAACATTGCTAATTTGGTCGTGCATACCGATCTGAACTGTCTCTCGGTGATGCAGTTTGCGGTCGATGTACTCAAGGTGCGTCACATCATAGTGTGTGGGCATTACGGCTGCAGCGGCGTGCGTGCGGCGCTACGGCGTGAGCGTATAGGATTGAGCGATAATTGGCTGCGTCATGTGCAGGACGTGCGGCAAAGGCACGCTACCCGTTTAAATTGCGTCTGTTCCGACGGCGAGGCCGTCGACAGGCTGTGTGAGCTAAACGTGATCGAACAGGTCGCCAATGTGTGCCAAACCACCATCGCACAAGACGCCTGGGACCGCGGCCAAGAGCTGTCGATTCATGGCTGGATTTACGGCATTCAGGATGGCATCATTCGCGACCTGAAGATGTCCGTGTCAAGCGCAACCGAAGCCGACGGCGTGTACACAGCGGCCATGTTGGCGCTGGACGAGCGCTCTAAATCGTCCGCCTAAACGGGCTTACCCGTTGCAATTGTTTTGTAAAGTTGGGCCGCATCAAATGGCCGTCCAATTTTTTCGTAAACACCGGCCAGTGCAAGCAGCGCACCCGATCCAGCGTTTTTCTTTTGTGCCCTTAGCAAAAAATCTTCAGCCTTGCCCCACAACGATTCCTTGGCGCAAAGCTTTCCTAAAGCCTCGAGCAGCGCGGGCTCTTCACCTTGGGCGCCTAGCCAGCCTTCGGCCTGCCTCAAGCGCTCTCGCGCGGGAGGCTCATTGAGCTCGGCGTATCGAAGCGCTAAGGCCGGTCGATATTGTTCGGCCATTTTGCGCTCGATCATCCGGGCCGCTTGCAGGTGCTCGCCTGAATGAACCAAAGCGTCAACGCTAGCATCCATTAACTCAGGTCGGTCCAGCGACGGACCCGCCTCCTTGATAATCGCCTTCAAGCGATCTGGAGAGCCTTGAGCTTCTTTTATTCTTGCCCGCCAAGCACGGGCGCTCAAGCCCTGAATGACTTCTGCCGGCATCGCCCGGCTTTTCTCGATTTGTTTGAGTACCCGTAACATTGCTGGCCAATTTTCGGCTTGTTCATGGGCTCGTAGGGCAAGGCGAAGCTGTTGCACATGGCGACCACCGGCTCGTTGGGCTAGCTCAAGCGCTTCTAATGCTTCCTGCGTTTGTCGGTCGTCGAGCAGGATTTCCGCCCGGGTCATTTGCAAGGCGAGTTGATGCTTGCCCTCATCGGACAAGGCATTCAACCACTGGTCACGGCGCTGCGACTCGCGCATGCGGTGAGCTGCTCGCGAGGCCAGCAGACAGGCCGCAGCGTCGAGTTCCGACACCTGGCGCGCTTTCTCGGCCAAACGTTCGGCGCGACCGAAACGGCCCTCATAAAAAGCCACGATGCTGTCGGCGAGCGCTTGAACCCCTAAGTCGCGGGCCCGGCCAGCACGATACTCTCGCACCACGGTCGGCAGTCGAAGCGTAGTGTTTAGGGCGCGAATCACAAAGTAGCCCAGCGCGAAACTCGCCAGCAAAAACACCATGGCGAAATTTACCGACACGTCAAGACGGTAAGGCGGCCAAAAAACGGCGACATTACCGTGATTGAAACGCAATAAAATACCAAGGCCCACCGCTAGGGCAATCAAGAGCAAAATGACAATCAGGCGGCGCATCTCAGACTAACCCGCGAGCGACGAACGAGCGCAACCATCGACCGATTCATCACGGACAGCAGACCTCGCCCCAGCAAACACTACTTCTTTCCTTCGCGCAAACTGCGCAGAGTGCGGACCACAGATAGACTCTCAAAGCTAAGCGTTGGCTCATTACTAGCCCTTGAAGAGAGGATCTGTTTAATTTGCTCTTGGGCCCAAGCCACTTGCTTGTCGCGACCGTCAAAGTAGCTCGCGAGCCAAGTACGAGAGCGCTCAAGATCCGCTTTCAACACGCTTTCTTGTCGTGAGGACAAGGCCATGCGAGCATTCAACAGGCGTAAGCGCAAGTTCTCCCTCACAAAATAAGCTTGCTCGGGGCTGAGCAGAGCAGCATCGGGATTTTCCACCCGGGTCACCCGTATCAAGTCACGCCAGTCTTGCCCAACGACCTTGCCCTTGCCCAAGACCACATCGAGTGCGCGAGACCAAAAGCCTGTCGAACTCGCCGACCCCACGTCTGGTGCTGGTGTCGCAGACGTTTTGGGGGCGCTGGTTTTTGCTTCATCTGCCTTTGCTTCATTCGCCTTTACCTCGCTCGACTTGCCTTCCTTCAGGTCTCCTGTCTTCAGTTTGACATCCGATAACAAGGGCAAGACGTCGACTTGCGCACTAATGGCTTCTAGCTTCTGCGCCAGGCCTCCCGTATCTTGCTGGCTGAGCAGGCGAATACGTTCGACATCTTTGTTGAGCGCGCGCTTCAGGTTGCCTAAACTTGGATCGGCTAGGCGATCAAGCTTGGCCTCAGCAGCCTGCAAACCAATCAGCGGACCTTGCAGGCTGCCACCCGAGGCTGCTTGCTGTGCTGCAAGAAGAATCACGCCTTCAAGATCCGCCAGGGCCACGTCGAGGGAATCATTGGAAAGCGCTCGATAGAGCTTTTCGAGTTGCGCCTGTTGACCGGCCGCC
>JAYVKZ010000097.1:0-2448 GCA_043767985.1 Betaproteobacteria bacterium
GTGCACAACTCGGTGTGCCTATCAACATGCCGGATATGAATGCCATTTTGCAGCGTGCGAGAAGCCTCGATGGCATGCTTGCCGAATGTGATGTACAGCTAGGCTTGGCCGTAGATTGCCCGCGTGCCCTAAGCCCTGCGGACTTGGCCTCACTGGCCAAACGCATCGGTTTGCATGAGCGTGGCAACAACCGGTATGCCCTCCTTAGTGATCAAGCCGAAGTGATCTACTCCGTCGCACTCGGTGATAAAGCGCAACGCTTGCAACTCATGTTTGATGTGCCTCGGGTACCCCCCGATTACAAACCTTGGTGGAAAATGGCGGAAGCGGCGCATCAAGCCGCAACCTTCTTTGATGGTCGTATTACCGATGATAGTGGCCGGGAATTGAGTGAACAGAGCTTCAGAAACGTTGCCATTGCCTTAGAGGGTCGCCAACAGGCCCTCGAGGAAGCAGGCGTGCCAGCGGGCTCTCCTCTCGCCATGAGAGTCTTTAACTAAGCTTTTCGCTGAGTCTTATGCAAGCCGATCTGCTTAGGTTGAATCAACTCAAGGCGCAGCTTGCGCAGTGGTCCTACGAGTATTATGTGCTGGACCAACCAAATGTTCCAGATAGTGAATATGATCGCTATTTTCGCGAGGTATTGGATCTTGAGGCGGCTCATCCGGAATGGGTGACAAGTGATTCACCTAGCCATCGAGTGGGTGGCGCGCCCTTAGATGAGTTTGGCAAGGTTGTACACGCCCAAGCGATGTTGTCCTTGAATAATGCCTTCGACGAAGTCGAGGTTATTGCCTTTGATCGGAGATTGCGCGAAGCAATCGTTGCTCAGCGCGAAGGCGGCGCGACCCTTCCAGCGCGGTCGATGGCAAAGCCATTTTATTCTTGCGAGATGAAGTACGATGGTTTGGCCGTGAGCTTACGCTACGAACACGGCGAGTTGGTCTTGGGCGCCACTCGCGGTGATGGGGCGAGCGGCGAGAACATTACGGAAAATTTAAAGACGATTCGTGCCATACCCTTGCGCCTACCCCCTTCTGCGCCCGAGGTTCTGGAAGTGCGTGGTGAAGTGCTGATGTATCGCAAAGACTTCGAGGCCATGAACAAGCGACAGGAAGCCTCGGGCGATAAGCTGTTTGCGAATCCGAGAAACGCCGCCGCAGGCAGTCTCCGCCAGCTCGACCCCAAAATGACCGCAGCCAGGCCGCTACGATTTTTTGCCTACGGCGTGGGGGAAGTCAGTGCAGCGAAGGCTGGCGCAACGCCTCTACCCGATTTTCATCTCGATTTGCTGGAGTTACTTGAAACCTTTGGCTTTCCTGTCGGCGCACACACAGGCGCCGAAGATGCCGATGGTTTAATGACTTTTTATCGCGCCGTGGGTGAAAAGCGCCTAAGCCTTGCCTATGACATTGACGGTGTGGTTTATAAGCTCAATGACCGTCGCTTGTATGAGCAGGTCGGCTTCATTGCCCGAGCGCCGCGCTTTGCGGTGGCTCATAAATATCCGGCCGAAGAAGCACTGACCGAGCTTCTGGCGATTGACATTCAGGTCGGGAGAACGGGTTCGCTGACGCCCGTTGCACGCCTGAAACCAGTATTTGTGGGGGGTACGACGGTGAGCAACGCGACCCTGCACAATTACAGTGAAATTGAGCGCAAGGGTTTGCGAATCGGCGATTTCGTGGTCGTGCGCCGAGCCGGCGATGTCATCCCGGAAGTGGTTCGTTTTGTACCTGAAATGAGGCCGCTGCACGTCGCGTCGTTAAGCGTTGCGCAGATCAGTGCCTGGAAGCCTCAGCAATGCCCGGTCTGTCAATCGCCCATCGAACAAGGCGAAGGCGAGATCGCCTGGCGCTGCACCGGCGGCTTTGCTTGCATGGCGCAGCGCAAGCAAGGCTTGAGTCATTTTGCACACCGCCGCGCCATGGACATCGAAGGCTTGGGTGAGAAGCTCGTCGAGCAATTAGTCGATCTGGGCCTCGTCAACGATCCGGCCGATATTTATCAGCTGAAGCGAGATGCCTTGGTCGCTCTGGATCGGTTCGGTGAAAAATCGGCAGATAACTTACTGGCAGCGATTCAGGTTTCAAAAGCGCAGTCTTTTGAGCGCTTTCTATTTGGGCTTGGTATTCGGCATGTCGGTGAAGAAGTGGCTCGGGTGCTTGCCAAGGAGTTTTCCAATTGGAAAGCGCTTCAAGAGACCGACTGGCCTGGCCTCCTCGCCAAGAAGCTGGAGCTTCAAAAAGAGAAGGCCAAAGCGCGAAGCAAATCCGTCGCCAAGCTGAGCGTTCAGGCTAATGATTTGGATGCGTTACAAAAGCCCTTGCAAGCAATCAAAGTGCCCCTCGAAGGTCTTGGCGAGGAAATATTTCGAAGTCTCCAATCGTATTTCTCAAGCGCGACAAACCTCGTGATGCTAGAGCGATTAATGCTGCTTGGGGTGAA
>JAYVKZ010000098.1:0-8941 GCA_043767985.1 Betaproteobacteria bacterium
CATCATATTGCAAGCCATTGTTTGACCTGCTAATTGGTATGCTGCCTCCATACCCATTTCGAGCTGTTTATAAAACAAGCCCTTACCCGCCACTCAGGCGGCCGCTGGCTTCGCTAAGATGAGTTGGGTCAAACGCTCGATCTCTGAGTCTAGGCGGTCAGGCTCCACGACCGAGTTGACCAAGCCCTTCTCAAGCGCCTGCTGAGCACTCATGAATTCTCCGGTGACCAGCATTTCAAAAGCTTGCTTACGAGATAGGTTACGCGACAAAGCCACTGAGGGTGTCGAGCAAAACAAGCCAAGATTCACGCCCGACACTGCAAAGCGCGCCTCGGTGCACGCCACGGCTAAATCGCACATCCCAACCATTTGACACCCTGCGGCCGTGGCAAGACCTTGAACCCGTGCAATGACCACCTGAGGCATCCGTTGGATCAACATCATCACCTTGGTACAACGCGCAAACAAGCTTTGGTAATACTCAAGACTCGGCGCAGCTCGCATCTGCTTCAAGTCGTGCCCCGCACAGAAGGCTTTACCCTCGGCGGCCAAGATGACGACACGCAACTCTGGATCAACGCTAGCCCTGAAGAGCTCAGTTTCAAGGGCTTCAAGCAAGTCCTCAGAAAGCGCATTAAATTGCTCCGCGCGACTCAAGGTTAGGCGGCGCACTCGTCCATGCGTTTCAGTCTGCAACACTGAAAGTTTTGACGCAGCTATAGGACTCATATTAATTATTCCAATCACTCAAGGAAAATAAAATCTCGTCACCAAGTGTAAATGCTACACCTTCCAGGCTCCGTTTCGCACCGCCGATCGGTTGAAAGAACATGAAACCGATAAGCGCGCAAATGTAAGCGACAAAGACCATCAAAAGCAACATGAGGCGAAGCGGGCCTCCCGTACACTGCAAGAGCTCAACTGAAATAAGAACATGCTAGACAAAATTCAATCTGCCGCCTCCCAGGTCGGACATATCGTCGTGGGTAAACAGCCGCAAATCCGGCTTGCCTTGGCCTGCTTGCTTGCCAAAGGCCATCTCTTGATTGAGGACTTGCCCGGTGTAGGAAAGACCACGCTTGCGGCAGCGCTATCGATCACTTTAGGCCTGCAATTCAAGCGGGTGCAATTTACCAACGATTTACTCCCTGCCGACATCGTGGGTGTGTCAGTCTTCGAGCGTGACAATAATCGTTTCACCTTTCATCAAGGCCCGGTCTTTACCCAAGTACTGCTTGCGGACGAAATTAACCGCGCCTCACCCAAGACCCAATCGGCCTTGCTTGAGGCCATGGAAGAAAAGCAAATCTCCGTGGACGGAAAACCTCGTCCGCTTCCCGAACCTTTTTTTGTGATCGCGACCCAAAACCCGCAGGACCAAATCGGTACCTTCCCACTGCCAGAATCGCAGCTTGACCGTTTCCTCATGTGTATTGAGCTGGGCTATCCCGATCCGAAATCAGAGCGCGCTATTTTGGAAGGCCAAGACCGTCGCCAAATGCTCGCAGCGCTCAAACCTGCCCTCAGCTCGGAAGATTTAATGCTGGCGCAGCAAAAGGTGCGCGACATTCATTGCTCCGGACCGGTGATGGATTACATTCAAAATCTGCTCACGCAAAGTCGTCGCTTGGCGGCCTTCTCGGAAGGCCTCAGCCCTCGGGCGGGCTTGGCGCTAGTTGGCGCAGCCCGCGCCTGGGCGATGCTTGACGGTCGTAATCATGTGTTGCCGGATGATGTTCAGGCCGTGATGACCTCGGTCGCGGGGCACCGTTTAAAAGGTGCCAAAGGCGCCGCCACCTCACACCGCGCTCGAGCTGAGTTAGTCGCTGAATTGCTTAAAGCCGTTCCCGTCAAATAATCAATAGAAGCAGCACTTGTTCCAAGCCGCGACCATCAAAGGCACTAGCCGCACCGAAAGCTGGCTCGAGCGCCTCATTCCGCGCCGTCACCAGATATTGGGCGAATATAAGCTCACGCAAAAGAATATTTATGTTTTGCCCACTCGAGCCGGGCTTATTTACAGTGCCGTATTACTAGTCATGTTGATTGCAGCCATTAACTATCAACTTGCGCTGGGCTATGCGCTCACTTTTTTCTTGGCGGCGGTAGCGATGGTGTCGATGATGCACACCTTTCGCAATATGTCGCAACTCATTTTCCGGCCAGGCCGCTCGGATCCTGTTTTCGCGGGTCAAATGGCCGATTGGTCCTTCGTGCTGGTGAATCAAACCAAGACCGAACGCTTCGCTGTTCAGGTGATGGTGCCTGGCTTAGCAAAACCTTATAGTGTGGACGTGTCGCCCAACTCTGAACGAATTACAACCGTTGCTCTGCCCACCGAGATGAGAGGCATGATCCCCTTGCCTCGCTTCTCGATGAAATCCACCTTCCCTCTCGGTTTGTGGCGAGCCTGGAGCTATTGGAAGCCGATGAATCATTTTCTGGTGTATCCCAAACCCGAAAGCGGTGCGATTGCCTTGCCGAACAGTGTCGACTTTAGTGGTAAGGGAAATGCTCGTGTCGGCCAGCAAGACGACATCTCGGCCTTGCGGCCCTATCGCGAAGGCGATCATCCAAGGCTCATTGCCTGGAAAGCGGTGGCTCGTTTAGGGACGGAAGACCTTCTTTGTAAAGAAATGGATGGCGGCGAAGCCGGTGAGTTGCTTTTAGATTGGTGGCAAGTACCTGGCTCTCTAGGTGAAGAACAGAAAATCTCCCGGCTCACCCGCTGGGTATTGGACGCTGAAAAGGCAGGCCTCAAGTACGGCCTGCGCCTGCCCGGTAAAGCGATTGCAGCTGGTCAAGGGCCTACTCATCAAGCGCAGGCTCTCGAAAGCTTAGCCTTAATCGGCTCCTGAAACCCATGGGCCTGCCGACTGGCTTACAACTCTCCGTCAAAGCACTGGGCGGCAAACTGGGTGGCCAGTGGGAACGCGAGAGACGTGAGACTTTCTTTTTGCTGGGCGCAGTTTTATTTACCGCCGTACCCCATTTTCTCTACCTCCCGCTGTGGACCTCCTTGGTCTTTGCCATGTTGTTCGCTTGGCGGCTAGGCTTGGTCCTCTCCGGTCGCTATCTGCCGCGCACTTCAGTTCGCGTGGTGGCTGCGATTGGTTGTACTTTAGGAATTTACGCCTACTTCCACACCCTCTTTGGCCGCGAGCCAGGGGTCGCCTTGTTGGTGCTTTTTCTCGGCTTGAAGCTGATGGAAATGCGCGCCCGAAGAGATCTGTTCGTCGTCATCTTTTTATGCTTTTTTCTGCTCCTGGCAAGCTTTTTTAACTCACAGTCTTTCTGGATGGCCGGGGCAGCACTAATTTGCGTTGCTGCCTTGCTCGCCTGCATGATCACCATGCAGTTCGGTGACGCCGAGCAGCCCATCAATCGGCGCTTTCGTTTTGCGGCTAAGCTCATGCTGCAAAGCTTACCGGTGGCAGCGCTCATGTTTGTCGTCTTCCCGCGAATATCCCAGCCACTCTGGGGACTTCCCGGCGATGCAAAAAGCGCAAAAACGGGCATCTCCGAACAAATGAGTCCAGGACAATTTAGCGCTTTGTCGGAATCAAGAGAGGTGGCCTTCAGGGTTAAATTTGATGGCCCCGTCCCCAATGAACGACAAATCTATTGGCGTGGCCCAAGCTTCGGCAGCTTTGATGGCAAGACTTGGCGGCCTCTCGAAAAGCCCCTTGTACCCCCGCCCGTGCCGTTTGTAGGGATCCCGCCGGATGCTCCAAAATTTACCTACGCAGTGACCCTTGAGCCGCATCAACAACGCTGGGTCTATGGCATGGAGGCGGCCACCGAGTTTGGACCAATAGGCAACCAAGCCGTGAAGTTCAAACCGGACTTCTTGCCGGTCATTGAGGAGCCTCTAGGCGAAAGAGTTCGTTATCAAGTGACTTCCTTAGGCACCTACCAACTGGGCATCAACGAAACCAAACTGTCCCTACAAAACTGGCTCGAACTTCCCCCAGGATTCAACCCGAAAACGCTACAGATGGCGGCCAAGTGGCACACCGATGAAGCGGGCGACGCACCCAAACTCATCGCGCGCGCCCTCGCGCATTTTAGAAACCAGCCCTTTCGATACACCATGCGCCCCCCGTTACTTGGTGTCAATAGTGTTGACGATTTTTTCTTCAAAACTCAGGCTGGTTACTGCGAACACTATGCGCAGGCCTTTGTCGTATTGATGCGCGCCTTGGATATTCCATCCCGAGTGGTCAGCGGGTATCAGGGCGCGGAACTCAACCCAGTGGACGACTACTACATTGTTCGTCAATCGGATGCACATGCTTGGACCGAGGTGTGGCTAGAGAACCAGGGCTGGGTGCGAGTCGACCCCACTCGATCGATCGCGCCAGAGCGTGTCGAGAAAAATACGCGACAGGCCTCGGCGCAGGACGACGATGAGCAGTCCGCCGTTCGTTCGCCCTTCGCTCGTTTGAAGTTTGGCTTGGACGCCATGGCCAACTCTTGGAACCAGTGGGTACTCTCCTATGACAACGCCAAGCAGAAAAATCTTTTCAGGAAATTAGGCCTTAATTTTGACGATTGGCATGACGTTGCCATGGCTGTCGCCGCGATTCTCCTGCTCGTGATCGGCGCTTGCGCCTTACTCACCTTACATCCCAAAACACCCAAAGACCCGCTTGAAAAAGTCTACGCCGAGTTTTCGGAGCGACTCGCAGGCGCGGGCTTAAGCAAGCAGGCCCATGAAACCGGCCAGCGCTATTTCCAAAGAATCGAACGACTACTCGACCCGGCCGACGCGAAGGTTGCAAAGCAATTTACGAGAGCCTATTACCAGTGGCGTTACGGCACCGAGCAGCCAAGCGCGGAAGACGTGAGACACTTGAGAGCCATCATCGCCAGTTTTAAGCCCTAATGTCTCTTCAATTTAAAAGAATATTTCTCTCCATAAAAGCATCGACTCGACAATGCGCGTTGTCGCAATTAAGAATCGTGAGTTTTAGCGTACTCGCGATAGCGACGCCACTGGTCAGCGCGCAAGACGCATCTAAGGGTTCAACGGTTACCCCCGAAACGATGTCGCCCGAAGCCAAGGCGGTCTTGGCAAAACGTACCGGCGGCAACGCCAGTGTGCAAACTCCAAGCCCGAAAGCGCCGCGCATCGACTATTCGCTGCGTACTGAAGTTCTTGAGTTCATCAATGAAATGGTTACAAAGCACCAGTTCAATGACGAGGAACTTAAGGCGTTGTTCGGAGCCGTTCGTTTTCAGGAAAGCGTGGTTCGGCTCATGACACCGGCGGCACCAACCTTCAAGCGCTCCTGGGAAGCGTATCGCCGCCGCTTCATTGATGCCACGCGAATCAATGCGGGTGTCGAGTTCTGGAGTACGCATGCCGAAGCCACCAAGCGTGCCTCACAAACCTACGGCGTCCCCGAAGAAATCATCATGGCCATCATTGGCGTGGAAACGGTGTTTGGTCGAGTCACGGGGGACTACCGGGTGATGGACGCACTTACGATCTTGAGCTTCGATTACCCGCGCCGGGCAGAATTTTTCCGCGGCGAGCTTGAGAATTTCTTAATCTTCACACGGGATATGCAGATCAAGCCATTCACGGTCAAAGGCTCTTACGCCGGTGCGATTGGCTATCCACAATTTATGCCCAGCAGCATTCGGCGCTATGCCACCGATTTCGACGGCGATGGTCAGATCGACCTACGAGGCAGCCCCACCGATGCGATTGGCAGCGTGGCTAAGTTTTTGGCTGATCACGGCTGGAAGGCTGGCGAGCCAATTGTCTTCGATGTAAAGCTGCAAGCCAATGCCAAGTTGCAAGAGTTGATCGCGGCCGGCATCGAGCCAAAATTCAGTGCGCTCGAACTTGCCGACAGCGGCATTGAAGTGCAAGGTGACGTACCGGCCGATATGAGGCTTGCCTTGATTGATCTTCCGAATGGCGACAATGCCCCAAGCTACATGGCTGGCCCACGCAACTTTTATGTCATCACTCGCTACAACCGCTCCAGCTTTTATGCCATGGCAGTGCGAGATCTAGCCCTGAGCTTGGCGGCGGCGAAAAAGCGCTAGTAGCACGCCGCTCAAGGTCACCACCGTCATCCCGAGCAAGGCCATGCCATCTGGGAAGCTTCCAAAAAACGCCCATCCAAACGTGAGTGCCAGCACAATCTGCATGTAAATGTAGGGTGCTAAACGGGTGGCACTCGCGTGGCGATAAGCCCGTATTAAAAGCGAGTGACCGAAGGAGCCAATGGCACCCATCGCCACGAAACCCAGCACATCGATCCAGCGCTCGGGCCACTTCCAAAAGAAAGGCACGATCGCGCAAATCACCGCCGTGGCGCTCAACCCGCCGAGAAACAGGGTGGTCATCCCTGCGTCACTACTGGAGAGCAAACGCGTGGTGAGTTGATAACAGGCGAAGCAAATGGCCGTCATGAGCGGCAAAAACGTCGTCCAACTAAAGACTTCGGAGCCAGGGCGAACAATCATCAACACCCCGGTCATGCTCAACCCTAAAGCGAACCAAGTACCGGGAGGCGCCTTTTCCTTAAGCAACCACACCGCCATGGCCGACAAAAGAATGGGCGCCGTCATCGTGATTGCCGAAGCCTCAGCCAAGGGCATCATCGCCAAGCTCGAGAAAAAGAAAATCGACGACATACAAAGCGCAATGCCACGGACAATTTGCAGCTTGGGTCGCTTGGTTTTCACTAACCGAAAGCCCCAACTTGGGCCCAGCACTAAAGCCATCAACAACACATGAAAGAAATAACGCGCCCACACCACCATCATCACCGGGTTGGTTTGGGTGAGCTTCTTGGCAATCGTGTCGAGCACCGTGAAACAGCTCAAGGCCATCAGCATCAAAAGAATGCCCGCCGACGCCTTCGGTACGAATTTCGAATCTAGAGAATGCAAACCAATTACGCCGGAAAAACGCCTGTAGAAAGATAGCGGTCTCCGCGATCACACACGATAAAAACGATGGTGGCGTGACTCACCCGCTCGGCAATCCGGTGCGCAATGATGCAGGCGCCTGCCGCTGAAATTCCGCAAAAAATCCCCTCTTCTACTGCGAGACGGCGGGTCATGATCTCTGCCTCGGATTGGCTCACATACTCGATCTGATCCACCAAGGCGTGCTGATAAATTTTTGGTAAATACTCTTGTGGCCACTTGCGAATACCGGGAATGGAGGAGCCATCCTCCGGCTGTGCGCCAACAATTTGGATCTTAGAGCTCTTCTCTTTGAGGTAGCGCGAGACCCCCGTGATGGTGCCTGTCGTACCCATCGCTGAGACAAAATGAGTGACCTCGCCAGCCGTATCGTCCCAAATTTCAGGACCTGTGCTGTCGTAGTGGGCGGCCCAATTATCGTCATTCGCGAACTGGTCGAGCACCCTGCCCTCGCCTCGACTCTGCATTTGGTCCGCCAAGTCGCGGGCGCCTTCCATGCCCTGCTTTTGAGTCACCAAAATAAGTTCGGCGCCGTAAGCCTTCATCGACTGACGTCGTTCAATCGATAAGTTATCCGGCATGATCAACACCATGCGGTAACCCTTGATGGCGGCCGCCATGGCCAAAGCAATACCGGTATTTCCCGAGGTGGCCTCGATCAAGGTATCGCCAGGCTTAATGTCGCCGCGCGCCTCAGCGCGCGCAATCATCGCCAAGGCTGGCCGATCTTTCACGGAGCCAGCGGGGTTGTTGCCTTCCATTTTGCCAAGAATGACGTTGCCGCGATCTTTATTGGCTTGGCCAGGAATTCTTTGAAGTTGCACCAGAGGTGTTTTGCCGATGGTTTGTTCAATCGTGGGATAGTTTCGGGGCATAGTTTCCTAATGGGCCAGGGGCCGGGCATCGGGCCAAAAGCGCAGTGCCGGGACATCCAGGCCAATCACGGCATGGCGCAAGGCCTCAATGGCCAGCGCACGCGGGAAGCTTTTGCGCCAAGCAAATACAACGCGACGGCTTGGCACGGGTTTTTCGAAAGGGATATAGCGTAACAAAGAGTCCTCAGCAGGGCTGGCCAGCTCCGGCAAAACGGTAATGCCCAGCCCGGCCGCCACCATATGGCGAATCGTCTCCAAAGACGAGCCTTCAAAGTTTTTATGGATGCCGCCACCGCTTGCGGAGAAGCGCGACAAATCGGGGCAGACGTCCAAGACATGATCTCGAAAGCAATGACCCAGCCCAAGTAAGAGCATGGTCTCCTCTTTAATCTCGTCAGCCTTCACGGAACTGCGACCCGCCCAGGGATGTGCCTTAGGCACGGCCACCACAAAGTTTTCATCGTAAAGCGCCTGAGTCACTAGGCCTGCCGAAGTGAATGGATCAGCAAGAATCGCCACATCAATCTCGCCTTGACGCAGTAACTCCAATAACTTGACTGTGAAGTTCTCTTGTAAAATCAAAGGCGTACCTGGGTGATCCCGAATCATCTTTGGTACTAAGCGCGGCAGCAAATAAGGACCAATGGTGTAGATGACGCCGACCTTGAGCGGCCCGCTAAGCGGGTCCTTCCCGGCGCGCGCGATCTCTTTAATGACCTGCGCTTCCTCAATCACCTTCTGGGCCTGCTCAATAATCTGTTGACCGATGGGTGTGACCGAGATCTCGGACGACCCACGCTCAAACAGTAGCAGCCCAAGCTCATCCTCGAGCTTTTTAATGGCGACCGACAGCGTCGGCTGACTCACAAAGCAAGTTTCAGCCGCACGACCAAAATGCCGCTCGCGAGCGACAGCAACGATGTAACGAAGTTCGGTGAGCGTCATAGCTTTCACTTCAAGCCAAGATCCACGGGATCGAATTTTAACATTGCAGTACGATTCGCCTATGAGAGACGTGGTTTTATTGGGGATTGATTGGGGGACAAGCTCAGCGCGAGCCTATGCCTTTGACGACCAAGGTGAAGTGTTGGCCTCGGTCAGCGATTCGGCCG
>JAYVKZ010000099.1:0-5425 GCA_043767985.1 Betaproteobacteria bacterium
CGCTGTCGAGGATGCCGCCGTGCATGCCGAGACAACACCCGAAACGGTTTGAGAATCAAACCTGTAACCGTCCACGGAACCGGGTCAACTCCAACTCCACTTTCCGCTTTAAACACGCCACCGCGAGGAACAGCGGGCGCTGGACTTGGTTCTTTTCGTTAAAAAGTTAGTTCTTTCTTGAGTGCTTATAGATTTTTGAGGGTGTGGAACATCAATCTGACGGATTTATGGGCATGCAGTCAGGCGTCATGTCGGATAGGCGGCACTTCAAGTTTTAGGTGTCTCCATGCTTTGGTGTGGGACTGCATTGGCATCTGAATTGATGCAGTCCACGTCCTGGTTAAGTCAAAAGATGCCGGTTGAATGTGGTGGCAGAAACGGGTGAGGATTTTTCATGTGCAACTCACCTCATCAGGCTTGGAGTACCTTAGGGTTGGCTAGTACTTATGCCATGGGGTCGGAGAAACGCCTTGAGATCGTCACCATCTGGGAAAAAATTGGGTTTTGCTGGTCCTCAGCTGAAAGCATCATGACCAATTTGGCCTTCGCACGGCTGATAGCGACGTTGATCAATTGGCGACCAGCTTGACCCATCAGGAACTCGTCGTCTCCACACACGGGATCGAAAATGACGAAAGTCGCTTCAGAACCCTGGCAACTATGAACGGTGCTCACCTTGATTTTTGGTATTCCGAGGATCGACAGTTGCTCGAGCAGATAGGCACGCTGCAGTCGGTATGGCGTGATGATGATGATGTCGGTCTCTCTTGCGTGCCCGTGTTTCAGCGCTGATAAAACTAGATCGATGATTCGCTGCGCTGATTCAAGTCGAAACCAGCCATTGCGCTGACGCGAACGGGTAGGGCCGGAATCAATACGTTGAATGCAGACATGCTCACTGGCTGAGATGTGGCCCATGGGGAGGGCGCGGCTTTTCAACCAAACAGGATCGGCGAGGGCATCATCAGCAACTCGTAACAAACCACGGTAGAAAATTTCACTGACGATTTGGCAAATCGGGCTAGCCATTCGCGATTGCTCGTTCAGAAAGCAGCGTGAGAGTCCGGTGGCCGGCATAAAAGCGAAAGCTGACCTCGTCAACCATCGCTGCGCACTGGGAGTACTGCTTGTTGCGATGGGTGCCAACTGTTCGGGGTCACCAGCAAATAGGCAAGCTTTGCCCAACGGCATGACAATTAGTACCTGTGCCAAGCTTATTTGGCTGGCTTCGTCAAAGATGATGAGATCAAATTGTCCAAGTTCGCGCAGCGATGGATTACGCGCAATGCTGCTCGTAATAGTCATTGCATATAGACGCACTGTTCCAACTGGATCACCATCGTGATCTTGCTTAAAAGAAGGCAAGTGGTTGCCGTGTTCATCAATAACGGGTTCGATCTCTGTAGATACGGGTCCGCAATTTTGTGATAGCAAGTGTTCTCGCTGAGCGTATTGGTTGCGGTCATAACCGTTCCCAAATCGGCGAAGTTGTCGACGCAATCCGGCTTCGCCTTGCAGTTCGAAAAACTTGTCTGCGGCAATAAGGGCTTGATCAACCGCCTGGTTTGTGGTCGATACCAACAGAAGTTTCGCAAAAGGGTTGGTGACCAGATACTCCGCAGCCACTACACCCAAGGTTGTAGTTTTTCCGGTTCCAGGCGGGCCAAACAGAAAGCTGCAGGAGTGGGTGACCAGATTTAAGGCGAGGCGCTGTGCTGGCCTTAAAAACGGATACTTCTCGGCTGAAAGTGGCTTTGATTTGACAACTTTCGGGCAACGTAATTGGTCGAGACAAACGATCGCTTTTTTTGCCCACTCGTCTTCTTCCCACAGTCGGAGCACCGGGGAAATGTAGTCCGTTGGGTAAAGTAAAAGGTCATGACCCACCTGGGGGTGGTTTTTCTTGACGTTAACTAACCTGATTTGACTTTTATCAGGATCCACCCACGCTACGGTTGCAGATCCACTCGCGGTGGTGTACCAGCAAGCTCCCGAATTTATAAAGTCTTCGGTCAAGGGCGTTCCCGTCGCAGCACCATGACTTGGTTTGCTTTGAAGATCAATCAACCATCCATCTCTTTTTGATGTGACTGCGGTGATCTTGAATACGGCGCATGTCTTAAGGTTCTTTATTTCGGCGCTCAATGCCGCTTTGATGTCTAGTTGGCTCATGCGGTAACTCGTGGTGCCGTAGCTATGCAAACGGCGCATGGCGCACCAAAAAACTGAGGCAACTCCTCGGAAACTATCCAGATTGGTTTGACGAGATAACGAACTGGAGGGTCGATCAGTTGGCTTTGGCCTGGGATAGAGTTTTTTGAGTAATTCATAAACGTATAAGTCAATAAAGTTTTCGGCACAGCAAAGCTTTACCTCATGGGTATTCAAGCTTTTTTAGTGGGAGATGTCACCTCGACAGAGGTGCTGGCGCGATAAAACGCCATAGAAGAAACAGTGAATGCCCGCTTACTGATTACGGATCGCTATCCCGGACAGAAACCCGGTTTTCCAGATAGGCTGTCACTTCGGAGGAGAGGTAAATGCTCAAGCGTCCGTTTTTTATCGGCTTCGGGTATGCAGGATCGTAGTACAGGCTTTTTGGGTTGAGCCGGTTGTAATGAGTTGCTCTACTCCCACCCAGCAGTCTCAAGACTTCGACAGTGCCATAGTTTTTTGCAAAGGGCGCTATGCCTTTGATTGAGGCATCTGAGCGTGATGAATAGTTTGCGTTATCGCTTCGCGGCTCTTTAGTTTCGCTGTCCGAGTGAGCAGTAACGGTTTTGGCAATTGGTAGGTGAATTTGTTTCACATTGGGCTCCTGGTTGAACATGTAGCGAGTGTTCATTCAAAGAGCTTTTTGCCAAAGTCTATGGCCGGACAATTACGGTGAGGAATTCTCCGGCTTACTGCTTGACACCACTGTAATTTTCTGAATTGGCTTTGTTTTCAACTTAGGACCACGAGTCTTCACACCATCGGGTGTGATGATCGTGACAGCGGCTTCAGCAAGGTTTTTCGAAAAGCCCGCATCAATGAACCACTCCTGGATCTTGTCTGGATCGGGATATGTGTCGCGGTCGGAAAAATCAACGCTAACTTTTCCCCAGAAGAGATTTGCTGCGTTGTAAAGCTCGTTTAATTTCGACGAATGTTCTTTTCTCAAGTCGGTATCGATTACAACGTTAAAAAAGTCCTTCATTCTCTGAAATTGGGACCGGTGAATTCGAATGTCCGAGCGTTCAAAAAAGATCGGCTCGCTCGTTAGGCGGTCTTTGATCGTCCATTCGGTCATTGTGATGCCGCTGTTCGTGAATACCGAGTAACCGTTGGAGTCAATTCCAGTTCTTGGGACTTTTTCAAAAGTCTCCCATCCATCGTGCGCAGTGAGTTCGCGAAAGGATCCGTCGAGCAACAATTGATACCCCAGGGGTGAGCTAGTTATTGATGCTTGCTCTGATTTTCGGATCTCAGAGATATCAGGCAAACTAAGCTTGAGAAAATCTGGATGTCGCATACCTCCGACACTTCCGATATGGCCCGCTAAATTTCGGACACCAAGTAGTGCATTGGCTGGAATTCGAATGATTAGCTCGATATAGTCACATACGCCTTGGTCTAAGAAAAAATCTCTTGGCTGATTGAACCGCTTTGACGCATCTTCTAAAGTAAACAGATGAGGTTCATAGGAAGCGATTGGTGTCATATTTTTAATATCTTTGGGTTAGGGGAAAATGAAAGTGGTCGAGTGAGTCTGAAATCTTGCAAGGGTCAGCGCACCACTGATGCGTAGTCTATGTAATTTTGAGGCCGAACCTTAGTCATCAAGCATTAGGGCAGTTCGAGCATTAGATTTAGCTTTGCCGAGTTCGGCATTTTCCTGATCTAAACAGTGCCTTCCAAAGTTTGGTGGAACAGAATTAAAGCATCACGCATTTCTTCATGATAGTCATGGCCGTCGTAATGACGTGCTTGGATACCTCCAAGTCCATGTGACTGTAAATGGGCACGGACATCCATTGAAACTTTTAGCTTGGCGAGCAATGTTTCTACTCCTGATCTCAGGCGCTTTGCTCTGAAACCTGGTATCTCCTTTGCAGCCTCACACGCCCAATTACTAAGGGTAACGCCGGATAAATGAGTGAGGCCGCCATCTGTTGAGAGAGCGTACTTACCGCCTGATATGCACTCAGCGAGAGCAGCCTGCGCAGGCTCAATTAGGACAACATCATGTTGGCGAGCAGGGCGGCCTGACCGCCCCTTCGGGTCGTACAACCTGAGTTTCTCAGTCTGAATGTCTTTTGTGAGCAGGCGCACAAGTTGTGCAATACGCTGCCCCCCCGTTAGAAGGTGGAGGCGAAGAACCGCGCCTTTGAACCCCGGCATCACCTTGATAAGACTCCAATACATCCGTAGTTCGTCTAGACGCAGTGGATCCTTGTCTGGTTGATTCTGGCTGGCGTCTGGCGATGTGTCAGCGACAGGATTGAATTTGACGCCAAACTCCTCAAATTTCTCAGGGATAGATGCTTTCGTTCTACTTGCTTTTGCAACTTGAAACGCTGAGTGCAGATATGAGCGAACTTTGTTGGCGGTGCGGCCTTTTCCCGCCTGTGTAATCCTCCGAAGAATCCTGATCATGTCTTCGGTCGTCACCGCTGCAGCGGGTGTCGCAGCGATTTCAGGCCAAGGTTCGGTGACGTGGACGCAAAAGACCGATCGCACTTCATTGTGAGAAATGCGACCTAACGTCTTTAGGTACTCGACGTAGGCATCCATCAACGCTTGCAAAGTATGAGTACTTTTGCGTCGCGTTTGAGTATCCAGCGCTGCTTGCTCCTCAGCTTTTTTAAGCAGAAGAGCGGGGCGCCCGCCTTGCCCTCGATAGAGCAGGTGTTCAGAGGCAAGATGCTCCGAACGAGCAGTAGCTGCGGCGAGAGAATAGCCCCGATTTGTAGGGCTTAGAGATTTCGGAGGAGCTGAACTGTCGTAAAAGCCGATCGGGACGCGCTCTGTAATCGTGCCTATGGAATACCTCCAGTAAAGCGAGACTCCGCCGGTCTTTTGCTTTCTAGCTTGAAGAGCTCCGCAAGGAATAATTTTTTTGAGCGTCGTGAACCTGCCGAACGGTAGTTCATTGATCACTTGGCCCATGGACATCGTATTTTTTTCTTGCATTGTTCTGCTTCGGTCGTTGCCAGAATTTTGCCAGAATTTGTCCCGATGCCCTTGGATTTAGTTGGACGAAGTTGGAATTAAAACCAATGAAATCAATGGTCTTTGACGATTCGGTATCTAACGGAGTGCAGTGAAATCCAATGATTCTGGCCTCATAATCCTTTGGTCGAGTGTTCAAGTCACTCACGCCCTACCATCTAGTTTCAAATAGGCGCAAAAAAGTGCGCTATAATCTGAGGCTTCGCGGCTG
>JAYVKZ010000100.1:0-7456 GCA_043767985.1 Betaproteobacteria bacterium
CATGATGCAAGGCTTGCGATCACGAAATTAATCACTTTCACGCCCAATAATGCTGGCACAGAGCGAGCCACTATTCAGGGCGATATTGTGGTTTTCGAGGTCGCCACGGGTCGCAGGATTTATCTGCTCGACGGCCCGACGGTCACCGCGCGAAGAACCGCCGCAGTATCCCTATTAGCCGCACAAAAGCTTACGGCATTAAAAACCAGTGCGAAGCCCAAGGGGCCGATGCTCATTGTCGGCGCCGGAGTACAGGGCCGCGCCCACTTAGAGGCCTTTCAACTCGGGATGGGCGTGGACGAGGTCTGGGTCTTTTCGCGCAGCGACGCTAGCGCCGATGCACTCGTCGATTACGCTAGAAGCTTAGGTATGAATGCCAAACGCGTCAGCGATGTCAATGAGGCCCTGGCCGCCAGCACGATTGTGGTCAGTACGACTCCGGCCAAAGAAGTCACGCTAAGAGCCTATCCGAAAGAGAATGCTTTCGTCGCCGCGGTCGGTGCCTTCACGCCAAATATGGTCGAATGGGAGGCCTCCATTTGTCAGCGCCTGGCTAGAGATGGCAATATTTTCGTAGATACCCGCGATGCGGATCACGAGGCGGGCGATCTGCTGCAGGCGGGTTTGGAGGTCAGCCAATTTGCGAGCCTTGCTGACATTATTGGCGATCGTTCGCAGAGTCAAGGTTTGCAAAGTCCAGTCCTTAAAAACGATGGACCGATTTTCTTTAAAAGCTGCGGTTGGGCCGGCTGGGATTTAGCGGCCGCACGCTGTGTGCACCAGGGATCAACCAGCGACATGTAAAAGAAGGGCTATTTGACCTTCACTAGTTGTATCTGATCCAGCCGCACAAAGACAAGTCCGCGCCGTAGCAACTCTACCAAGCCCGTGGCCCGGCCTGGCTTCAAACCGTTTGTTTCCTTTTTCGTGCACCTAGCCAAGCGCGAACCGCTTCAAACACAGCGGGAAGGCCAGGAATGATGATCATGGCTAAGGTCACCCATGAGAAGTGGGCCTGCACCCACGCGGTATTGCCGATGAGGTATCCCAAGCCGGTCAGCCCAACCACCCACAACACGCCACCAAGGATGTTATACAAGGCGAAGCGCGGGTAACTCATGTGCGCTAGCCCACCAATGAAAGGCGCGAAGGTGCGCACAAAGGGTAAAAATCTTGCGACCACAATGGTAATCGGGCCGTGCTTTTCGTAAAAAGCATGAGTACGATTAAAGGCTTCTTTGTTGAAAAACCTCGAACTTTCCCAAGAAAAAACCTTCGGTCCAAAGTACCGACCCACCGAATAATTCACTGCATCACCCAGGACCGCCGCAATGGTCAACAAAACCATCAGCAAACCGAGATTCATGGCACCAATGCCCGCCAAGGTGCCGGCCACAAAAAGTAGGGAATCCCCAGGTAAAAACGGCATCACAACCGCCCCGGTTTCAATAAAGATAATTGCAAAAAGCAGCGCATAAACCCAAACCCCGTATTGCTCGACCACGCGAGCGAGATGTTTGTCGAGATGCAAGAAAATGTCGATGAGTTGGCTAATGTCCATGAGGCGAATTGTAGCTGGCTCAGCCTATAATGACATTTTTCCAGACGACCCGCCGTGAACGCCCCGAACCCTCCCCTTGGCCCGCCCCGTCGCCTCATTCAGGCGCTTCCTGATCGACTGATTAGTCAAATCGCAGCGGGCGAGGTGGTTGAACGCCCTTCGTCAGTCGTCAAGGAACTCCTCGAAAATGCCCTGGATGCTGGCTCGAGTGACATTGAGTTGCGGCTTGAGGAGGGTGGCGTCAAGCGCATTGTGATCACCGACAACGGTTGCGGCATTCCGCCTGAAGAACTCAAGCTCGCCTTGCAAAGGCATGCCACCAGTAAAATCAGCAATCTTGGCGATTTGGAAAACGTCGCGAGCCTGGGCTTTCGAGGTGAGGCGTTGGCCTCGATTGCATCGGTGGCGAGAGTCAAGCTGATCTCGCGTACCGTTAGCGCCGAACATGCTTGGGAAATAGATAGCGAAGAGAGCACTGGCTTGCCTCAACCCTCGCAAGGTCAACCAGGCACCAAAATTGAAGTGCTCGATCTATACGCCGCAACACCGGCACGCCGCAAGTTCTTGAAAAGCCAAGGGACCGAAACAGCCCATTGTTTAGATGCCTTTCGGCGAGTTGCCTTGGCTCATCCCAAGGTGAGTTTCCGCGCCTTGGTGGACAACAAGCAGGTTGAGAAGTGGCCGAGGCAAGACTGGCGGGGGCGAGCGCTTCTAGGTTTAGGCGAGGAGTATGAGGTTGCGAGTCGGCACTTGGAAAGCAGCGTGGCCTTGGCGAAGATTTTTGGCACCATCGGCGCGCCGACGGTGTCTCGTACTCGGGCAGATCGCCAGTTCCTTTATGTGAATGGGCGCTTTGTGAAGGATCGCTTGCTGAGCTTCGCGGTCAAGCAAGCCTACGCCGATGTGTTGCACGGAGACCGACAGCCTGCCTATATTTTATTTTTAGAAATCGAGCCGAGCCTAGTGGATGCCAATGTGCATCCTGCCAAGATTGAGGTACGCTTTAGAGACCCCCAGGCAGTGCGCAGTTTGGTGTATCACGCGGTGAAGGACGCGCTGCGCTTGGGTGCGGGGCAGTTTACGCCGAAGATAGCGGAGGGCGCTGTTCATGCAATCTCACCGATCCCCCTGGGGCGATCTGGTGCTATTTTCGATTCAAACGGCGAGGCAAGCGCTTCCAATCACGCCCATCGTAGCGCCTCATTTGAACCTAGAATCTCGGCCTCTGCGTCCAATGCCGCGCTCTCCTTTTTCGAGCCGAGCAATCGCTATGTTGCAACGACAGGTGCAACTCATAGTGCAAATTTACCCAGCTCTCATGATGAAACGGAGGGCGCGCGATTTGCCAGCAGCGAATCCCTCGACAAGAAACAGTCTACTAAGGATTCATTGCCCCTAGGGATGGCCATCGGTCAAGTGCATGGCATCTATATTCTCGCGCAAAATCAACATGGCCTGATCCTTGTCGACATGCATGCCGCGCACGAGCGAGTGCTCTATGAAACACTCAAGGCGCGAGCGCTCAATCTGCGCGACGATGCGAGTTCCGCTCAGCAAGCCGTGCCCTCCCAGCCCCTGTTAATTCCCGCCACCTTCAAATCGGACCCGATTGAAGTGGAGACAGCCCGCGTTTATCAGGCCGATTTATTGAAGCTTGGCTTTGATATTGATGTCATGTCGCCCACTACCTTGGCACTACGCGCGATCCCCCTTGGTCTTGGCCGAGCCGATCCGACCAAGCTCGCCAAGAGCGTCCTGGCTGATTTAATTGACTATGGCGATAGTCGCAAGGTGCAAGAGCGCCAGGAAGCCATTTTGTCCTCTATCGCCTGCCACGCCGCCGTGCGGGCTCATAGACAACTCACTTTGCCCGAGATGAATGCCCTGCTACGCGACATGGAAAGCACCGCCGCAGCCGACCAATGCAATCATGGCAGACCCACCTGGATAGCACTAAGCATCGAGCAACTCGACCGCCTATTCATGCGCGGGCAATAGCGTAGTGGAACGAACACCGGCCCGCGAGACCTTCACTGGCAACACCTTGGTATGGATTCTCGCCTCGCTATTTGCGACTCAACCCATTGCGACCGATCTCTATCTCGCTTCACTACCCGCGCTGAAGTCGTATTTCTCCGTCAGTAGCTCAGCGGTACAACTGACGCTGGGCATCTACATGCTCAGTTTTTCTTTCAGTCATCTCTTGGTTGGCCCAATATCAGATCGTTTCGGCCGTCGACCGGTGGTGTTAGTCGGCGCAGCACTTTATCTTTTAGGCAGTTTGATAGGGACCTTCACGCCTAGTTTTTATGGCCTACTAGTGGCCCGCGCACTTCAAGCCCTCGGCGCCTCTTGCACGGTTATTTGCGCGCGCGCCTTAGTCCGAGATTTGTACGAACCAAGACAAGCCGCTAGCGCGCTCTCCAAAGCCTTTGTGCTGATGTCGCTCGTCCCACTCATTTCACCCGTGCTGGGCGGCGTCTTGCAAACCCATTTTGGGTGGCGGGCTAATTTTGGGCTGATTAGTTTTTTGTCTTTGCTAATTTTTATGACGAGTTATCGTTTACTGACTGAAACGATTCCTGCAAAAAATCCGCAGGCGACGCGCGCACGAGATGTGCTGCGCAACTACCTCGAGCTGGTGCGCTCACCGATTCTGCTCACCTATACCTTCGCAAGTATGTTTAGCTATGCATGCTTGTTCTCCTTCATTTCTGGCTCTCCCTTTGTCATGATTGAAGTGCTCAAAGTGCCGACCAGTTATTTCGGTTTTTGCTTTGCGATCGTTACCTTGGGGTTTATTTTGGGGTCGCGTTTTCTTCAACAGCATTTAGCACGCATCGGCATCGATCGCTCCCTGCGCAGAGGAGCGATCGTGAGCCTGGTTTCAAGCTCAACCTTGGTGCTGCTCGCGCTCTTTAAGATTCAAACACTTGCCGCGTTTTTAGTACCCATGTTTGGGGTCATGGTGGCGCATGGGTTCATTCAACCCAGCAGCCAAGCCGGTGCCATTGGGCCTTTCCCAGAGAAGGCAGGCGCAGCAGCTGCCTTGGTAGGATTTATTATTTACATTTTTGCAGCGCTCGTGGGTAGCGCAGTGGGGGCGAGCCACAACGGCACCACCCTGCCCTTGGCCACGATCATTTTTTGCATGTCTTTGTGCGGTGTTTTTACTTGTACCGTGATGGTGAAACGCTTAAAAAATCATAAGTTCGTCCCTTGAAAGCACTCTTCATTTTAGGCCCCACCGCCAGCGGCAAATCGTCGCTCGCCATGAGGCTGGCCGAGGCTGTTAAAAATGAGCGCTCGCTTGAAATCATCAGTGTCGACTCAGCCTTGGTCTATCGCGGCATGGAAATTGGTACGGCCAAGCCAAGTCTGCTCGAACGGCAAGAGGTCGCTCATCATCTCATCGACATCATTGAACCCAACGAAGCCTACTCCGCCGCTCGTTTTGTCACCGACGCAACCCAATTGATTCGCGACATTCATGGTCGTGGCAATTTCCCACTCATCGTCGGCGGCACCATGCTCTACGCCAAGGCACTGATCGACGGCCTGCATGACCTGCCCGTCACTCAACCCCAAGTGCGAACGCAGGTGCTCGAGGAGGCCCAACAACACGGTTGGCCAGCAATGCACGAACAACTGAAGCAAGTCGACCCTCTCAGCGCCCAAAGACTCGCCCCCAATGATGCACAGCGAATCGGCCGCGCGCTAGAGCTCTACCGACAAACCGGGCGAAGCATGAGCACCTGGTTAGCCCAGAGCGCGCCTGGCCCGGCCAAGGATCTTGAATATGCAATTCTTGCTCTCGAGCCAAGTCACCGCGCGGTGCTTCATCAACGCATTGCGCAGCGCTTTCAGTCCATGATCTCACAGGGGTTCCTGGAAGAGATGCACAGGCTGCGCGCCCGAGGCGATCTTCACCCCGACATGGCCTCGATGCGCTGCGTGGGCTATCGACAAGCCTGGGAGTGGCTAGACCTGCAAATCTTAAACACTGAAGAGGGCGAGCAACGAACCCTACCACCGCTGCAAAACATGATTGAACTGGGCATTATCGCGACTCGTCAACTCGCCAAACGTCAGTTGACCTGGCTACGGTCCATGCCTGCTCGCGAGGTTGTCGACTGCCTTGATCCTGATCTTCATCTAATCGCCTTGAAACACCTGAACAAATTCCTCGGTGCATAATCTTTATTTTGCGAGAACCTTATGACCTCATCTTCTATCGCACTCGTTGGGCTCGGAAGAATGGGAGGCAACATGGCCCGCCGTCTTTCCAGAGCGGGAATCAAGGTTCACGGCTTCGACCCCCAATTGCTTAGCGACTCTCAGTTTGCAGCCCACTTCGAGAGCGAATCCAAGATCAGTTTGCATGAAAGCCTACATGATTGTGTACAGGCTCTTCAAGCCGACATGGGCGCCTTGCCCAAAGTGATTTGGGTCATGCTCCCAGCTGGCGCCATCACTCAAACCACTCTTGATATTTTGCTGGCCACGCTTCAACTAGGCGACATTGTTGTGGACGGCGGCAACGCCAATTACTTAGACTCGCAAAGACGCGCGCAGGTTTTCGACAAGGAAGGCATCCACTATGTTGATTGCGGAGTCTCAGGTGGTGTATGGGGCTTGGCGAACGGCTATTGTTTAATGTTTGGCGGTTCGCCTCAAGCCGCTCAAAGTATCCAGCCCTTCATCAAAGCCTTGGCGCCCACACCAGACACGGGCTGGCTACACTGCGGCCCAAGCGGTGCAGGTCATTTTGTGAAGATGATTCACAACGGTATCGAATACGGCATGATGCAAGCCATGGCAGAAGGCTTCGCGCTTCTCGAAGGTAACCAAGAGATGAAGGTGCGTTTAGGAGAAGTTGCAGAGTTGTGGCGCCACGGTTCAGTGGTGCGCTCTTGGCTCCTCGATCTCACAGCGAGCTCACTCAAAACACCCGATGCCTTGAACACCGTCGGCCCCGTGGTCTCAGACTCCGGCGAAGGCCGATGGACGATTGATGAAGCCATTCGGCAAGGCACACCCGCGCCCGTCATCGCTGCTTCGCTCATGAGTCGCTTCGACTCCCAAGGCAAAGCCGATACCGCGAACAAACTACTGGCCTTGATGCGTCAAGGCTTTGGCGGCCACGCGATCACAAAAACTTAGACAAGTTCCGAAATGGCCCCTACCGCTATCATCGTCATGGGCGTTTCCGGTTGCGGAAAAAGCAGCCTGGCCCAAGCCCTCACCGAACGCCTTCAAAAAGAAGGGCTGGCGGCAACAATGCTCGAAGGCGACGAATTCCATCCTGCTGCCAATGTAGAAAAAATGCGTGGGGGCCAGGCCCTCAATGATCAAGACCGCGAACCCTGGCTCAAGCGACTGAATCAAGAGCTGGCCCAAACCATCAATCAGGGCCAGTTCGCAATCCTAGCCTGCTCCGCACTGAAGGAAAAATATCGGGAGATCTTAAGCGCTGGCATCGACAAATCATTATGGCTTCATCCCACCGGAAGTTTCGAGCTGATCGAAGCGCGCATGAGAGCACGCCAACACAAATACATGCCCGCCACACTGCTACGCAGCCAATTCGAAACCCTAGAGCCACCGGCATATGGCATCGAACTAAGTATCGATCAACCACTAGTATCACTAGCCGAACTAGCATTTTCGCACGTGCTCGAATGCCATAGAAGACCTTAAGTCATCGCGGTGAATAGTGTCGAGTTTACAAACCCTCAGCGCTGCTTTTCGACCCCGGCAACCATAACGGCAAGATCGGGCCGAGGCAACGCTCTGCGTAGCGGCATAAAGACACCGTTATGATTGTCAAGCCCCCTCGCGCTCTAGATGATTTGGATCGAAGGGTTTTCCTGAGCGCAGGACCCCGTAGGCAAT
>JAYVKZ010000101.1:0-7025 GCA_043767985.1 Betaproteobacteria bacterium
CACCCCGTCTATGAAACACCGAGCGATCTACTCTTGCTTGATGGGAAGGAATTCGGTGCGGGGCTCGCAATTGGCGACAAGGCGCGCTATGTCGTTGACGGTCGGGAAGTAAAACTCATTGAATCGAAGGCCGATGTCATTCCAATGGGGCCTCGTGTCTATAAAATGGCGCTGAACGATCAACAAGCGGGCACTCGGGATCGTAAGTTTCGAGTTCGTGTTGAAGGTCAGCAAATTGTAAGTTACCCGAGTCGTCAGGACATTGAGCGCAATCCCAAGCTTTTAGCGCGGCCAATCGCGTGGGTCGAAAGTCGGGAGGCTCTTTATGCGATGCAAGTACAGGGCTCGGGGCGCATTTTGTTTCCGAATGGAAGTGTTATCCGAGTAGCCTATGCTGAGCAAAATGGACATACTTTTATTCCGAGAGTGAGTGCAAGTGTCTCTACTCCGAGCGTTACGACTCAAAAAACGCGCGGTATGGCGATTTCCTTGGGCGACACGGAGGCTGGCCGTGAACTTGTCGTGGGGGCGGGCGGAAAAGCCGCCCTGAGATCGACCATCAATCCAGCGCGAAAAGGAAGCAGCGCATCGGGCTCGTCATCTGGTGCTACGACAGGCGTCGCTGGGGCAGCGTCAGAGCGCCTCGGGTCGGGGTGGGCTGGCTTAGAGCAGGAAGCGATTGGCGCAGGCTTCTATGGTTCGAGATTTGAGGCCATCAAGGATCCTTCCTATGTCTTCTTTCGTGAAATCAACAGTAGTTCGGCGGGGCCTATGGGTGCAATGGGTGTCCACCTGACCCCCGGTCGATCTATTGCGGTAGACCCGAGAGTGACTCCGCTAGGCACGCCGGTCATGATTGAACGAGGGAACGGAGCCGGAGGAAACGATGGTGCGCGCCTGATGGTCGCGCAAGACACTGGCGGTGCGATTCGTGGACCGGTTCGAGCAGATTACTTTTGGGGATTCGGTAAGTCAGCCGCCAATCAAGCTTTGCGCACCAATGATGATCTGAAGATGTGGATTCTGTTGCCGAAGGCCTTTAAACCGAGCGCACTTGTTGCTGATGCGGGAGGACCGAAAACCAGATCATTGAGTGGGTCGGAAATGAGTGAATGCCTGATGCCGGATGCGGAATTTTGTGCGGAGTAATTCGCCTAGGGGCATTAATAACCCGTGGATTTCTTCTTGGCGCCAGTTGCCTTGCTCGGCTCTTTGGCGGCGTTGGTTTCTGTGATTTCAATCTTGTCGACCCAAAAAGTCTGGCAGTCGCTTTGGCTCGGGTCGGTACATTTGGCTTTGCCCAGAAGGATATCGCTTCCAGCGCTTTCAATTCGGGCATTCATTTTGGGATAGTCAAACGAGAAGAACTCGCCGATCTTTCGGGCTCCTGCGTCAGAGAAATCTCTCTCAGTCTTCGATAGCATCACGAATAAAACATCTTTACCAGCCGGACCTCCCGCAGTAAAGCTGTACTTGCTGCTAGGTGGAATGGCCACGGTCTTGCCCACCGAAACCTTGTGATCAGAATCGATGCCGTTTGGAAAAAGCTGGGTGAGGTCGCCTGCGCTGCCCGCCAAGAAAACGTAGAGAAAACCATTTTGCTTTGGGGTGACGTTGAGCTTCAGTTGGTCTTTGCCAATGACCAGATTATTTTTCGGCACTTCAATCGTGAAAGCTGACTCAGCATTTGCCCTTGCTTCTAGTGTGCGAATAAATTTTTGCGCATCGGGAAGGTTAGCCATTGCTTGCTGGGCCGTTGCGGGTCCTTGAGCGGATGGAGGGGATGGAGGGGATGCGTTCGCGCCAGCTGAAGGGTTGCCTGGGCCTTGTCCTGTGGCGAGCGGAGGCACAGCGCTAGGGATGCTTGCGGGAGTGGCGGGCGGCGGGGGGGCAGATGCACTTTGGTTCTGTACCGCACTAGGTTTTGAAGGCGACTGCGCGAACCACCAAACCCCAGCTGTAAGCGCGGCGACAACGGCGATAATTCCTCCCGTCAAAGGAAGCTTCGATGATGCTTTTGCAGATGCTTTCCCTAAGCTGGCTGGCGATTGAGGGCTCGCCGGTGAAAACACGCTTGATGAAGGTTGAGCAGATCCTGCTAGCGTGCTCGAGGCGGCTAGAGCTGAGGCTCCAGTGCTTGCCGCACTTGTTGGGCCAAATAGTGTGGCGCCAGATTTCGCTTCGAAACCTCTTGAAGGTGGAATATTTGGAAGACTGTTGGTAAGTTCTGGTTGCGCGGTCGCTCTCCGCGTTACGGGCCGAGAAGACACGGTACTTGATCGCGGTACGGTGACCTGAGTTTCGTCAAACGGTATCTTCTGTCCAAACCCGGCACCTGAAAGGTCGACGGTTTGGGGTTTGGCCTCTGAGTCCAGTCCGAGAGCGTCGCGAAATTCTGTGGCGCTTTGTATGCGTTCCTCGGGTCGAACTTTGAGAGCTGCATCAATGCCACTTAAAAACTGTTCGGAATATCGTCCTTGAAGTTGTTTGGTTAAAGGCACCAAGGAGTCTGTCACTACTCTAGCCACAGATGGCACAGGAGCCTTACCCATCAGTGCGTAATAAATAACACCGGCTAGGGCGTACACGTCGGTCCAGCCACCTTGGCGTATGCCGGGAATGTCCGCATATTGCTCAATGGGCGCAAAGCCAGGCTTAAGAATTGCGGTGAGCGCTTGGGTCATGTCGCCAATCACCCGTCTTGCCGCACCAAAATCAATGAGCAATGGCCGACCGTCGCCTAGAATCATGATGTTGTCGGGTGCGATATCGCGATGGAAACATTGGTAGGAATGGATCAATTCAAGCGCATCCATCACGGGCCGAAGCAAGCTCTTCAACCATGCCTCATCGGGCGGCCCGCCCATATCCTTAAGCACCTGTTTGAGGGTGCGGCCCTCGTAAAAGGGCATGACCATGTAGGCCGTGCCATTACTCTCAAAAAAACGATAAACCTTGACAACCGATGCATGATCGAACTGGCCGAGAAGTTTTGCCTCGTTGATAAAGCTCTTCATCCCCGCATTAAAGGT
The DNA here is from genome assembly GCA_043767985.1 of Betaproteobacteria bacterium. GTDB lineage: Bacteria > Pseudomonadota > Gammaproteobacteria > Burkholderiales > Burkholderiaceae_E > JAPOKJ01. The sequence goes on from JAYVKZ010000101.1 coordinate 3,033, forward strand.
CTCAAGGTAGCGATCCGACTTGACCGACACTGTCAAATCACTCGAGCGCGAGGCGAGGCTGGAAGGCATGTATTCCTTAATCGCAACCAAACGATCAAGAGAGGTATCTTTGGCGAGATAGACGATCGAAAACCCACCTTCCCCGATGCGCTTTTGCAAAGTAAATTCGGCAAGTTGAAAGGTGTCGGGAAGCGAGTTGTTACTGTCTTGGGAGTCAAAGGACATGCTTAATTCGTACCTCTCACTAGGTCGATAAAATGCGCAGGGCTGAGCCGAGCAGGCGATGTTCGGACAATACCATTTTCGCCGCTATTATGGGGAACCCACCAAATTGCAGGGCTGATCGCCCTAGCGAAAAGTTCTCCAATGGCTAAGGAGCCTAAAAAGTCGCCGAGTCCACCTTCAGTTGCAAGAGGCATGGCCATGTGTGCTTGTTCGAGGGCGAATAAGGTATAGCCCGGTTGTGCGCCCACGCTTGGCGAGGTGACGCGTAGTTGTGAGAGTCCTTGTTCCAAGTTTTCTAGAGAATCGTCTTCCAGCACTTGATGTACCAAGCTTGCAACTGCGTCGAGTGTATGGTCAAGCTGCTTGATACTGAACGCGATCACTGCATTCGCAGGCAAGGGAAAGGCGACAGTAAAGGGGAACAGGCGCCCAACCCGATCCGCCGAGGGAATGATAAGCCCCACCCAGGCAGTGTCGTCGATCACTTGGCGATTGATGAAGAATCGCCACATAGGAAAAGTCAGAAACTGCTCATCCCATTCTTCTGCAAACAGTGCTTTGCCTGCAACCATGCCATCCTGCAACCAGGCGTCCCAAGTCTTGATAAAACTTTCTGGCAGGCGTTTAGAAATAAAATCGCCAAGACAAGGGAGTTTCCCGTACCATCCCAGTGAGTTCGATTCAATGCTCAAGGAAGGCTCATTGTACGTCTAAGGTTCAAACACAGGCTCAATATGCAGCAGACGCTTTGGTTCAGCAGCTCAAAGCTTTTGAGGGCAACGAAATGCCCGCAGTTCAGGCAGACGGTAAGGATTTTGAACCGAAGCTGAGGTGACTTCGAAGGATACTGGCTTGCCATCCACTGTAAAGTCTGCGCGGAACCGTTCTGGACCGCCGGCACGCTGAATATTACCTGCATCAAACAAACGAAACAAGGCCCATGGCCCATCAAAAGTTAAGCCTGCACCGGGCAGTGCATTGGCCTCGGTGCCCACCACTTGCAGCTTCACTTGATTGCTTCCCTTAGGCCCTGGCCAGGTAATGGCCTGGGGTGTATTTGCGCCGCGAGTTTGCTTAACAAGTTGGCCGTCGACCTCCAAGAGCACCTGAGATAGGCTAGCATCCATCTCCAAAGGACGGATCTCCATTTTGAATCCCGGAGTACGCGCTCCACCCGCGAAAAAGGCCGACCGAATCTCTGCGGCATTTTGGAATTGCGTCAGTGCCAACGACTGGTCGCCCGTGGTTTGATCCGCCACCGCACGGAACTTCCATGGTTTGGTGCTGGTGTCGACCTGAGCAGCGAGGTTTTTCTGAAAGAAGTCATCCAGAGTCCCGCCAGGGCCAAACAAGGCCCCAAAATCTTGCGCTAAAACATCCTGCTTACTGCCCGCAGTAAAGGGGTAGCGACCTGAAATGGCCTTGGTGCATGGATCACCCACGGCAGTCGCCATTTGTTGGCCCGCAGCACTGCGTTTTTCGCTTTGCACCTGTTTTTCACCCACGGCGACCATGCTTTTAAGCATTGTTTTCAGAGGTTCAGGTAAGCGCGCAGACTCACCCTGAACTTTGTCAACAGCCACACCCGCAGGCGTAGGTGAGCCAGTCTTCGCGGCCTTGTCCGCACTTTGAAAGTGCTGAAATAGTTCGCCGAGCAGTGCAGTGGTTTGATCGATTGGCGCGGGCTGCCCAGGCGCAGTGCTCTTCACTAAGCGCCTCAGGCCATCAAAACGGTCGTCGACTAGCGCTTCAATTTTTTGATTTGCTGGCGCATTTTGAGTGCTTGCAGTATCACCGGGTTTACCCAATAAATCCAACAAACCCTTCTTTGCCCCGGCAACCGCTTCGGTCGCTTTGTCTGTTGCCAACGCGGCAACGTCGGGTCGCTCCGTTAGGGTGACCTCCTTCACGATGGCCCGGATGAGTCTTGGTAGCGGTGAATCGGCACCCGATAAAATTTGCGTCGTGCTAATGCTTTGAGCTAGGTTTGCCGATTTAACAACGGCAATGTCGCCTAGAAATTTTGTCCAGACATTGGCATACTCTTGCAGATAAATGCGCTTGATCTCGTCGGCCAAATTTTGTCGAGTGACAGGGTTGGACGCTTTCTTGGCGTTGTCCGAATTCGAAATACCCAGCACCCAAGTTTCTTCCTCGGCCAGCTTTTTGATGGACTCATCCAAAAGCTTGCTGAAGCTTTTGTAGTAGCCGTTATAAGTGTAGAGACCGGGAACGCCATTGCTCAAGGGAAGGCCGCTGGGCCGAGTGAACACAAGCGCAGCCGAATCACCGCCCGCATTAGTAATACGGAACTCAGGCAACTTGTCTTGGCTCGCCGCAATCTTGACGCGGTTAAACACGCGTTGCGGGAAGGGGGTTCGGTTTAAGGCAGCTTGCACTTCTTGTACTAATTTGTCGTCAAAGCGTAGGCCGCTTTGCAGGCCGTTTCGACTTAGCAACACACCCGTATGGTCGACCAATTCATCACGTTGCTCTTTGCTCAACGAGGTACCGAGATTCAATTCCGCGTCGAGATCGACCCATGCTTTTACGTCTTCAAGCTTGAGGCGCTCGGGTAGGCGAAGCATCAAATAAGTTTTAAGGGTTTCGTACTGTAACTCTGAATTTCCTGCACCCTTGCGAAGAACTGACTCGATGCGTTGAATAAGGTAGGGGCCAATCGTACTTTGCAGCAAGCGTTGATAGGTTTGTTGGCCGGCTTCGTCGAGCTTTTTTCCTTGGAATAGACCTAGCCGATGGTTACCCGGCGGATTGTCGCTATTGACCGTAGGCGTGGAAGCGATGCCCCGCACAGCGGCGAGCAGCTTGAGGGTGGTGGGAAGGTCGCCAGGGCTCGGGGGCGAATTACTCACAGCGGTGGAAAGTTCCTCCGCATTTTTTGCGACTTCGGCCACGTAAGCGCTATTCTTAAAGTAACTGACCGTCCAGCCAGCCATCGCTAGCGCACCAATCACCAGTGCCAGGCCGGCGCCTCCCCATTTCATGCGGTTGAGCTTGCGCTCCCAATTTAAATTTGTGCCGGCTAACGGTGCCTCGCGAAAGATAACCTCTTTTAACAAGCGATTTAAGAAAAATGCTTTGCCGCTAGCTTTGGAAGGCGGTAGCGCCTTGCCTTGAAAGCCGAAGGATCGCGCTAGCCCAGACAAAACCCGATCCATGGGCGAGCCTTCTTGCGTGCCACTGACCATGTAGACACCACGAAGCAATGTTGGGAGTTCAAGCTTGGTTTCGGAAAATGCCTGGCTCATAAACTGTTGCAACGGTGCCATTAGTGCCGCAGCCTGATGGGGAAAGCCGTGGATGGCGACACGAGCCCTTGGGTCGCGCTCTTCTTGCAAGCTCTCGAAAGCCTTGGCGGCAAGATTGCGTCCAAGCTTTTCAGACTCTTGCCGGAATTTCTCAACCGAATACGTCCCTGGCTGATTGTCCTCAAAATCAAAGGTAAAACCCAACACTTGATCTCGCCCGGCTTTGTCGAGATTACCGAAGTACTCTACAAAGCCTGCAAGCAGGTCAGCCTTGGTGACGAGGACATATACCGGGAAATTGTGATTCAAGGTTTTGCGCAATTCTTGAATTCTTGAACGAACCGCCGCCGCCTGCATGTCGCGCTCTGCACTATTGGGATGCAATAGATCGGAGACACTGACGGTGACCAGTAGGCCATTGACAGGTTGGCGCGGACGAAATTTCTTGATGAGGTTTAAAAACTCGCCCCACTCTTTAGAGTCGCTTGATTTGTCGCTG
>JAYVKZ010000102.1:0-8076 GCA_043767985.1 Betaproteobacteria bacterium
ATCACCATCAATCGGCTCGACCTTGATCACTTGCGCGCCCATATCGGCCAGCACCATGCCGCAGCTTGGCCCCATCACCATATGGGTAAACTCGACGACTTTGATGCCTGCTAAAGGAAGCGCTTTGAGTAGGGGATCTTGCATGTCTAATGTTGCCCTGTCAGCATGCTGAGAATGTTTTGGACTTGAAAAATGAGGTCTGCTGCGATGGTGCCGCCTTCATGGATTGATAAATTTTACTGAGTGCCCCAGGTAACTCCCTGACATCCTCGATGAGAAGGTAGCGATTCTCTGGGCACATTCGGCCGAGATAGTCGTATCCGGCTGGGTCGATCGTGATAAAGAAGGTTTGAACACCTTGTCGCTCGGCCTCACGTAATGCTTTCCCGGTGTCTTGAACGCCGTACTCTACATCCTCCCGCGCCGGGCCGTATTCACGATCTTGCGGGTATCCATCAGAAATCACAATAAGTAAGCGTCGACCTGTCGTGTGTTTAAGAATTTTGTGCGTACTATGACGAATAGCGGGTCCTACCCGGCTTGATTGTTTCGGCTGCATCGCGGACAAAGCGGCCCAAGTGCGGCCGCTCACATGCTCCTCAAACTCTTTGGCGATGAAAAAATCGACCTGCTCTCGCCCGTCGCCAGAGAATCCGTACACCGCGAAGTCATCGCCCAGATGATGCAAGGCCTCGCTCATCAGGGCGACGGCATCTTGGGCGACGTCGATGACTCTTCGCGTTTTGTTGGGCTCGGCCTGAGGCTCGTCAATTGGGGCATAGGTTCGTGCCGACATGCCACCGCCATAGAGGTAGGGATAGTCGTTACTTGAGTCCGTTTCGTCGATCGTTACGCCGATCGTTAAGCCGATCGTTTCGCTGGGTTCGACATCGGTCTGCGCCAACGGAATAAGGATACTGGTCGAGGCGCTCATATCAACCAGGAAAGCGACCGAGACATCCCGAAGGGCTCGCTCACGTCGCACGAAAACAGCATCGTCTTGACTGCGCTTGATGTGACGCTCGGCCTGTCTTTCAATCAAGCGATCAAGATCGAGCTCATCACCATCGGTGGTGCGATGAACGCGTTTGAAGCTTGCAGGTCGTAACAGCGCGAATGAGCGCTTGATCTGCTGCCAGAGCTTCGGGTGGCGGCGATGGACTGCAGAAATGAAATCAGTATCCTCGCCAACCAATCGCTGCTCGATCACGCGACACCAAGCCTCGAGATGGCGGTTTTCTGTGTAGTTCCATTCTCGATACCAATAGCTGCGGGTGAAGCGTTGTATTGGTCCGGGCGGGGCGTTCACCTTGCTGAGACTGATGACTTTGCCGAGATCGTTTAGCGATTCAAGGTCTTCTGCGACGACAATGCCTGGCTCGTCGGCGTATTCCTCTGCGCTCCCTCCTGCTCCATCACCACCATCTTCTAAAGCGGTTGACGAGTCTGCTTGAAGCGCGCTTGAGCCTGCTGGAGGCGGGAGAACGGTTGGCTCTGCTTGGTCTGCGGGAGCGAGGCTGGGCTTGGAAATGATATCTGCTGCGTCAATCCATCGAAGGGTAAGTTCGCAGATTTGCAGGGCAGCTAGCGCGCTATCGGCCACACCGGCGTCTTCACTTGTCACCGCTCCGGCGAGTTGTAAAACATGGTCGCTAAAATTCCGAGCAGATGGGCCCGTATTGTCGTGAGACGTCCGAAGATGCGCTCCCTCCACAATACGACCCAAAGAAAAGTTCTGGAGTATTTCTAGAGCGAGTCTTAATGGCGTGAGTTTTCGTTGAAATTGAATTTTGGCACCCGACTCGCCCGCTTTTTGAAACGACTGGCGATCCAGCTCCAGAACTTGCTGTAGGCCCTGCCTTGCGCCAGGGAAGTGGCGCCGAAGTGCTTCGTCTATCCGACGCTCTTCGAGTCGATTGAAAAGCTCCCCTAAGAACGCAGGATGAAAAGAGTTGGCAAAACGCCTTTCCAGTGCCGTGGCGTCAAGCGAGGCTGGTTGAAGTATTTTCGACTTGGCCTGGGTTGCGCGTAAAGCGCGTATCCTCTGCTCGAAATGGAGCGTCCCGGCGTTCAAGTGCTCCATTTGGCGGAGCAACGTGATTTGGCAGGTTGCGAGGTTTTGCTCCCAACTCCCGTACTCATCGAAGCATGTCGGCAAGAAGAGCCGATCAGGCAGCGGCCTTAAGCGGTTTAAGAGCTCTTGAAGTAGAGGCGTGTCGCCGGTGTCGGCCTGGGTTTTTTGCTCCAGGGCGTCAAGATGCAGGCACTCACCAAAGATGCCTTCCACAAAGATCGACATCGATCTGTGAACGTCTTCGAACCTTAATGCCTCATGGGAGGTAGACATCGACAATCGAGGCAATCGCCCGTTGCACTTCTTGGTCATCGCTGACAGCACTGATCAAGGCCACGTCACAGGCTCTGCGGGGCGTGATGCCACCGGCGATGAGCTGTGCCGTGTAAATCAGCAACCGCGTGCTCACGCCGTCTTGGAAGCCTTGCTCTTGTAGGTTGCGCACCTTGTCGGCGATCTTCGCGAGGTGAAGCGCCATGCTCGGCGCGATTCGCCCTTCGTGCGCAATGATCTTCGCCTCAACCTCGATCTCGGGGTAGGTAAATTCGATGCTCACGAAGCGTTGCCGGGTCGAAGGTTTGAGATCTTTTTGGATGCTCTGGTAGCCTGGGTTGTACGAGATCACCAGTAAAAAATCGCGATGAGCTTCGAGCAATTCCCCTGTTTTGTCGATGGGCAAAAGACGCCGGTGATCGGTCAGCGAATGCAACACCACGGTGGTGTCCTTGCGGGCTTCGACAATTTCGTCCAGATAACAAATCGCGCCGCTACGCACTGCACGGGTGAGTGGACCGTCCATCCATACGGTTTGATCGGCCGACAGCAAGTAGCGACCGATCAAGTCACTGGCGCTCAAGTCTTCATGGCAGGCAACCGTGACCAGGGCTTGTTGCGACAGCCGCCAAGCCATGTGCTCCACAAAACGGGTTTTTCCGCAGCCGGTGGGGCCCTTGAGGAGCACGGGCAACTTGGCTTTTACAGCCGCCTCAAAGATCGCGATTTCATCTCCAAGCGGCAGGTACCAGGGTTCGTTGCCTCGGCTATCGGCCAGCACAGGCTTTGACGCCAAGTTCATATTCGCCGTGAGCCCTATTACTGCCAGGACAGCGCAGAAAGATCGTTCGCAAAAATCGGCGAGCTGGCCCACATGCCTTTCAAGGTTTTCTTGCCCACAGCCGCTTGCGCAGGGTTGAAAATGAAGGCATTCACCGCATCATTGGTGAGCTGGCGCTGCATATCGCCAAATAACTTGGTGCGCTCCTTCGGGTTCGTGCTGGCGGCATGTTTGGCGGCAAGGTCGCGGAAGGCTTTGCTGTCATAGCCAAAATAGTACTGAGGATTAGCATAAGCCATGTAGTCCAACGGTTCAACATGGTTAATGATGGTGAGATCGAAATTGCCCTTGAAGGTGCCGCCCAGCCACTGCGCCCATTCGACGTTTTCAATCTTGGCCACAATGCCTACTTTGGCGAGTTGGGCCGCGACGACCTCACCGCCTTTACGAGCATACGGCGGAGGGGGAAGCGTTAAAGTCACGTTGAAGGGCGTCTGAATGCCTGCTTCTTTGAGCAAGGCCTTGGCCTTCTCTGGGTCATAGGCATATTGGCCGGTGAGATCCACGTAGCCAGCATCGGTGGGTGCCATATGGCTGCCGATGGGTTTGCCTAATCCTTCGAGTACACCGTCGATAAAGGCCTTACGATCGATGGCATGCATCAGGGCGCGGCGTACCCGTACATCATCAAAAGGTTTTTTCTTGTTGTTGATGGTCATGATGCCCTTGCCTGCGGTATCTCCGATCTCCACACTGAAGCGCTTGTCGCCTTGAAATTGCTTCAGGCTTTGTAGTGCGCCAAAGCGTGGCATGCCGTCGATATCGCCCGCCAAAAGAGCGGCAACTTGCGCCGCAGAATCATTGATGAAGCGGAAGGTGACCTTGGTGATCTTGATAGCCGCAGCATTGCGAAAGCCGTCCCATTTACTCAAGGTCACGGAAGAGCCTTTCGCCCACGCATCCAATACATAGGGGCCCGTGCCGACCGGTTTGGTCGCTGCGTTTGCAGCCGAATCGGGATGCAAAATAACCGCGCTGTTCTCGCCTAAGCGAAACAGGAAATTACCATCAGGATTGTTCAACACCAGGATCACGGTATGAGCATCGGGGGTGTCAACTCTAGAAATATTGTCGAACACCGCCTTCTTGGCCTTATTGGTGCTCTTCTCATCCTTGGCGCGTTCAAAACTGAACTTCACGGCGTTTGAGTCGAAAGCCTTACCATCTTGAAACTTCACGCCTTTGCGAAGTTTGAAGTTGAAGAGTTTGCCATCGGGGTCCATGGTCCAACTCTCCGCCAGGAGCGGGGTGACTGAGCCGTTGACATTGATCTTGGTCAGCCCTTCGAGAATGTTGTAGTGAACGATCTCACCGATAGCGGCTGCCGGGGCGGTAGTCGGGTCGAGGCTGGTGGGTTCGAGAATCATGCCGAGTACCACGCTATTTTTGCGTGATTGTGCCTGTGCTTCGGCGGACCAAGTGCCAAGGCCAGCGGCAGCTGTGGCGACGACAGCCATCGTTACAACACTGGCGAATCGGTGGATCGCCCTACGACGGATAGAAGTGGATTTGAGAATCATGATGCTCCTCTGCTTTGGCTTGGATTTTCTGTGAATTTCGTGTCAAAGACACTACTTTTCGATGGTTAGTGAAGTGCTATGAATACTATACGTCAATCCCAAAATTCGCTACCCGGCACGGCATCCAGCAAGGCAAGGGTATAGGGATGTTGGGCATTTTTGAAAAGTTGCTCGGTTGCTCCCTGTTCAACAACGCGCCCCTCACGCAACACGATGACGTCATCGCACACCAGGTTGACCACGGCAAGATCATGGCTAATTAGCAAATAACTCAGGCCGTGTTTTTCCTGGAGATCCTGCATCAGGTTAAGCACTTGAGCCTGGACAGAGACGTCAAGGGCGCTTACAGGCTCATCGGCAACGATCAGGGCGGGCCGGGTAATCAAGGCACGAGCAATTGCAATTCTTTGTCGCTGCCCACCGGAAAATTCATGCGGGTATTTGTCTAGATCGGCCTCTCGCATGCCGACTTCTTGCAGCGCAAGACCTGCCAGTTCTCTACATTCGCGTGCGTTGACATCACGCCTTGCTTCCAAAGGCTCAGCAACAATCGCATGTATTTTTTGACGAGGGTCTAAAGAGCCGTAAGGGTCCTGGAAGACCATTTGTAGCCCCGCGCGAGCTTGACGAAGTGCCGCAGCATCCAGAGCGTTCAAGTTGACGCCGTTAAAGAGAGCTTCACCGGTCGTGGGCTGATCGAGTGCCATCACTAGGCGCGCGAGGGTGGATTTTCCTGAGCCCGACTCACCCACAATGCCGAGGCTTTTTCCGGCTTCGAGTGTGAAACTTAGGCCGCTCAATGCGGCCAGTTTGCCGGGCGAGCCGAAAAGAGATTGCCGAGGAAGCGTGTAGGTTTTCCCTAGGTTGCGAGCTTCGAGTAACGGGGGCTTCAAGTGAGGTCCCATCGTGGGCAGCGAACTTCGTGTGGCGTCGCGTATGGTTTTGTCTGCTTCGGAGTTCGCTGCGTACTCTGGTGCGTACTCAGGGGCATACTTGGTTGCCTTGAAACGTCGATTAGGCCGGGTAATTCGCGACGACACAGATCGGCGACCTTGGAGCATCGATCAGCAAAAGCACAGCCTTTGGGAAGATCGATCAATTCCGGCACCCTGCCTGGGATGGTAGCCAGGCGGGTGCCGCGTGCCAGCCCAAGACGAGGTCGCGAGGCGAACAAGCCTTGGGTGTAGGGGTGCTTGCGCTCTGCAAAGAGATCGAGTGTCGCGGCACTTTCAACCACCGCGCCGCCATACATCACCATGATCCGCTCAACCTGGTCTTGCATCAGGCCAAGGTTGTGACTAATCATCAAGAGCCCCATGCCGTCTTCCACCACTAAACTCCGAATGAGTTGGAGGACCTCTTTTTGAACGGTGACGTCGAGGGCGGTCGTCGGTTCATCGGCGATCAGTAAATCGGGCCCGCAGGCCAGTGCCATGGCAATCATGACTCTTTGGCGTTGTCCGCCGGAGAGCTGATGCGGATAGGCACTGAGCCGCTCCTTGGCCCGCGGGAGCTGAACTCGCTCAAGTAGTTCTAGCGCACCTTTTTGGGCTTGCGTGCGATTGAGACGCTGATGCAAGATGAGGGGTTCGGCGATTTGGTGAGCGATGGTGTGCAGAGGGTTGAGCGCCGTCATCGGCTCCTGGAAAATCATCGCCATTCTTGCGCCGCGTATGCGCCCCAGGTAGTGGTCGGGCTGACCGATCAGCTCTTCGCCCTGCAGCTGGATGGATCCCGTCACCTTGGCTAGCTCCGGCAAAAGGCCCATGATGGCCAATGCGGTGAGTGACTTGCCACAGCCGCTTTCCCCGATGAGCCCTAGCGTTTCGCCGCGCTGCATCGAAAAAGTAATCCCGCGCAAGGCTTCGGCTAGCCCTCTGGCGGTAGGTAAGGTCACCTTGAGATTTTTGATGGCGAGTAAGGCGGTGCTCATGATCGGATGCTTAAGTTCCCCGTCACTAGCGGTGGCGCGATAACTTGGGGTCCATCAGATCACGTAAGCCATCACCCATGAGATTGAGTCCAAGCACCGAGAGCGCAATGGCGACGCCCGGATAAACCGCCAGCATGGGTGCTTGAAAGAGCTGAGTCTGCGCTTCATTCAACATCCGCCCCCAGCTTGGGCTAGGGGGTTGAGTTCCGAGCCCGAGATAGGACAAGGCGGCCTCGGCCAAGATCGCAATGGCGAATTGCACGGTCGCCTGTACGATCAACACACTCGCGATGTTGGGCAGGACATGATCCAACGTAATTCGTAGTGCGCCCTTGCCCGCCGTGCGCGCTGCCGTCACATAATCTCGGGACCAAATGGCCTTGGCTGCACCGCGAGAGATTCGTGCGAACACGGAAATGTTGAAAAGACCAATGGCGGTGATGCTGATCAATAGACCGGGTCCATAAATGGCGGTCAGGATGATCGCTAATAAAAGCGCCGGAAAAGCAAACGCAAAGTCGGCGCTACGCATTACCAACTCCTCGATCCAGCCTGTACGTGCCGCTGCCCAAAGGCCAAGTGCTGCACCGAAAGATATGCCGATCCCCACGGCGATGAAGCCGACCATGATTGAGTTTTGGCTACCCACCAAGAGTTGCGAAGCAATATCCCGGCCCAAACTGTCGGTGCCAAACCAATGTTGAGAGCTACTCGCCGCCAGCTTGTTCGGAATGTCGATGTCGGCGGGTGGCCAGGGTGACCAAAACAAGGACAAGGCCGCCGCAAAAACCAGTAGCAAGACAAGACCACCGCCGATCACGAAGCTCGGATGACCTCTTGCTCGTCGCAAGAAACTTGCCTCGTAAGTGGCGGGTTGTAGGTGGGTGACGGGGGCGCTCTCAGACATCGGACACCTTGAGCCTAGGGTCGATCAAAGCGTACAAAACATCGACAACAAAACTAATAATGATCACCGTTGCCGCAAGCAACATGACCACATCACGAACGACGATCAGGTCGCGATTGGCAATCGCCTGAAAGACCAAGCGTCCAATGCCGGGCAGAACGAACACGTTCTCCACCACAATCGCGCCGGTAATCAAATTGCCAAATTGCAGACCCATCACGGTGAGCACCGGAATCATGGCGTTGCGCAAGACATGTTTCCAGAGCACCGCCCGTTTTGATAAGCCCTTGGCGCGAGCTGTGCGCACGAAGTCCTCGCGGAGAACCTCGAGCACGGAGGAGCGTGTGACGCGCGCCAAAATCGCCGCTTGCACAGCGGCTAAGGCCAGTGCCGGAAGCAAGAGGGCTTTAATGGCTTCGAACGCACTGCCACCATCTTCTTCGCGCCATCCTGGAAAGCCACCGGCGCTAACCCATTGCAGCTTCACCGCGAAAAGTAAAATTAAAAGAATCGCTAACCAAAAATTGG
>JAYVKZ010000103.1:0-6303 GCA_043767985.1 Betaproteobacteria bacterium
GTAAGCGCAGCCCCGACCACAATTGCGGTACCGTGTTGGTAGTCGTGAAAGACTGGGATATTCATGCGCTCACGTAGTTTTCTCTCCACGTAAAAGCAATCGGGGGCCTTAATATCTTCGAGGTTGATGCCGCCAAAGGTCGGCTCCATGGCGGCGATAATGTCCACCAATTTGTCGAGGTTGGTCTCGGCCAACTCAATATCGAACACATCAATGCCTGCGAACTTCTTGAACAGAACCGCCTTACCCTCCATCACCGGCTTGGCCGCCAAAGGGCCAATATTGCCTAAACCAAGCACCGCCGTGCCATTGGTGACGACGCCCACCAAGTTACCTCGGCTGGTGTAGCGATACGCATTGGCCGGATCCTTGACGATTTCTTCACAGGCGGCAGCTACACCCGGCGAATAGGCCAGCGCCAAGTCTCGCTGATTGGTAAGACTCTTGGTCGGAGCAATCGAGATTTTGCCTGGGCTACCCGTCTCGTGGTACTCCAGGGCCGCTTTGCGTAGTTGTGGATCCATCGACTGGAACTTTCTATAAGGGATGGTTAATCTAGAAGCAGTAAGATCAATTTCTCAACGACTCCTTGGGGGGAAGTATTTTATCCCTGAACAGAGCTAGTTCAGGGCTTTTTGCGACAAAGGCCCGTCGTAAAACACTTATAACCTTTTCGTATTGACCAATAACGTGCCCACCTCGGCCAGCAGCGCAATCTCAGATCGACGCATTGCCCATCTCGACATGGATGCCTTCTATGCTTCGGTCGAGCTATTGCGTCGGCCGAAGCTCCGCGGCCGCCCCATCGTGATCGCTGGGCGTCACCCCAAGGTACTACGTATTGACGCCAGCATGCGCGGCGTCACCACCACGGCCAACTATGAAGCGCGTAAATATGGTGTGAGGAGTGCCATGTCCCTGGCTGAAGTGGCGCAGCGCTGCCCCGACTGTCTGGTCGTTCCAATTGATTTTGATGAGTACCGGAGGCTGTCGCGGATGTTTAAGGCCGTGATCCGCAGCTTTACCTCGCAAATGGAGGATCGTGGCATTGACGAGGTCTACCTCGATTTGAGCGAGGTGGCGGGCGTGGAATTAGATCGTGGCAAAGTGCTTGCTCATAATATCAAGCAAGCGGTTTTTGAGACCACCGGCCTCAGTTGCTCCATTGGCCTTTCGCCGAACAAGCTCATCTCGAAAATTGCCTCCGATCTGGAGAAGCCAAATGGTCTAACGCTCATTGAAGCGTTTGAGATTCCGGACAAGATATGGCCCTTGGCCGTCAACAAAATTAACGGGGTGGGGCCTAAAGCCAACGAGCGGCTAGCGAACCTTGGCATTCGCACCATTGGCGAACTTGCCCAGCAACCGCTCGATCTTTTGCATGAACGTTTTGGTCGCAATTACGGTCAATGGCTATTCGAGTCGGCGCGCGGCTTGGACCAGCGCGATGTGGTGACCTATAGCGAGCCCAAATCCCGCAGTGAGGAAACCACCTTTGATCGCAAGCTCCACCCGCAGCGTGACTGGATTCAAATCGCCAAAGTTATCTCGGCGCAGGCTGAGTCGGTCGCACGTGGACTGGACCGACGTCAGTACCTCGCTAGAACTGTCGGTGTGAAAGTTCGTTTTGATGATTTTCGAATTGTGACCCGCGATGTGACCATGCGAGAAGCCAATGCCGATCCCGTCATGTTTCGACGCGCGGCCTCTGAGGCTCTCGCTCGAGTGGCACTCGAGCGACCCGTACGACTCCTCGGCGTAAGAGCTAGCCAACTTGAACACTCCGGACAGCGTCAACGAATCAACGCCGAGCTGCCTCACGCTTCGGACAACGAAGAGCAGTTGAGCGCCGAGCCCAAGCCTGGGCGCGACACGACCGGTGATCTGTTCTCATAGTCGATTCGGCGCTGAACCTATAGCGCCTAGTGCACCTAATGCACCAAGTATTGCTGTAGCACCCTCGCGACATGAATCGCCGAGCGCTGCGCACCATCTTTAATTTGATGCCGACAACTGGTGCCATCCGCCACAATGAGATCCTCTGCACCCGCTTTGCGCACGGCAGGCAACAGACTCAGCTCGGCCATTGCCATGGAGACATCGATATGCGAGGCTTCATAGCCAAAGCTGCCCGCCATGCCACAGCAACTCGACTCGATGGTCTTCACGGTCAACCCGGGTATGAGACCTAACACCTGCTCAATCGGACGCACCGCATCGAAGGCCTTTTGATGACAGTGCCCATGCAACCATGCGGCCCGTTCGCCCGCCGAATTGAGCTTCAAATGAAAGCGCTTCGCATCCAATTCCTTGGCGATAAATTCTTCCAGCAAAAAGGCTTGAGTAGCAAGCTTGACCGCAAGGTTGCGCATCTCAGGGTCGAGCTTCAAGGACAAAAATTCATCACGCATGGTGAGTAGGCAAGAAGGTTCAAGCCCGATCACTGGAACACCTTTGGCAATCCACTTTTGTAGGCCACGCAGCGTACGCTCGGCCTCATACTTGGCATCCACCAACATGCCCTGACTCAGGTAGGTTCGCCCACAGCATAGTGGGCGCGCTTCAATGTCCTTAAAGGTGGGCTGAGCAAGATGCACGCGGTATCCCGCCGCCTCCAGCACCTCCTTCGCGGCGAGCAAATTCTCCGACTCAAAATAGTTATTGAAAGTGTCCGCCCAAAGCACTATTTCGGCAGCGCCTTCGACAGCGTTGCGCGAATCTTTAGACCCACTTAACCTGGTAAAGACGCGGCCCGGCCAAGTTGGCAGACTTCGCCGCGCCGAAAAGCCAAGAAGTACTTCACTCAACTTAGCTGCCCCAGGCAAGCGATCCCGCAGATTCATCAAGAAAGAGAACTTGCTGGCGAGCGGCGCATAGCGCGGCAATTGCACCACCAACCATTGCCCAAAACTTAATCGCTTGCCCGCCAGGCGTTGCTGGTGCATGACCTCGATCTTCATGCGAGCCATGTCCACACCGGTTGGACAGTCGCGCTTACAGCCTTTGCAACTCACGCACAAGTCAAGCGCTTGCGTGATCTCCGGGGAGTTGAGATCGACCGCTGCTGGCGCGCCTGGTGCCAAGGCACCATCAGGATGTTCATGGCGAATTTGCCCGGATAAGGCCAAACGCAAGGTGTTGGCACGGCCTCGCGTGAGATGCTGTTCGTCTCGCGTCACCCGGTAGCTAGGGCACATCGTACCGGCATCAAACTTACGGCAATGGCCATTGTTGTTACACATCTCGAGTGCTTTTGCAAATCCTTGCGAGGGGTCACCTCCGCTGCCCGCCTCTCCTACAGCCTCGGTGAGCGCATCGGCCTGCACATTCCAAGACGACCAATCCAAACCTGTGTTTAGGGCCTGAGCTTGATAGCCCGGCTTGAATCGAAACAGCGCAGCCTCATCCATACGCGGGGGCCGAACAATCTTGCCAGGGTTCATCATGCCCTTGGGGTCAAACAAATCTTTGATCTCCTCGAACGCATGATTCAACCGATCCCCAAACTGCCAGCGCACCCATTCGCTGCGCGCGAGCCCATCACCATGCTCACCAGAATAGGCCCCCTTGAATTTGCGAACCAAAGCAGAGGCCTCCTCGGCAATGCCGCGCATCTTCGCAGCGCCTCCTTCTGCCCCAGACTGACGCATATCTAATATTGGCCGAACATGGAGCGTGCCCACGGAAGCATGGGCATACCAAGTACCGCGTGTGCCATGCTTGCCAAACACCTCGGTAAGCGCCTGGGTGTACTCGGCCAAATGCTCAAGCGGCACAGCGCAGTCTTCAATAAAGCTTACCGGTTTACCATCACCGCGCAGCGACATCATGATATTGAGGCCCGCCTTACGAACCTCCCAAAGCTCTTTTTGGCGAGCAGCATCCATCATCTCAACCACGGTACCAGGTAGGCCAAGATCAGCCATCAGCTCGCTTAAGGCCTTGATCTTTTGCGCAAGCAAGGCGAGATCATCTCCTGCAAACTCCACGAGAAGAATCGCCTCGGGCGTTTGGGCCAGCGGATTCACTAGCGCAGTCTCCATCGTGCTTTTAAACGCGGGGTTCTTGCGTGCCAGGTCGATCATGGTGCGATCCACCAACTCAACTGCCACGGGCCCGAGTTTTACGATATGCTGGGCGCTATCCATTGCCCGAAAGAAGCTCTCAAAATTGACGACCGCAAGTAACTTCTTGGAGGGTATTGGGGCGAGCTTCAGATGTAGCCGCCGGAACATCGCCAAGGTGCCCTCGGACCCCACAAGAAGGTGCGACAAGTTAACTGAGTTGTCCGCGGTGTAGGGGCGCTCGGACATGGGATGAAATACATCTAAGTTGTAGCCCCCAACGCGCCGCAAAACGCGCGGCCAGACGCGTTCTATTTCCTGCTTTTCTCGCTCACCAATTTCGAACAAACGCGACACCAAACTAGCCGTCCTAGTACTGGCCATCGGACGCGTCACCTTAGCACCAAAAGGACCAAAAAACTCCTGGGTCCCATCCGCCAAAACCGCGTCGATGCCCAGCACGTTGTGCACCATGTTGCCGTAGGCCAGCGAGCGAGATCCGCAGGAGTTGTTACCTGCCATACCGCCTAGGGTGGCCTGAGCCGACGTCGACACATCGACCGGAAACCATAGCCCATGCGGCTTCAAGTAGGCATTCAGATGATCCAGCACCAGACCGGGCTGTACCTCGACCGTTTGCTCCACAGGGTCGAAATGAATAATCTTGTTCAAAAACTTGCTTTGATCCATGACCAAGGCTTCGCCCACAGTTTGCCCGCATTGACTGGTGCCGCCACCTCGTGGCAGGACAGGCAAACTCATTTCCTTGGCAAGATCGAGAGCTGCCAAGACATCGGCCTCATCATGAGGCACTACCACGCCAATCGGCTCAATTTGATAGATCGATGCATCGGTGGAATAGCGCCCCCTCGAGGCTGCATCAAACAGAACCTCGCCTTTTAGCACGCGGCGTAAGCGCGTGGCGATCCGACTGCGCTCAAGCGCGGGCGACGAAGCGGGGTTGAGTAAGTGGGTTGCTAAAGGCGCTGTCATAGTTCTTGCATTCATTTTTTTAAGCTGCCTTCAAAGCCGCATCTGCGAGCAATAAATCCATCACTGCATCGCGCTTGTTGCGCAGATGCTGTTCAAGTAAACGTCGTAGCGCAGAACCATCCTTGGCGCTGAGTGCGTCCATCATTTGCTGATGTTCGACCATTGCCTTGTCCCATTTGTCGCGATTAAAGTTCGAGCGAAATCGCAGCGCCTGAATTCTAAGGTTTATCGCGTCGTAGGTTTGCGCCAACACTGGATTTCCCGCTGCCCGGTTAATGGCCTCATGAATCGCCTTGTTACAGCGGTAATAGAGCGGGAGGTCGCTGCGGGCATGAGCCGCGAGCATCTCAAAATGCAAGGCCTTAATTTCGTTAAAGGTCGCCTCATTGCAGCGCTGCGCTGCAAGCTCGCCCGACAAGCCTTCCAAGGAGCTCATTAGCTCAAAAAGATGGAGCACTGTGTCGGCATTGAGTGCGGCGACCACTGCGCCGCGATTGGGCAGCAAGTCCACCAGCTTCTCTGAGGCGAGCATCTTAATGGCTTCCCGCAGGGGGGTTCGCGAGACCTGGAGTTGCTCGGACAAGACTCGCTCATTGAGTTTGGACCCGGCCGCCAGGGCGCCCTCGGTCACCATCAGACGCAGGCGATCCGCGACCTCTTCATGAAGAGGTTTTCTCTCGATCACAGCACTTTGCATACAAAATTCTCATCGAATTGAGGTTGACAGGCCATATTTTTGCATACAAAATACAAAATATCAACACAACTCCTTTTCTGGATCACCATGAAACTTTCCGGCAATCTCAGCCTAAACTCCCATCCCTCTGGCCGCCACTTCTTGCAGATCCCCGGACCCACCAATGTGCCAGATCGCGTCCTGAGAGCCATGGATTACGCGACCATCGACCACCGCGGACCAGAGTTTGCTGCGCTCGGAAAATCAGTGTTGAATGGCATGAAAAAGATTTATCAAACCCAAAGCCATGTGGTCATTTATCCCGCCTCTGGCACCGGCGCTTGGGAAGCCGCGCTCGTCAATACCCTGTCGCCAGGCGATACGGTACTGATGTATGAAACGGGTCAGTTCGCCACCCTTTGGCAAAAGCTCGCAACACGCCTCGGTTTAAAGACCGATTTCATTGAAAGCAATTGGCGCCATGGGACTGACCCGGTGGCAATTGAAGCTAAACTGCGCGCCGATTCACAGCATCAAATCAAAGCAGTGTGCGTCGTGCACAACGAAACC
>JAYVKZ010000104.1:0-3790 GCA_043767985.1 Betaproteobacteria bacterium
AAAGACCTGAATGGAAATAGGTACCGTCGCCGAGGTTCACAAAGACGTGCTTTTCCTCGGTAAAGGGAGCATGCCCTACCCAGGTCATACCTTCGGCACCCATATGGGTAAACGTTGAGGTATTTCGGTCCATCCACTGCGCCATGTAGTGGCAACCAATGCCCGCCAAAGCGCGCGAGCCCTCGGGCACTTTTGTTGACGTGTTATGCGGGCAACCGGAGCAAAAATAAGGCTGACGAACAGCGATCATGCCGGTTTTTGCGAGGCTGCCTTCTTTAGTGTCCAGGTAGTTGACCCGAGCCAGAATATGGTCATGTAAGCCGCGACTGGCGGCATCATGCAAGGAGGGCAGTAACCGTGAGGCAATCATGCGCGAGACGAGGCCCGGGGTGATCTCGCCATGGAGAGGCAGTAGTGCGGCGCCTTTCTCATCTTGTTTGCCAACCACACGCGGCACTCTTTTACCTGCCTGGGCTTCCAGGAACAAGATTTCTTTGATCTGCGATTCAATGAAGGGACGCTTCTCTTCGATCACAATGATTTCGTCGAGACCTTCCGCGAAGGCTAGTACGCCTTGATCTTCCAGGGGCCAAGTACAGCCCAGCTTATAGAGACGTAAGCCATGTGCTTCAGCCAGTTGAGCATCAATACCGAGATCCGCTAAGGCTTGGCGTAGATCACGATAGGCCTTACCGGCCGAGACCAAGCCCACGCGTGCTTTGGCGGGGTTCCACTCCAGTCGGTTGAGGCCATTGGCGCGTACGTAGGCTTTGACCGCAGGCAACTTATAGTTGAGGAGCCGATCCTCTTCCGCAATAAAGTTATGCTCCGAGGGGCGAATCGATAGACCGCCGTCTGGCATCACAACATCACCAGGAATGATCGGTTGCACGCGATTAGGGTCGAGAGAGACGGTTGCGCCGGACTCCACGATATCGGTGACACATTTCATCGACACCCACAGGCTCGCAAAGCGCGACATCGCCCAGGCATGAATACCGAAATCTAAAATATCTTGTACGGAGGCTGGATAAAGCACCGGCGTGGACACCGCTTGCAAGATCTGCTCGCTTTGATGCGCGGTGGTGGACGACTTTGCGCCGTGGTCATCACCCGCAAGCGCGATCACACCGCCAAAAGGAGCCGTACCGGCCATATTGGCGTGCTTAAACACATCACCACAGCGGTCGACACCGGGGCCCTTGCCATACCAAATACTAAACACACCGTCGTATTTCGCGCCCGAGAACATATTGACTTGCTGGGTGCCCCAGATCGCCGTCGCGGCCAGATCCTCATTGACACCGGGCTGGAAATTGATGTGGCTCTCGGCCAGATACGGTTTTGCCTTGCCGAGGGCCTGATCGAACCCCCCTAAAGGCGAGCCACGATAACCCGAGATATACCCGGCAGTGTTCTTGCCTTGGGCTACATCCCGCTGTCGTTGCAAGATCGGCAATCGCACCAAGGCTTGGGTGCCGGTCATAAAGGCCAGCCCTTCGAACTTGGTGTATTTGTCGTCTAAGGAGATTTCAGAGAGGTGCTTGGGGTCTGTAGGTGCATTCATAGGGGTAAATGTACTCCAAGACGATGCAAAAAGGGCGAGGAAGGATCGCTATTCGCGGTCACTTCTCGCCCCTGAGGGTGAATTTCAAAAGCGTCGTCGCAATTTCGCCGACCAGTAGCCTCAACGAAGAAATTTATTGTCGCTCCAATCGCGACAATAAATTTACGACGATGTCGTTACTGCCAATCAATGGTCGCAGAAATAGCGTCAGCCGCCTCACGCATTTGCGGCAAATAATCGAGTGCTTGCTCCAAATTCATACGAGTGATGGGTGCATGGGCGGCAATCGCTGCAACCACGGTGCCATCATCGGTTTGAACCGGCACACCAATGCAGCAAATACCTGGCAAGTACTCTTCATTGTCTAACGCGAAACCACGCACACGGATCTGCTCGAGCTCATGCAGCAAGACAGAAGGCTCATGCAAGGTCTTCTTGGTGTAGCGAATGAGCGGCGTCGTGCGAACAAAACGCTCGCGGTTCTTGCGATTCATATAGCTCAGGAAGAGCTTACCGCTGGCAGAAGCATATAAAGGTACGTTAGAACCCGCACCCAGAGCCGTTTTCAGGGGCCAGGACGCTTCTACACGGTCTAGATAGAGGACCGTATTTACACTCGGGACCGTCAGGTTGCAAGTCTCGCCAATTTGCTCGACGAGCTCTTCCAAGATGCCGTGTCTTGCCGCTCGATTCGGGGAGCGCAGCAAGGCGTTTCCGGCCATCTTGAACAGGCGACCCCCACAGGTGTAGGACTTGCTGCCGGGCTCTTTGCACACATAGCCTGCATGCTCAAGCGTGGTCAAAATTCGGTACACGGTAGCTTTGGGAAGATCAACCAGACGACAAATATCGGCCAGTTGTGGCGCATCTTGATGCCGAGAAATGGCTTCCAGAATGCTAATGGCTCGCAAAACAGCGGAGCCAGAACTACCGTCACCCGCTGACTCTCTCAGGGCGGGCTCCAGCTCTTCAGCGTGGAACGGGCTTTGGATTTGGGAACCCAGGGCAAACTTCCCCAGGGCAGCGTTGTCAAGTGTTCGACCAGCAAGATAGCCAGCCTCGGCAATTGCTGCCGAATGCTCAATCGATTTCATCAGCTCTCCTCAGTTCCAACCGCATCGGCACTAACTTCACCAATCCCGGCCAGTGTTTCCTCGAGGGCTATTATGCATAAAATGGAATCAAATTTCATAATAATCGAGTCGAGGCGCTTAGATCTTTTAAGTCTTGGCTTAGAACTTCCCACTATTTGGGATTTCGATGAAGATTTAGCGTCGAGCACCCCCCTACATCAGGCCAGGGAATGATCCGCCGTCAATCTGCAAGTTTTGTCCGGAGATGTAACTCGCTTGAACGCTACACAGAAAAGCGCACGCGTCGCCAAACTCCTCAGGGGTACCAAATCGCTTTGCGGCAATGGTGGCCTCGATTTTTTTTCGTGCTGTCGCGAAGTCAATGCCTTCGAGGGCCATCATTCTCTCGGTGAGCTGCTGCTGACGAGGGGTGTCAATTCGTTCGGGCAGGAGATTATTGATCGTGACATTGTCCTTGGCAACATCAAGCGCCAAGGCCTTTGAGAATGCGGTTAAGCCAGCGCGAGCTGTCGTGGAGAGCCCTTGATGCGAGCGCGGCGCCTTCACCATGGCTGAGGTTATATTGACAATCCGCCCGAACCTCCGGGCTTGCATGCCACGCACAAAGCCCTGGATGAGAAAGACATGGCCCAATAGATTGCTTTGAAGCGCCGCCGCCCAAACCTCGGGTGTCCAGTCCTCCAGCTTGCCTGGGGGTGGGCCAGCGTTATTGGTCACTAGGATGTCCGGTTCGGGGCATGCGCTTTGAATCGACGCGCGTCCCTCCGGGGTGGTCAGGTCACCCGCCACGACACTAATTTTCGGCACCAGTGGCAGAGTGCGCCCAGCGGCAACCTGCTCGGTATTGCCTTGCAGCAGGTCTGCCCTTAAGGTTGCGGCAGATTGCTCAAGCTTGACCGCATTGCGCCCATTGAGCCAAACATGGACACCTTCTCGTGCTAGGGCCCTGGCGCAAGCGTAGCCCAAGCCCTGTGATGAGCCCAAAACGATGGCCTTTTTATCTTGAATGCCTAAGTCCACTGTTTTAACCCCAAACCTCTTCGGAGACCTTGACGATGAACTCGAGCTTACGCCACTGATCATCCTCAGACAGCTTGTTGCCATGATGAGTTGAAGAGAAACCACACTG
>JAYVKZ010000105.1:0-4304 GCA_043767985.1 Betaproteobacteria bacterium
CCAAGACCATTCTAGGCCATGACCGATCACCTCGAACACATTTAACCAAGAAAAACTCGCCCACAAGCTTAGGCCAAGGGCAATCGCACCTAACAAAATCAGCGTCCCGCCGATGGCACCTAGTATTTCCAAGCTGAGGCTACCCAGGGCTGCACCCACGACCCCACCAGGGGCCAGCGGAAGTTCGACTTGTAGGGAATGCAGTCGGGTGGCCTCCAGCGCGCAGGACGCTAGAAAGAGTGCGATAAAGCCCAACCACTGCTCCCAAGCGAAGCGATTCAGATTGTTTTTCTCGTGAGCTTCGTCGCGACGACGACGCCCGGTCGCACTTACCCCTGCCGCGCTTACCCCTGAGGCGGGTTCGCTAGAACCCGCTAAACGAGCGCGCAAGATGCGACGCAAGAGTCCCAACCCCAAAAACGCCACTAACCAATAGGCGCTGAGGCCAAAAAGATAGAGCATGAGATCTGCGGTCCAGGCCCCCAGGCGGCCACCGGCATTGAGTATTTGCGAGGTTTGTACGGCGTGAGACCACCCCGGATCGGCGCGATGATAGGTCGACAGCACCAAGAGCAAAAAAGCGGCCAGAATAAAGCTCGTCGCCCAGCGCGCCTCGTGCAACAGTGCGATGACTTTGTCCGGCATCCCCTCGGTACTCACCAAGGAGTTTTTACGGAAAGGACTTCCCAGCGATGCGCCGAGCGACCCTCCCCCTAAACCTGTGCCAAGCGGCGAACCTAAACCTGCGCGACTCTCTGCCGTTCTTGGCATCTTTACAACCTTCTAACCAATGTAGGAGTGAATTTTCTCGCGCAGGGCCAGCTTGCCCTCGGGCAAGGAGACGATATAGCCATCAATTTCCAAGCCTTTCATAACCCGCGAAACCATCTCGCGTGACGCGCCGATCATTTTGGCAATTTCTTGACGAGGAAGCTTAGCTTTCACAATACGCTCGCCGCCCACATTCTCGGAGAAATCTAACAACACCCGAGCCACACGACCATAGACGTCGAGCAAGGCTAGGGTTTCGATCTTTTTGTCTGCTTCGCGCAGGCGTCGGACCAAGCCACGCATAACCGCCATACCGAGATCAGCGTTTTGGTTGAGCATGGCTTTGAAATTTTCTTTATTGATCGCCAAGAAGTCGCAAGACTCGAGTGTGATGACACTGGCTGAGCGCGGCGCATCGTCGATCAAGCTCATTTCCCCGAAAAATTCGCCGGACATCAAGACCGCCAGGATCACTTCCTTGCCTTCGGTGTCCGAGCGCTGTACTTTGGCGCGGCCCGAAAGCAGGATGTAGAGCGATTGCGAAGGTTCGCCTTCCGCGACGATCGTGCGGCCTTTTGGGTAATTACGGCGCACCGTACCGGAGGCTAAAATCTCAAGCTGAGACTCGGTCAAACCAGCAAATAAGGGAACGCGTCGTAAAAAAGCCTTGTTTTCTTCGTGAGCCATACCAACCTCGAGTAATGAAAATTTGCGGTTCCGGACGGGCGGTATGCCCACACGAAACGCCAGATTCGTATAATTCTGCCTTACTTGCCGACAATTCTACAAAACGAGCTGAAGAACGGCATGTAAGGTACTGATTTTTTGGGATTTTTGCAACTCGGAGTCGAAATGAGCACCATCAAACATCAACGATTATTAATTCTGGGCTCTGGACCGGCGGGCTATTCCGCAGCAGTTTATGCCGCCCGAGCCAACTTAAAGCCTGTTCTAATCACCGGCATAGCACAAGGTGGTCAACTCATGACGACCACTGATGTGGACAATTGGCCCGCCGATGCAGATGGTGTGCAAGGACCGGAATTGATGGAACGTTTTCAAAAACATGCTGAGCGTTTTGGCACAGAAATGATTTTTGATCATATCCATACCGTTCATCTGAACGAGAAGCCGATCCGCCTGGAGGGCGATTCTGGGGTCTACACGGCCGATGCCTTGATCATTGCCACCGGCGCCTCTGCCAAATATATGGGCATTGCCTCCGAGGAGGCGATGATGGGTAAAGGTGTCTCGGCCTGCGCAACCTGCGACGGTTTTTTCTACAAAAACCAGGACGTTTGCGTGATTGGTGGCGGCAATACGGCTGTGGAAGAAGCGCTTTACCTGACCAATATTGCCAAAAAAGTGACCGTGATTCATCGCCGCGACAAGTTTCGCGCCGAGCCCATTTTGATCGATAAATTGATGGCGAAGCAGGCCGAAGGCAAGGTCGACATCAAGTGGTTTCACGAAACTGACGAGATCTTAGGGGATGCCAAGGGCGTTAACGGCATTCGAATCAAGAATACCCGTAGCGGCGCCAAGCAAGATGTGGCGCTCTCTGGCGTGTTTGTCGCGATTGGTCACACCCCGAATACCGGTATTTTCGACGGGCAACTGGAGATGAAAAACGGCTATATCCGAACCAAGAGCGGTTTGGACGGGCAGGCTACGGCCACCTCGGTGGCTGGGGTGTTTGCTGCGGGTGATGTGCAAGACCATATTTATCGCCAAGCCATTACCAGTGCCGGTACGGGCTGTATGGCGGCCTTGGATGCCCAACGCTACCTCGAAGCCTTAGCTGAGAGTTAAAGCCTAAGCCCCTGTCCTTCCTTTGTTTTGGCGATGACGGCAAAGCCGCAGCGGATTGGCGGGCTTGAAGAACTCAAGCCTCTTGCCAATCGGCTCAAAAAAAATGCCCTCCAGCGGGCAATGGAAGCTCGCGAGCGTGAATTGCGTGAGCGCGCCGAACGCTTAAAACTAGAAGAAGAGGCCAATCTCTTCAAAGCCGAGGTGAAAGACGTGGTCCCGATCCGAGCGGCGAATCGTGCGAAAGTGACCGGGCCACGCCCACTCCCGCTTCCCAAGCAGAAACTGGCGGATGAACAAGCCGCTCTCAAAGCGAGCCTGTCGGATGAGATCGATATTGAGCGCTTGCTAGATACGGACGAATCACTGTCGTTTCGACAACCGGGCTTGGGCATTGAAGTGGTGCGAAAGCTGCGCCGAGGCGAATGGTCCATTCAGGCGCAACTCGACTTGCATGGGCTTCGCTCAGACGAAGCTCGGCTTGCCCTGGTAGGTTTTTTAAGTGAGTCCCTCAGTAACAATATGCGATGCCTGCGCGTGATTCACGGCAAGGGACTGGGGTCCATCAATAAAGAGCCTGTGCTCAAAGGCAAAGTTCTCAAATGGCTGATTCAACGCGACGAAGTGATGGCGTTTTGCCAGGCACGGCCCAATGATGGCGGCAGCGGCGCATTACTGATTCTATTAAGGGGTTCGACTCGCTAGGAACGGGGGCATGGCAAGAACTTGCTCTCGTATATCGCGCAAGCCCTTGTAAGCAATGACAGCCTCGCTCATCGAACTCAAACTTCCTTTGAGCATGGCAAGCCTTACATTGGCCTGCTTGTCAGTGTCCACTGCGTGGCTTGGCGGCCCGTTTTTTCCGGCCAGAGCAACGTCAAGTGGCACCACATACACCCGGATCAAAAACAAGGCTCGACCCGACCTGGGCAAGGCTAGCGTGGTCTGGCGTTCGTAGCGAAAATAGAGTGCCGAATCGGATTCGACCCCGAGGTCTGTGTCGTAGCCTGGATGCCTCGCCAAATTCTTATTACGCGTTAAGGTCCATACAAATCGTTGGAATGGGCCTTTTTGCAGCATCGCCCGAGTCAGCGCCTGTGAGGCTTTTCGGAGCGCCTCTCCGTCGGCCACCGGCGCATGAATGGCCGCCAAGGACAGACCGAATTTTTCGCCCGGCGCCCAGCCACTCGGGAAGCACACCGAACCCGCTTCGAAATGCCCTTGAGGTGACATCAGCACCCAATCCTCCTGCATCGCAAGGCTCAGTTGCTGCGCCCTACCTAGCTGGTCTAAGCGAGTTGGATCCAATCCTAAGGCCTGCGTCGAAGCGGCTTGATCTAGGCCGAGTAGCAGCCAAATCTCTTCCCACACCGAGGTGGGTAGAGCGGCTTGCGGGAGCAATAGGGAGTCCGGTCGCTGCTCCAAAAGCTTTAGCTTCGCATTGAAATAGGTTTGATAAAGATCGTCGAGCGCCAAAGGTGGGCCTTCAAGCTTGGACAAATCTGAGGCAACCCGGTAAGGTACCTGCACTGGGAAGGCAAGCTCAGGGCTAGGTAGGATGAGCTTCGGCCACACTGGCTGCCCAGTGATCCATAAAGTCTCGGGACTGCCCCATGTCAGAGGAAAAGCGTTTGGCGAAAAAAGCGGCATGAAGAAAGACGAGCCTTCAAATTAATTTCAGCGAGATGTATGCTTCAAGAGGGCTCGAACGTTGAGGACATGCT
>JAYVKZ010000106.1:0-14536 GCA_043767985.1 Betaproteobacteria bacterium
CTCGATGATGAGGAGTTTTTGCCTGGCCTGTTTTGCATTGCTGTTTTGGTACCCAATCCGCATGGCAAGTCCAATATGGGCATCGCGGTTCAATCGCCCATCATGCGGGTGAATCGAGACAAAGCGCTGAGCTTCCTACCTGCGCTCCGAAAAGCAGCGCTTGCGCTAGCGAGCATTAACGCCGAACAGGGCGTCGATCATCAACAAGCTTCTTCTATTTCCGGCTAAGAGTTCTATGCAAGGTCCAGATCATTCCATTTCAGTACGGGAGGCTTTTGGTCTCGACAGCGCCATGCAAGTGCCAGCATTTTCCGAGGCTGATGAACACGTGCCGGAAATTGATCCGGCCTATCGCTTCAACCCGGAGGTGACCTTGGCCATCTTGGCCGGGTTTACTCACAATCGTCGTGTCCTGCTGCAAGGCTTGCACGGCACTGGTAAATCCACCCATATCGAGCAAGTCGCCGCGCGCCTGAACTGGCCCTGCGTGCGGGTCAATCTCGATGGACATGTGAGCCGCCTAGACTTGGTGGGCAAGGACGCCATTGTCCTGCGTGAAGGCAAACAAGTGACAGAATTTCAGGCCGGGATTGTGCCTTGGGCCTTACAACGGCCGATCGCACTTATTTTCGATGAATATGATGCAGGTCGGCCCGATGTGATGTTTGTCATCCAACGTTTGTTGGAGCGCGATGGGCGCTTTACACTGCTCGATCAAAATAAGGTTTTAAGGCCTCACACCGCCTTTCGCCTGTTTGCAACCGCCAACACGGTGGGCTTAGGAAACTTGAATGGTCTTTATCACGGCACCCAGGCACTCAACCATGCACAAATTGATCGTTGGAACATCGTCGCAACCTTGAACTATCTCGCTCACGAGGAAGAGGTCAATATCGTCTTGGCGCGAGTGCCGGAGATGAATCATGCCGAGGGCCGGAGCGTGGTGCAGGCGATGGTCGCGCTCGCCGCACTGACTCGCAAGGGTTTCGAGGTGGGTGATCTCTCTACTTTAATGTCGCCGCGCACCGTCATGACCTGGGCTGAGAACCTTCAAATTTTCCCCGATCTGAGAAGCGCGTTTCGGCTCTCGTTTTTGAACAAATGCGACGAAGTGGAATGGCCACTGATTGCTGAGTATTTTCAGCGTTGCTTTGATCTTGAGCTTGTGACGTCCTAAGCCAGTCGCATTGGCTCGCGCTCTGTTTCAATGAATCCGGCTCCCGACGCTCTCGACAGACACCTTGAGCTCAAGCGCCTGGGGCTTGATGAGTTGAATGGCGCAAGTTTGCGAGCGCTCAGTGGCGACCCATCGCTACACTACCGTAGTACCCAACTCTATCGGGCTGAGCACAAAGTTACGCCGCAAGCTCCTCATTTGCAGCTTGCGCCGAATGCCCTTGAGCAAACTCATCTGAGCACACGCCGCGCTTTGGTGGATGCAACAGCACTGCGTGTGACCGGGTCCGATCCGATTTTGCACCAACGCTTGGCGCCCGAACTGGCGATCGAGAAACTGCTCTTTGATTGGCTTGAACAGCTTCGCGTCGAATCTCAAGCACCCGCTTGGATGCCGGGGCAAAGGAGCAATCTTCAAAATCGGTTCGAATATTGGTCTGCGCAGTTTCAACATTCTGGCCAACTTGAAACTGCGATTGGCCTGCTGCTCTTCACGATCAGCCAAGTGTGTTGGTCGCGGCTGACTGGCCTCCCGGTAGAAGAAGGCGCCGCGGATCATATTGAAGGTACACGCGCTAAATTAGCGCCGATCCTGGGGCCTGCCTTTGCTTCGTTGCGAGGACTGAGCCGCGATCAAGCGGGCTTTGCTCAACCTGCCCTGCAAATATCGCGATGGGTGGCACAGCAAGTGCGGCTCGAGATGGCTATGCAAGCGCAAGCAAGAGAGCAGCAAGAGGAAGAAGGCGAAGCGCGGGTACGCGCCGCTTTTGGCATCCTCCTGGATCTTGATTCCGAGCAAGAAGAAGGCGGGCTACGCACAGCCCCGAGTGGCCAAAGCAAGGTGTTCGACGAGGGCTCACAAAGCTATCGCGTGTTCTCGTCAAGCTTCGATCAAGAAATTCTGGCGAGTGACTTGTTGCTTGCGGACCAGCTCAAAGAGTACCGCGCGCGCTTGGACAGCTTGGTTGTTCAGCACGGCATCAACCTTCAGCGCTTAGCCAAACAATTGCATGGACTACTCGCCAAACCGCAGCGCGATGGCTGGAACTTTGGTCAAGACGAAGGTGTGATTGACGGAAGACGCCTGAGCCAACTTCTCAGCTCACCGTCCGAGCGGCGGCTCTTCAAAACCGAACGCTTATCCGCGAAGACAAACTCGGTGGTGAGCTTGCTCATTGATTGCTCCGGGTCGATGAAAGCCCATATGGAAACCGTTGCCGTGCTTGCCGATCTTCTGGCTCGTGCACTCGATATGGCGGGCATCAGCAACGAAGTCCTCGGCTTCACCACGGGAGCCTGGAACGGCGGACGAGCGCGCAAGGCCTGGCTGAAGGCTGGACAGCCTGAGCACCCCGGGCGCCTCAACGAAGTCAATCACTTGGTATTCAAACCCGTCGAAAAACGCTGGCGCCATGCGCGAGGCCCCATGGGCGCCTTATTGAAACCCGAGATCTTTCGTGAAGGTATTGATGGCGAAGCAGTGGCATGGGCCTGCAAAAGAATCCGTCGTAGCGGCGCTCACGATAACGAGCACGGTCGACGCATTTTGCTGGTGATCTCCGACGGTTGCCCGATGGATACTTCCACCGCCCAAGCTAACGACACCTTCTACTTGGACAATCACCTTCGGCAAGTTGTTGCAAGCGAGGAAAGTTCGGTCGAAATTCTAGGCTTGGGGGTTGGCCTCGACTTAAGTGTGTACTACAAACGCAGCATCGGCATCGACACCGCTCGCAAGGTTGACAGCGCCCTCTTTGATGAGATCGTACAGATGATCGCTGGGCGGCATCGTCATCGCCGCTAGCTGCAATGCCCCTGACAGTCGTGCACCTAACGCACGCTCACTGGCTCTCCAAAAGGCACCCAAGACTTACCGTCAAAGCGAGTCAAACGCGAGGCTGCATAAAGCTCGTAATCATCCTTGCCGGTGGTCAAGGTCACGCCCGGAAGCATCCAAGGCGTGCTGTAATCTTTCAGGCTCAGCATCTGCCGCATGACATTATCGCGAGTGAGTTCATCGCCACAGCGGCGCAACACATCGCTCAAAATTTTCGCAATCGTGATTCCTGTGACATTCAGAGAATCGTTGGGGTCCAGCGCAGGTGCCCAGCGTTTCATAAACTCTAGATACTCTTTCATGCCGGCGTCATCTTGCCACTGCGGATCGAGCGGGTTCTTGGAGCTGGCAATCGTAATCGCACCTTGAGCGTTTTCAGTGCCCGCTGGTCGAAGTATTGAGGCGATCGAAGACGAGCCGATTGGGATGTAGAGCTGCGGCTTCCAACCCATTTCGGCGGCATTGCGAATTGCCTGACTTGCAAATTTCCCATTGGAAAAATTCATCAAAATATTAGCGCCCGAAGCCTTTAAGGCCAAGATCTGAGAATCTACCTTCGGATCAGTACTTTCATAGGTCGCCTCGGCCACAATCGCGTTCTTGGCGCTCGCCCCTAAGCCAGCTCTTAAACCACGCACAAAGTCACGACCAAAGTCGTCGTTTTGACTAAGGATCGCAATCCTTGGCTCTTTGAAATTGGCCAGAATGTGGCGAGCATAGACTCGCGCTTCCGCTTCGTAGGAAAACATACCGCTCAAGGTCCAAGGGAAATTCTTGGGATCATTCCAACGATTCGAGCCCGACAAAATAAGTAGCTGCGGCACCTTCTTGACATTGAGGTAGCGATGCACCGCCTGATTGGTGGGCGTGCCGACCGTGCCAAACATCAGCAGCACTTCGTCACCCTCCACCAAGCGACGGGTTTGCTCCATCGTTTTTACTGGGTTGTAGCCGTCATCCAAAGACAATAGGCGAACCTTGCGGCCATTGATGCCACCCTCGGAGTTAAGTTTGTCGAAGTAGGCCTGTGCAGATTTGCCGACGGTGCCGAGCATGGATACCGGGCCAGAATAAGGCATCGTCTGGCCAAGGCGAAGTTCGGTGTCGCTCGCGCCCGGGTCGTAGCGCTTTTGGGCCTGCGCTTGGCTAGCCGCGAAGACTAAGCCCGCGCTAAGAAGTAAACTGATTCGCGCAAGGCTTTGAAGTAATCGTTGGAAACGTGACATACTGTTTTAGCTCCGTCTTAAGAAGGTCCTTACGCGGCCGCAATCTTCATTTTACGAGAACGACGCAGCATCCAATAAGCGATGCAAAGATTGAGCAAGTTCCAGGCAATACCATTGATGAAGGCCGCTTTATAGGAGCCAGTCCAATCGAACATCTTGCCAGAGAGCCAACCCCCTAAGGCCATGCCAAGCAGGGTGGCCATGATGGCCGTGCCGACATAGGCCCCCGCCCGCGCGGGACTGAAAAACTCCCGCACAATAATCGCGTAAGAGGGAACAATACCGCCTTGGAACAACCCAAACAAAGCGGAGATTAAGAACAAAGACATCAGGCCATCGAACGGAATGAACAATAGGAGCGACAAGCCCTGCAAGGCTGAGCCGAGCATCAAGGTGCGCAGGCCGCCTATGCGATCACAAATCGCGCCGGAGATCAGTCGGCTCATGATGCCAAACGCCAGCATGGTGGACAACATCTGCGCCCCACGCGCCACCCCGTAGCCCAAATCGTTGCAATAGGCCACGATATGAACCTGGGGCATGGCCATCGCCACGCAACAGGCCACCCCTGCGACACAAAGCAAAAAAAGTAAAGCTTGGGGTGCCATGCCCAAAGGCCGATCCACCAAGGTTTGCCCCAGTAGTGAGGCGGCAGATTGCGCCTTGGCGCTGATCGCGGCCGCCTTCTGTGCGCTCTGCTCGCGCAGGCGGGTTGAGGCGCCTGTGCCGCGATGCAGCCAAAGCGCAAGCGGAAACATGGTCGCAATACAAAACGCGCCAATACCAAAGTAAGTGTTGCGCCAGCCAACCTGCTCGACAAAGTACTGCGCGATGGGTGGCCAGATCGCCCCCCCAAGATAATTGCCGCTAGCGCAAATCGCCACCGCCATACCTCGCCGTTTCTCGAACCAAAACGACATCTCAGTCATTAAGGGACTGAAGGTCGCCGAACTCCCCATCAAGCCAATCAGCACACCCTGACAAATCGCAAACACCCAAATATTGGGTGCGAAACCCGCCAAGATAAAGCCTAAGCCCAGACAAAGACTGGCTCCCGCCAAAGGCAGCGACACGCCCAACTTGTCGCCGAGCTTGCCCATGAAAATACCACCCACGCCAAAGCCAATCATGGTCAAGGTGTAGGGCAAGGACGCCGTCGCACGCGAGACTCCGAATTCGGTTTGTATGCCTGGCAAGACCACGATCACGACATACATGCCGCAGCCGCCGATGGTCATCAGGGCAAGTGATATCCATAGGCGAACCCAGGACTGGGGCGAATCGACTTCCGCGGTAATTGTTGCAGTATTCAATGTAAGAACAACCGCTTAAATGCCACGGGTATGAATCACGCCGCCATCGACCGTCAAGGTCGAACCGACCACATAGTCACCAGCGCGCGACGCCAGAAAAATCGCAGCGCCAGCCATGTCTTCATCCGTACCAATTCGGCCGGCTGGAATGCGCCGACCAACATCTTCGGCATGGTCGCGCGCATCACGATTCATCTCGGAGGCAAAAGCACCGGGAGCAATGGCCGTCACCACGATATTATCTTTGACCAAACTGAGCGCCATACGCCTGGTGAGATGAATCAAGCCGGATTTACTGGCGGCATACGAGTAGGTTTCCATCGGATTCACCGCAACACCGTCAATTGAGGCAATGTTGATGACCTTGGCCACGTGCTTCTGACCAGCACTACGAAGATGCTTGATCAAGGCTTGCGTGAGAAAAAACGGCGTTTTCATGTTGAGATCCACCACCTTGTCCCAGCCCTTCTCCGAAAAATCATCGAACGGCTCGGCCCAGGCTGCACCCGCGTTGTTCACCAAAATATCTAGAGACGATTCGTAGGCTGAATAGGCCTTCACCAAAGACTCGATGCCTTCCTTGGTGGAAACATCCGCAGGCAGAGAAATGCACGGCCCCAGTTTCGAAAGCTCCGCCGCCGCTTGATCACAAGCATCCGCTTTGCGTGCTGAAATATAAACGCGCGCACCATGCGCGAGAAACCCTTCGGCAATCATGCGGCCAATGCCACGCGAGCCACCGGTGATGAGCGCTGAGCGGCCTTCAAGCGTAAATAGATTCTTCATTTTTTTCGGTTCCTAAAGGTTCAAGATTTAGCCAAAATTCTGAGCCGCAGCCATTGCGCCCATGCGTTTCGTGATCGCCATAAACTCGGCCACCGTATCGTCAATAATTTGCTGCGCCGACTTCACCTGATGGATCAACCCGGCACTTTGTCCGGCCAGGGCCGGGGCAGCTTCCATATCCCCTTCAAAATAGACTTGGCGAATGCTTTTTAAGGCTTCGAAGTCCATCGACCCCTGCTCATAAATCGCTTGGGTGCGGTTTGACTTTAAAGCGCGAATGCAGGGCGAGGACTTTTTGTTGAGCATGTACGTATCAGTCGTTTGGGCGTCAACGATCGCATGTTTGTAATTGTCGTGAACCGGGCTTTCCAAAGAGCTCACGAAACGAGTGCCCATTTGAATGCCTTCGGCGCCCAAGGCAAAGGCTGCCGCCATGCCGCGCCCGTCACAAACGCCACCCGCTGCGATGAGCGGTACATCCACCCGCTCGCGAATCGCCTGAAGCAACACCATGGTCGAGACCTCTTCGGGGTTTTTAAACCCGCCCCCTTCAGCGCCCTCCACCACTAAGCCGTCAATGCCAGCATCCACGCACTTCAAGGCCGTATCCAGCGTTGGTACCGCATGGTAGACGACGATGCCCGCAGCTTTCAAAGGCGCAATGAACTTGGCCGGACTACCGGCCGAGGTCGTTACAAACTTCACGCCACTCTCGCATACGAAGCGCAACATCGCATCGTCTTTCAAGAAGCGAATCGGCAGGTTCACGCCAAAAGGCAAACCCAGCGCACTCATTTTAAGGATCTCAGCCTTGCAGTTTTCCGTCTCGCCAGAAGAAGTTTCGATAATGCCGAGACCCCCTGCACGTGAGACGGCCGAGGCGAGTTGGGTGCGGGCAATCCAGCCCATTGGGGCTTGAAGAATAGGGTAGCGGGCGCCGGTATGGGCGGTGACTCGGTTCATTGTGTCCTGGAAGATAGGAGGGTTAGTGGCTGGGTTAGTGGATCGCTTTGGTTTTTGGTACGCTTAGCTCGCAGAATATAACGAAAACGGAGACAGACCATGAGACTGCATCGATTCTCTTCTCAGATGGCGACCTTGAAGCCCAGCTTGTTTGGGATTTGCCTTGGTGCGGCGACTCTGCTGAGCACTGCCGCCCACGCAGCCCCTGACCAAAAACTACTGGAGGCCGCCAAGCAAGCGCAGGCCAGCGTGATCGACAGCCTCAAAACCATGGTGCAGATTGAGAGCGGCAGCAGCGATCTCGCAGGCCTGGCCAAAATGGCCGACTACCTCGATGATCGCTTGAAAAGTCTAGGCTTTAGTACAAGACGCGAGAAAGCCGTCGCACCGTCGGGAAAACCACCGAGTAACGGCGCGGACATTGTGATTGGTACCCTGCAAGGTAGCGGCAAGGGCAAAATCATGATGCAGGCCCACATGGATACGGTGTATGAGAAAGGAGTGCTGCAAACCCAAGCTTTTCGAATCGATGGCAATCGCGTTTACGGGCCAGGCATTGCCGATGACAAGGGCGGCATCTCAGTCATCTTGCACGCACTCAAAATTCTTAAAGAGGCCGGTTGGAAGGACTTTCAGACCTTGACCGTACTGTTCAATCCGGATGAGGAAATCGGCTCGCGTGGCTCAGGTGAACTCATCTCAAGCCTGGCCGATCAACACCAGACTGTGCTCTCATTTGAGCCAACTGGCGCCAAAGCAGTCGCAAAAAATGAAGCCCTACTCCTTGGCGCGGCAGGAGGATCAAGAGTTCACCTGGAGGTGAAAGGCTTGGCGGCGCATGCAGGGGTTGCGCCGGATCTTGGACGCAATGCCGTCTTGGAACTGGCTCATCAAATGCTTCAGACCAAGGATCTTGCCAAAGGTATTCCAGGGGTCACCTTGCACTGGACGAATATCAAAGCTGATCAAGCCTTGAATCAAATCCCGGATCGTGCCGTGGCGGTTGGCGATAGCCGTGTAACGATTCCAGGCGCAGAAGTGAAACTCAATGAAGCCTTGCAAGCGAAAATTGCCAGCAGCAAGTTGATTCCTGACACCACCACGACCGTCACCCTCGTGCTTGGTCGCCCGGCCTTTCTAGCGGGCCCGAAAGGTCTTGCATTGGCACAACGCGCCCAAGGTATTTATCGGGAAATAGACCGTGAACTCAACCTCGTGCCGATGACCGGCGGAGGAACCGACGCCGGTTATGCGGTGCGTTCCGGGAAGGCGACCGTCGTGGAGAGTTTTGGCCTGGCAGGTTTTGGCTACCACGCGCGCGACGAGTACATTGAGGTGGATTCGATTGTGCCACGACTTTACTTGGTCACCCGCTTGCTCATGGAGCTTGGCCGGGAGTAACGCAGCCAGTACAAGTTAGCAAAATTTGAAATTAGTATCTATTCAATATATATTCCAAATATACCCATTTTTATTTTTAACGTATTGATACTGTTGATGTTTTAGTAATAAAATCTATGCATGTATCTACCCAACCAATCGCCAAACAAGCTCACGACCCAGATCGCTGCTCTTTTGGCGGAAAGCGGCCTTCACACCAGCCTCCAACTACAGGCCGCCACCGGGGCAAGTCAATCGGCAGTGTCTCGCGCTCTAGCCAGCCTCGGGAAAAATGCTGATCAAGGCCTGCTCGTACTTGGACGAGCCCGCAGTACGCGCTACGCCTTAGTCCGAAGTATTTTGGGGCGTTGGCCAGGCACTCAAGCCGTTTTCGCGACCGACGCCAAAGGCCAAATCTCGCGCTGGGGCACGCTCCATTTCTTAGCCGGAGAACAGTTGGTCGTCGCGGCCGCTGAAGCGTTTGGTTGCGCCGAAAGCATTACTCGCGCATCGCTGCCCTGGTTCATGGCCCCCCTTAAACCACAAGGCTTTATGGGTCGCCTTAGAGCTCAGCAGCTCGGGTATGCGAGCCTCAATCCGGAACAATGGAGTCTTGAGCAAACATTGAATGCTCTAGTTTCTCAGGAGCATGACACCCCAGGTGCTCTCAGCCTCAGTGAGAATCAAGCAGCCCCCAGCCACGACGCACCTGAAGATTTGGCGCAGCGCGGCGTGTTTTACGACAACATTGCACAAGACGTCGCCCAGACCCTTCCAGCGGGTTCTTCAGCGGGTGGGGAACAACCGAAGTTTGTCACCAGCGTGGATTCTGCCCCTGGTTATGAACGATTCGTCGTCAAGTTCTCGCCCCCGCGCGGCACACCGTTTGGCGAACGCTGGCATGATTTGTTGCACACAGAACACCTAGCACTCACCACGCTAGCCGAGCACGGCTTCACTGTGTCGCGATCCCGTATTTTAGAAAGTGCACGTCGCACCTACCTTGAATCCCTAAGATTTGACCGAGTGGGACGGCTCGGTAAACGTCACGTGATTCCCCTGTCAGCCATACATGCCCATTTTGTCGCGGGACCACAGCAACATTGGGCCGCGACGTGCAGCGCCCTCGCACAGCGCAGCCTACTTTCCCAGCAAGATGCTGAGCGCGTGAATACGCTGCGTCATTTTGGCCGTCTGATTGGCAATACCGATATGCATTTCGGCAACTTGAGTCTGACACCCAAAAACCTTGCGTTTGGCGAGCCTCCTTTCTTCACGCTCGCACCCGTTTACGACATGCTGCCCATGCTTTGGCGCCCGAACGAATTTCGAGACGAACTTGGGTACTCAAACTTCGCCGTGCCGCAAGCTCCTCTCGGGGCTAGGCACTCTTGGCCGGACGCGGTGAACATGGCACAGGTGTTTTGGAGCGCCGTGGCCGACTGTCAAAGCGTGAGCATAGAGCTAAGACGAGTGGCCGCGACGCAACTAACTGCGATGTCCTGAGTTATTCCGGGCAGCCTTCCATCAGGCGCCTTAAAAATCATCCCTTGCAATCGCGCTAAAGAGTACAATCTGGGTTCTTGTAGTGAATCAAAAACTGCTGAACAACTCCATCTCAAAAGTGCAAACCGCGAGATGAGCAACATAGGGGCCGACTTGGTTTCGACGTGGGTTACAAAGCGGGCGGTGCATGTCGAGGCGTCAGGTCCTCGTAAATCCTCTGGCAAAAACTTAAACGCAAACGATCAAAAGTTCGCACTCGCAGCTTAATTGCTGAGAGCGTTGCAACAGGCTGCTGGAAGTCTGGGCTGAAGTGGGTAACTACCAAGCTGCAATGTCATTCATTCCAGATCGCGAGTAGACCGGGTGACTTGGGCTGCCGCTAAAACCAAGGTTACTGGATTGTGGTCGGCCTGTTGTTTGGCTAAGCCCCAGTTGAGATCAAAATAAAGCAACTACGCATGTAGATCTGGTCGTAGAGGATTTGCGGACGGGGGTTCGATTCCCCCCGGCTCCACCAATCACAATATTCCGAAGCCCGCCGAAGCGGGCTTTTTTTCGCCTTTTTTCAATCGAAAATCTTCATTTCTCCTCTGAAGATCGATACTTATACGTCTCCGATTGGTTGCGAAGCAATCCGAACACTTGCATTTCTTTGCGGCTTTATTTAGTATACGTCCTAGTAGACATATTAAAAATCATGCCATTCAAGAAAATCGACGCACTCTCAGATGCAGCCATTCGGGCTACCAAGGCCACGGGTAAGCGTCAATACCTTATGGATGGGCGCGGACTGCATTTGGAGGTCACGCCGCAAGGCGAGCGATTGTGGCGGTTGAAGTTCCAATTTGCTGGTAAGGGTCGGATGATGGGCCTAGGGCGCTATCCTGATGTGCCCCTGGCAAAGGCAAGAGTCAAAGCGGCGGGTTATCGCGGCATGGTGCTCGATGGCATTGATCCTGTGCTGGCCAAGCGTGAAACCAAGGTAACACTTGAGCGCACCGCCACCAGCACATTTGCAGTACTCGCAGATCAGTGGATCGCGAAGAAGTCTGTTAAGTGGACGGAAGGCCACACCGAGCACACCCGGCAAAGCCTGCGCGACTATGTACTGCCAAAGCTGGGCAAGCGGCCAGGAAGCGCCATCGAAGCACAGGATATCGTTCGGGTGCTGCAACCCCTAGAAGACGCTGGAAAACTTGAAACCCTTAGACGGGTACGCCAGCGCATTGGTGGAGTGCTTTCGTTCGCGGTGCAAACTGGCTACACCAAGAGCAATCCGATTCGGGACATGCAAGGAGCTTTCCAAGCGCCCGAGCGCGAACACTTTGCAAGCCTTCAACCCCAAGAACTCACCGAATTCATACAGCGCCTCGGAAGTTACCAGGGCCACCAAAATACCCTTGGCATCATTTGGCTGATTCTGCTTTGCGCCTGCCGCACAGGTGAGGCCCGAGGGGCGAAGGCGAAAGAGTTCGATCTCGATGCCGCCCAATGGACCGTTCCCCTTGAGCGAATGAAGAAGCGCCGACCACATGTTTTCCCATTGCCAAGCCAGGCCATTGAATTGCTGCAGCCTGCCCTTTCGAACCTTGAGCCGGATGATTTGGTTTTCCCGAGTCCGGGCACCCGTGAACAAATGGCGAGTGAGAACATTGTGTTGCAGGCGATCACCAAGATGGGCTTCAAGGGTAGGCTCACCGGTCACGGTATCCGGGCTTGCGTGGCGACTAGCTTGGAAGAGATGGGCTATCCCGCCTCGGTAGTCAAAGCCCAGCTCGCCCACTCTAAAGACAATCTCACCGATGCGGCCTACCTTCGCGGTGTTCACCTTGAGCCGCGCATGAAGATGATGCAAGTTTGGGCAGACACGCTAGACCTTATGAAGCAAGGCTTACCGATACCAGGTATTGCCAAGGCATCGGGAAATGTTCGCAAGTTTGAGCGGGCGGCCTAGAGTTTTACCCGCAAGCCCTGCGCAGGATCATGCAGGGTGACGGCACGGCGGCATAGTAAATTTCTCCTTGCAATATTAGATAGTATACTTTACGATACCATGATTGAAATTAGGTACTACGAAAACGCAGAAGGGTCGCGGCCCATTCTAGATTGGATCGAGGGTCTAAAGGACAAAAAGACTCGGGCAGTGATCAAGGCAAGGATTGCAAGGCTTGCCACGGGCAACTTTGGTGACTGCAAAGCCCTAAGGGGTGGCGTTCAAGAACTACGGATTCATTTCGGACCTGGCTATCGTCTCTATTTAAGCCGTCAACGTGATGTCCTGGTCTTGATGCTCTCAGGAAGCGACAAATCCGATCAGGACAAAGAAATCGATCAGGCGATCAAGTACCTTGAAGACTGGAAAAAGCGAGATAAAGCATGAGCCAAGCAAAACCCAAACGTAGCCCCACCGCCGACAAACCCGCACGGGACGGAAGTTATGAAGACTGGCTTGTCGATTCCCTCAAGGATCCCGAGGAAGCGGCGGCTTATCTTGGTGCTGTTATCGAATTGCAAGACCAACCCACGCTTTTGCTTGCCCTACGGCAAGTCGCCAAAGCGCACGGCATGGCCACTGTAGCCAAGCGGGCTGAAGTAGGTGATAAGACGCTCTTCAAGGTGTTGAGCGAGAACGGCAATCCGACCATTGACACACTCACAAAGATTTTGAGTGCGGTTGGCCTGCGCTTGAACATAGAGCCTATACCGGTCAATTGATCGCCGAAAAGTTTTGCTGCGCCTAGCCCGACGGGGCGAAAACTCGGAACCCTACCGGGCTGGCGTGTCATCCAAGTTAGGGCGAGATCAGAGGGGTGTAGATGACGAAGTTCAACAGGGACGGATATATAGGGCTTAAGAGGATTTGGATACCACCAACGCGCAAAGAAACACAGTTTGATCCTGCCACACCTTTTCCGCGAAGCAAGTATGCAAAGCTCAAGAAAGCAGAGCTTCTCAAAAAATTAGAACTATGGTGGACCTTCAGCCACTCTGCCGCGGAACAAGCTCTTTTGGCTTCGCACCTCACTGACGTTTACAAATCGCGTTCGGAGCATCTCGAGAAGCGACTTAAAAATTACGAATCAGGCTTTAACGTTTCGTCGGTGGCCTTAGACAGAATTGAGACCGACATTGTCGCAATAATCCAATCACTCAAGTCAGAAAAAGCTACCAAAGCTGCACAAGCGCCCCGAAAGGGAGGGCTCAAGAAAGGCCTTACTGCGGCGTTAGTCGCGAAGGCATTGAATGATCGAGGTAAAACCAAAAAGACGGCTGTCTACGCCGACTTAGCAACGACCTATGAACTGTCGGACCGGCAAGTCAAAAGGCTAGCAAAGGAGGCGAGAGAAAAAAACTTGGTGACATAGCGTAGCTATGACATGTCATAGCCATGCTGTGACACTGTTCACATCGAAGATCGAGGCGCACTGTCCGTTCCTTACCAAATCGTTTTGATTTGGCAACACATGGAGCGAACATGCAACTTTCGGAATTCCAAACCTTCAAACGCGGCCAATCTGAAGCCTTTCTCGTCTTAGGGACTTCGGCCTTCTACGACCACCAGCGTACTGGTGTCTTACCCCCACCGATAAAGATGAACGGGACCAACGCCTCTCAATGGCTCGTCTCAGAGCTCACGGCTTGTAAGGCGGCAATGATCGCTGGTGCTAACGCAGACGAACTTAAAGTCCTGGTGGCGAACTTGGTAGCTAAGCGGCAAGAGTTCAAAAAGCTTGCTGTTGCGGCCTAAGGGGGATCGAGAATGATCAACCAAACTCAAGGCGAACTACTCGCCCAAAATGACAAGGCCCATGCGGAAACACGGGCCAAGTCGCTATCAACATTAATTCAATCGTATACAGACCTACATTTTGCCACGTCTCGTCGTTCCTCCGCAAGAAGACTTGAACGGGCCTTAGGTGTTGCTGTCGCCTCGGGTGTCATTGCAAAGTCAGACGCAGTTCGGATTCTCCTAAAAGTGGAGGGTATCTGATGCACGAAGCACTTAACGAGCCTCTCAACGAGGCCGAAGCAGTAATTCACGGTCAAACCCAAGCCGAACGCTTCATGCGTGGCTTAAATCGCTCAGTGCCCCGTGGCGATGAATTATTCAACGCATTGATGGCGATCTCTGAGAGTGGCGATAACTTGCAGCTTCAAGGCTTCGCTCGCACCCTTCAAAAAGCACTGGAGGGCATCAAATGAGCTTTGATCGTTCACGACTACCGGACGCGATTGGGTATTTT
Organism: Betaproteobacteria bacterium; assembly: GCA_043767985.1. Lineage (GTDB taxonomy): Bacteria > Pseudomonadota > Gammaproteobacteria > Burkholderiales > Burkholderiaceae_E > JAPOKJ01. The sequence continues at coordinate 14,432 of JAYVKZ010000106.1, forward strand.
GAAAACCAAGGGTTGCGGCTTGTAGGCAAATCAAAGTGGCGAACGACCGAGTGCCACTTCCATGGTGGCAGTGACTCAATGCGCGTGAACACCGTTACCGGCTCA
>JAYVKZ010000107.1:0-6539 GCA_043767985.1 Betaproteobacteria bacterium
TCCTAGTGGTCTATACCCAGTACTTCACGCAAATGTTGCAAATGCGCTGGCGTCGCTGGATGACCGAAGTGTATTTAGAGCGTTGGATGAGTGGCTCGGCTTTCTACCGCATGGGCCTGGTTGATCTGGGTTCAGACAACCCCGATCAGCGTATTGCGGAGGACATGAAAGAGTTCGTCAATAACGCGCTTAGTTTGTTTTTTGGCTTACTCAATGCCGTCGTAAGCTTCGTGTCTTTTGTTGGTATTTTATGGGCCCTGAGCGGGCCGATCACGCTGGGCTCTGGCAGTAGTGCTTTCACTATTCCCGGTTATATGGTTTGGGTGGCGCTGGCCTACTCCATCATTGGCAGTCTGATCGCCCAATGGGTAGGCCGACCACTGATTAAACTTAATTTTGACCAAGAGCGTTACGAAGCGGATTTTCGCTATTCCCTAGTGCGTGCACGAGAAAACGCCGAGGGTATTGCGCTCTATCGTGGCGAGAAAGGCGAACTCGGCAACTTTAAGAATCGCTTCGGTCACCTGATGACGAACTGGTGGGAAATTATGAAGCGTCAAAAGCGCTTTACCTGGTTCTCGTCTTTTTACGGGCAACTCGCCTTAGTGTTTCCTATACTCGTGGCGTCGCCGCGCTATTTTGGTGGGGCGATCCAGCTGGGTGGCCTGATGCAAATTGCGAGCTCGTTTGGTCAGGTGCAGTCGGCCTTATCCTGGTTTGTGGATGCTTATGGCCGCATTGCGAGCTGGCGAGCCTCGATTCAGCGCTTGCAGGGTTTTCAAAGAGCCATTGAACTGGCGCAAGGTATGGGTGCGGGGTTAGATCGTGTCGCAGAAGGGCTGCTCGTTGGGGAGGGCTCCGCAACCGCTGGTAAAGTCAATCTCTATACTTTAAAGGTGCATCTTCCACAGTCGGAGCTTGATGCTTCAGGCAAGAATGCAGCCTTGGGGCGCCTGCTCATACAAGGCACTGGCGAGCAGATTGATCCCCGCTGCAATACCTTGATTGAAGGCCCGTCCGGGAGTGGCAAAAGTATTTTGTTTAGAACCCTTGCTGGTATTTGGCCATTTGCAAGTGGGCAGCTTGAAATGCCGCCCTTTGAGAGGATTTTGTTTTTGCCTCAAAAACCTTATTTGCCGCTGGGTACTTTAAAGGAAGTCACCTGTTATCCCGGTGCGCTCCAAGACGATGCACTGGTGCGGCAGGCGCTTCTCAAGGTTGAGCTTCCAGAGCTCGCGGAAAGACTCGACGAGCAGGCGCTTTGGTCGCAGATGCTCTCGGGCGGCGAGCAGCAGCGCTTGGCACTTGCCCGGGCTTTGTTGATTCAACCGCAATGGCTGTTTCTAGACGAAGCGACGAGTGCTGTTGATGAAGCGATGGAAGCTAGGCTATACACCTTGCTCGCGCAAGAGCTGCCTCACACGACGCTGGTGTCCATTGCTCACCGACCTCAGCTCGCTAAGTTCCATAAGCAACGCTTGCACTTAACGCTGAATGAAAATGGTCCGGTCAAGTTGTCCCTTGAGACTATTTAAATAGGAGAGTCTATGAGTCGCCCGGTCATGTTAATCACTGGTGGGAGCCGCGGCATTGGCGCTGCAACCGCGTTACTCGCGGCTCAAGGCGGATACGATGTACTGATTAATTACGCTCAAGATCGAGGCGCTGCGCAGGAACTTCTCATCAGAGTGCAAGCCTTAGGAGCACGAGGTTTGGTCGTGCGGGCCAATGTCGCCATCGAATCTGAGGTGCTGAGCATGTTCGAGCAATTGGATCGGTATTTTGGTCGCTTGGATGTGCTTGTCAACAACGCGGGCATCGTGGGCACAAAAAGCCCCATCAAAGACATGACAGTGGCACGCTGGCAGAACATGTTCGGCATTAATATTTTAGGCTCGTTTACTTGCGCGCGGGAAGCCGTCAAGCGAATGGAGCGGATCGTAACGCAAGAGACCGCACTGAACCGTTCAATCGTGAACGTGTCCTCCGCTGCGGCCCGCCTGGGGTCCCCAAATGAGTACGTGGACTATGCCGCCTCCAAAGGCGCCATGGATACGATGACCATTGGCCTCGCCAAAGAGCTTGCAGCCCAAGGCATTCGGGTCAATGCGGTTCGCCCTGGATTAATTGATACGGAGATCCATGCCAGTGGCGGTCAGCCGAACCGCATCGAACAGTTCAAAACGATGATTCCCATGCAGCGCGGCGGTAGCGCCGAAGAAGTGGCTCGTGCGATTCTTTGGCTCGCCTCCTCCGAGGCCAGCTATGTCACTGGCGCCTTGATGGATGTGGCAGGCGGCCGATAAGGCTTAGGCCGCCTTACGACTCTTGCTATAGGGATGGCGCTTCGCAAGGGTGCTTTCCCTGGTGCCATCATCGTCCTGCACGCTGGGGCTGGCAAAACGTAAGATCTCCTCAATCACCTGCGGCGCGACAATGCCGCCAAAGTGGCCAATACCTGAGGTGTCATGAAGCTTCATGTCAGGCGAGTGGCGTTGCAGGCGCTGAGTATAGCGGTGGGGTACGAACTTGTCGTCCGGGTCGTGAAAGGCAATCATGGGCAGGGTGAGCTTCGGGCCCACGATCTCGGGCACCACATGGCGATACTCCATGCGAAAACTAGCCTCAATATTGGTCAACATACCCTTGCGAACTTTCTCTGGGATGAGCCAGCGCTTGGCAAAGTCATAGGTGTAACTCACCGCATCGGAATGTGGAGAAATCATCGCGAGCTTGGACACCGCAATTTGATCACGTGATACGCCCGCCATGGCCGCTGTGGCGCCCAGGCAATGTCCGACAATGAGATCAACCTTGCCAACTTTCTCAACGACCGTTTTGAGCGTGCGCGAAAACTCAGGTAAGGCGGCGTGGTGGCCCGAGCTGGAGCCGTGGGATCGTTGGTCAAAGCTGACCACCTGCCAGCCTGCGCGGATGAAGGAGCGAATCAAAGGGTAGGAGGCCAAGCCGTAGCTTTCCCAGCCATGAGCGATCACCACGACCGGCGCTCTTGAACCTTTGGAGCGCATCCAAAGATAACAACGAATGCGCTCACCGTCTATCTCAAGGTTCCCCATCTTGCAGGTCTCTTGTAGCTTAGCGATCTCGCTCACCGAAGGTAAGGTCGTACTGAGATCAGGGCCCGCAAAATCGCAGGCATCTCTGTAAATATCCTCGGGAAGGAGTTCGCCGCGCCGACCCTTCGGGGTGCAATACAGGTGGGTGGCAAAAGAAATCGCCAGCTCCTTATTTCGCATCACGAGGAGGCCCATTTCGAAGGCGAAGTTAAGCCGTTCCTTGAGATTTGGAATCTCAAAGGGAAGATGTTTTGTTTCTGGGAGGATTACTGCTGTCATCGTTCTGCTTTATCTCACAAGAATGACCGACAGACGGTGATTTTTGTCCTCTCGGAGGACAAAGGCCGCCAACTTTGCCGTTTAGACGCTAAAGAGTTCTCAATCTCTGAAGTTTGTATAGGTCAGGGGCAGGTCGGTGACATCCTTCTTGACGAGGGCAATGACCTCCTGAAGATCGTCCCGTTTGGTTCCGGAAATTCTCACGACCTCGCCTTGAATACTGGCTTGGCACTTGATTTTGCTGTCCTTCACTAACTTTACAATTTTTTTAGCCGCTTCGCTTGACACACCATGCCTGATCTCGACGACTTGCTTCATTTTGTCCCCGCCCATTTTCTGTGGGTCGCCGTAGTCTAGAAAGCGCGCATCCACGCCACGCTTGGCGAACTTGGCCAGCATAATGTCGCGAATCTGGCTTAACTTGAAGTCGTCATCTGCGAAAATGGTTAGCTCTTTTTCCTTCAACTCAACGCGAGCATCCGAGCCTTTAAAATCGAACCTCGTGGTGACTTCCTTATTGATCTGGTCTGCTGCGTTCTTGACCTCGACCATATTGGCTTCGCAAGCGATATCAAAGGTGGGCATGGCATTTTTCTTTCTGGAAACGGTGGTCAGTGGACAGACTGGCGAGCTTCAATTATATAAGGCTTGATCGAATAAGTTGGGTGGGGTTTAGCCGAAATAGCAGGAAATAGAGCCGTACGGGCCGTAATCGACCTGGAAAGTATCTCCTTTGCGGGCCGCAACCGGGCTGGTAAACGAGCCTGCCAACACAATTTCTCCGGCCTTGAGGGTTTCGCCGTGGTCGTGGAGCTTGTTGGCCAGCCAGGCGACACCGTAGGCGGGGTGGTTCAACACGGCGGCGGCCACGCCGGATTCCTCAATCACGCCGTTGCGATACAAGAGGGCTGATACCCAGCGCATGTCCACGGCGTCGGGCTTGAAGGGTCTCCCACCTAAGATAATGCCCGCATTCGCAGCATTGTCAGAAATGGTGTCAAACACTTTGCGAGTGACCTTGCTGACCGGATCGATCTGATGGATCCGGGCATCGATCAGCTCAAGGGCTGGCGTCACGTAGTCGGTTGCGTTCAGTACGTCAAAAATTGTACAGGTGGGGCCGCTCAGGTCCTTCTTGAGAATGAAGGCGAGTTCAACTTCGATGCGAGGCACAATAAATTTGTCGGTCGCGATCGTGCAGCCTTCTTTGAACAACATATCGTTGAGCAAAGCGCCAAAGTCCGGCTCGGTGATGTTTGAGGCGCGTTGCATGGCTCGCGATGTCAGACCAATTTTGTGGCCGATCATGCTGCGACCCTCTTTTAGTTTGGTCGAAATCCAGGCACGCTGCACGGCGTAAGCGTCGCCAATGGTCATCTCGGAATGTTCAAGACTAAATTGTCGAACTTGGGTTTGAGTCTTCTCAGCTTGATTCAGTTGAGCGGCCAAGGCCTTAATGGTTTTGCTTTGCATGAGGGAGCCTACCTGCTGCTTTTCTTTACGAATTCAGCGATGCGCGCCACCCCCTGAATAATGTTCTCGTTTTGAGTGGCGTAGCTAAAGCGAATATGTTGCCCCTCGTCGGGTACGCGATGCCCGAAGTGAATGTCGGCGAGCACGGCAACACCCGCCTCATGCAACAGGCGCTTGCGAAAGTCTTCCGAGTCTTTGCAGCCGGTCATGGCACAAGCCTCGGTGACATTGGGCCAGGCATAAAAGGCGCCGCCTGAAGGTTGGCATTGAATGCCGGGTACTTCGTTTAAGAGCTTGACGATCAAATCGCGCCGCTCTAGAAATTTTCCGCGCATCATTTCAGCATCCTCTTGCGAGCCATTGATGGCCGCGACTGCCGCCCATTGCGAAATATGAGAGGCGCAAGAATCTGTATTGGTGACCCATTTCGTGAACATCGGGGCCAATGCTTTATTGGCGGTCAGACCAATACGCCAGCCCGTCATGGCCCAGGTTTTCGAGCAACCATCGGAAATGATCGTGCGCTCTTGCATGCCCGGCAAAGCAGCGATGGATTCGAACTTGCCCTCAAACATCAGGCGAGAATAAATTTCATCGGCATAGACCCAAACGTGCGGATGCTTGCGTAGAATCGCCGCAATGGCCCCTAGGTCTTTCCTCGCCAAAATGCCGCCGGTGGGATTTTGCGGGGAATTTAAAATCAGCAATTTAGTTTTTGCGGTGATCTTTGCTTCCAGTTCGCTGGGATCGAAGGCAAAGTTGCGGGACTCACGCAAATAAAGTGGCACCGGTACAGCGCCATTGGCGAGAATTTGTGATTCGTAGATGGGAAAGCCTGGCACCGGGTAAATGACTTCGTCGCCTGTGCCGTAATCGGTCGTCGAGAGAATTGCATAGGCAATGAACGGTTTGGCACCTGCACCCACCACGATGTCATCAGCATCAATCTTGATGCCGCGCATCTCGCCCATGTAACGGGCAGCGGCTTCTCTAAGTTCCAAGATGCCTGCGCTCGGTGTGTAACCATGCTTGCCGCCCTTGATCGCATCAATTCCCGCCTGTTGCACGTGTATCGGGGCTGGAAAGTCGGGTTGGCCAATGCAAAAGGAAATGATGTCCTTGCCCTGGCGGATCAGTTCGTTGACTTCGGCAAGCACCACGAAGGCGTTTTCGGTACCAAGGCTATTGGCGCGTTTGGATAGGGCAGGTGCGGACATGGGCTAATCTGTAAAAAAAGGGCTAAAAAGGGGCTATGTGTCTGGGCTCCGAGTTTATCAGTGACTCCCAGTTAGAATCGGGGATGATTTCTAAAAAACGCCTAGCGTTACTTACGGCGCTTTTATCTGCTCTCGGACCCTTTGCGATCGATACTTATCTGCCGTCTTTCCAGCTGATGGCCAGTGATTTGAAGGCGAGCGAGCTGCAAGTTCAGCAAACCCTTACAGTGTATTTGATCGCTTTTGGCCTCATGAATCTTTTTCATGGGGCGATCTCTGATTCTGTCGGGCGTAAGCCCGTCATTCTTGTCGTGTTGGGCTTGTTCGGTCTGGCCAGTTTTGGCGCTTCATTTTCAGCCACGATCCAAGAGCTGTGGTTTTGGCGCATGTTGCAAGGCATGAGCGGTGGCGTGGGGCTCACCGTGGGCCGGGCGATGATTCGTGATTCTGTCGAGGGTGCGGACGCTCAGCGCCTCATGTCTTATTCAACCAT
>JAYVKZ010000108.1:0-3838 GCA_043767985.1 Betaproteobacteria bacterium
GCATCATTAGGCCATTCATGCGGTTTCCTCAATATTTTATAAGCGCTGCTCTTTGAAAAACCCTAGCTTTTCTTGCGCCACGCGATCCGAATATGAGAATAGTACCAAGTCCTCACGCGCCGCTAGGGTATAGGCCATCCAGCCAGGGACCACCACCACATCATGAGGGGTCAGCGCCATTTTTTGTCCCGCCACATCAATCTCGCCTTGGCCTTCCACGACGATGAAAATCGCGCTGTCACTCGAACGATAAGCTTTCGTCGTGAGGCCCTTGGGCAAGAGACGAATCATCGTCGCCATCGTGGGCATGGCCCAGCCACCGTCCGTAGGATTGACATAACGCATCAAATAGCCAGAGTGCGGATCTGGCGCGCCTGCCTTGGTCATACTGCAAAGGGCTTCGCGGGTGCGGTCGTACGGGTAATTGAATACCGGTGAGTTGACGGTCGGATTGCGATAACCCACCGGTAATAAGCCACTGCCGTAGCGAAACAGGGAGTCACCCTCTGGCCGGGTAATTTCGGCTTCGGCCAGGTGATGATCTTCCCGAAAAGTGCTGTTGAAGAACGCGACTAAAGGAATGTCCAAACCATCCAACCACACCATCGGCCCAGTCGCTTCATGGCCATGATGATGCCAAGTCCAGGAGGGTGTAATCACAAAGTCACCTGGCCGCATCGTAGTCTTTTCACCGTCCACAGTCGTGAACGCGCCGCTACCTTCCACGATAAAACGAAGTGCACCTTGCGTATGGCGATGGGCGGGCGCAACTTCGCCTGGCATGATGAGCTGCAGACCGGCATAGAGCGAGTTGGTAATCTGTGAACTACCCTTCAAACCCGGGTTTTCAAGAATCAGTACACGTCGCTCGGCTTCTTGTGCACTGATATGTTCTGCCGACTCCAACACATAGGGCCGTACGTCGGAGTAGGCCCAGCGATGAGGCACTCCCACCGGCGTGGGAGCCTCGGGGACCAGAGAGCGTAGACGAGTCCACAGGGGAGCAAGATGTTGAGTATCGGCACGGCCGTAGAAGGCCTCGCGTTCGGCGAGAATGGCGGGGGTCACTTCACTTTTGGTGGGTGCATTCATGTTCATTTTCCTTGTGCGGATATGTTCTGGCCCGGACGCACACTCTACCGAAAACTTGCCGTCATCGCTCAGTACGTCTCGAGATGCAGGCGTCCTTCACGCTTCAAAGCGGCTGCGCACTCCTCCCAGGAGAGACCCGCCTCTTTAGCAATATCGTGCAGGGCCAGTAACACGCCCTCTTCCATTGCCTTCAAGCCACAGACGTAAAAGTAGCTGTTGGCATCACTCAAATGAACGGCAAGATCGGCGGCGCGATCACGCATCACATCTTGCACATATCGTTTAGTTTTACCGGCTTCGCGAGAGAAGGCGAAATTGATATCGATAAAATCTTTTGGCAAGCTTTGGAGTGGGCCAAAATAAGGCAGCTCTTCTTTAGTTCGCGCGCCGAAGAAAAGCATCAGCTTGCCGCCCTCGAACTTGCCGCTCTGCTTCAAGCGCCGCCGCCACTCGGTCATCGCCCGCATCGGTGCCGAACCCGTACCCGTACAAATCATCACAATGTTTGATTTAGGATGGTTGGGCATCAGGAAAGTGGTGCCGAACGGGCCAATGACTTGTACCGCGTCGCCCACCTTTAAGTCGCATACAAAGTTGGAGGCCACGCCACGTACAGGACGACCCTGATGGTCCTCAAGCACGCGTTTAATCGTCAACGAAATGTTGTTATAGCCAGGGCGCTCGCCATTGCGAGGACTGGCGATGGAATATTGACGCGCATGATGAGCTCGGCCCTTTTCGTCGTGCCCAGGGGCCACAATACCAATCGATTGCCCTTCCAACACCGGAAAAGGCATGACGCCGAAGTCCAGCACGACATGATGGGTGTCGTACTCCTTGCCAACCTCTGTGACCCGCACATTACCGGTCACGGTGGCGGTGACAAACTTCTCTTGGGCCTTGGGGCCATACAGGTTGGCATAGGGATGGGCTGCGGACCAGGGCGCCAAAATGGAACCCTGAGCATGAGCGTTTGCACCCTGGCTCGGCGCGACCATCGCCCCCCCTGCGCCCACACTCGTCTCGCTAGTGTCAAGTGCCGAGCGGGCATCAGTCTGCTCTAAACCCGGCACCACGGGCGAGGCCTCGCCCACCACTTCTGCCAATTGCTCCTCACTCCACTCCGTGGGCAACTCAGACCAAGTCAACTGCTCTTCGGTACTGTAAGCCTTCACCCTCGGCATCGCCCGCCAATTGTCGATTGATCCTGTCGGACAGGGAGGCACACAGGCCATACAAAGGTTGCAGATCTGTGCGTCCACCACATAGTTGTTCGAGTCATGCGTGATCGCCCCCACGGGGCAGGTCGCCTCGCAGGTGTTACAACGAATGCATATTTCAGGATCGATCAGGTGCTGCTTGATCACCAAGGCTTCAGAGACATTCACGATTCAAAAACTCCCTTGCTGAACTGTCTCTAAAACCATTTGTAGATCCGAACAAATCATTGACTTAGTGACGTTGGCTTAATTAAAACGAACATACTCAAAATCCGCAGGCTGGCGATTAATGCCAATCGCTGGTGGCGCGATCCAGTTCGCAAATTTACCGGGTTCAACCACCCGACCCATAAGCGAAGCCACAAAGGCACGGTCTTCGTTACTGGGCAGCCAATCATGGTGCTTGGCCTGCCACTCTGTTTCGCTCAGCACTCTACCGTCAGGGGAGACTTTAACACCCGCCAAGGCACCGATGTTGCGGTGGAAGGCTTTATGAGGAGTTGTCAGTCGGTGGGGCAGCCCAGCCTTCTCAATCACCTTGTTCCAACGACCGACACCGGACACGCTGTCCTTGATGAAATCGTCGCGCAGCACTTCGTTCAAAGCATTGAGCATCGGCACTTCTTTTTCAACCAATTGCCCGCCTTGAACATTCAAGACTTTGTAGGTTGAACCCTTCAAAATATGATCGTCATCGCGCTTAGTCTCTTCATAGCGACCCTTGATGCCGGTGCTGTAAAAAGTCGCAGCATTGCTTGACTCGTCAGCACCAAACAAATCGATGGTGACCGAAAAGTGAAAATTAAGATAGCGTTGAAGCGTGGGTAGGTCGATCACTCCAGCGGCGCGTAACTTGCCAACATCGTCGGTCTTCATCTCGTTCATGGCGGCGCAGGTGCGTTGAATCACCCTGGATACGCCGCTTTCACCGACGAACATGTGATGCGCTTCTTCGGTCAACATGAACTTGGTGGTGCGGGCCAGAGGGTCGAAGCTACTCTCAGCCAGAGCACACAACTGAAACTTACCATCGCGGTCGGTAAAGTAGGTAAACATGAAGAAGGCCAACCAGTCCGGTGTCGCCTCATTAAACGCCTGGAGAATGCGAGGATTGTCTTCTTGGCCGCTACGGCGCTGAAGCAAGGCTTCCCCCTCTTCGCGTCCATCGCGTCCGAAATGCTTATGTAGCAAATACACCATGGCCCAGAGATGGCGACCTTCTTCTACGTTGATCTGAAAGAGGTTTCGAAGGTCGTACTGGCTTGGTGCCGTCAGCCCGAGCTGGCGCTGTTGCTCAACCGATGCGGGCTCAGTATCGCCTTGGGTCACAATGATGCGACGCAGATTGGCGCGGTGCTCGCCCGGCACGTCCTGCCAAACTTCCTTGCCCATTTGATCACCGAAGTGAATTTTGCGGTTCTCCACCGCTGGGTTCATGAAGATGCCCCAACGATAGTCCGGCATCTTCACGTGGCCAAATTGCGCCCAACCCTGAGCATCCACACTGGTGGCGGTGCGCAGGTACA
>JAYVKZ010000109.1:0-1972 GCA_043767985.1 Betaproteobacteria bacterium
CAGGCAAGCCCAATAATTGAAAATCCGCAGCATCGAACAGGCCTTGGTAGGCCAGATTATGAATCGTAAAGACGGTACGAACCTTGGGGCAAGGATGAGCCGCCACATAGGCGCAGGCCAAGGCTGCATGCCAATCATGGGCATGCAACATATCCGGGCGCCAAACGGGGTCCAACTCTCCCAGCGAGAGCCTCGCAGCCACCCAGCCAAGTAGGGCAAAGCGGAGTAAATTGTCGGACCATTCCTGGCCATCAGGGCCTTGATAAGGGCTACCTGGTCGATCGTAGTAAAGCGCCGCGTCAATGACATAAATAGGAAGATCGCTCTCGGGAAACCTACCCAACCAAAGCGAGGCTCGGCCAACACCAAGGACCGCGCCCAGCTCACAAACTAAATGCCGCTCTTGAAGCGCCCCCAATATCGCGGGCAAGCCCGGCAAAACCAAACGAACCTCGGCACCTTCAAGCCTTTGCGCCTGTGGCAAGGCGCCCATCACGTCCGCCAACCCGCCTGTTTTCACCCAGGGAAAACACTCCGCCGCCGCATGCAAAATTTTCATGAGGGCAGTTTCTTCAGCATCTCTGCGGTGACTAAGGTAATGCCTTTCTCGCTACGGTAAAAGCGCCGCGCATCTTCTGCGGCGTCCTCACCGATGCGCATGCCTGCCGGAATCCGGCAGCCACGGTCCACGATCACCCGGGTGAGACGCACGTCACGACCGATCTCGACATTGGGCAGCAGGACACTCCAATCGACCCATGCATAAGAATGCACCCGAACACTCGAAAATAAAATGGTTCGATACACCCGACCGGACACAATGCATCCCCCCGAGACCAGCGACTCAATCGCATGGCCGCGACGGTCATCCTGATTGTGCACAAACTTGGCGGGGGGTAGTTGGGCTTGATAGGTCCAAATCGGCCAACGGCGTCCGTATAAGTCCAATAAAGGTACGGTTGCAGTGAGATCCATATTGGCGTCCCAATAGGCGTCAATCGTGCCCACATCTCGCCAGTAAGGCACTTCCTGGGCATCTTTGCGGACACAGCTCAGCCCAAAAGGATGGGCGGATGCACAGCCATTTCGCACAGCCGCTGGAATAATGTCTTTACCAAAATCATGGCTAGACTCTGGGTCCGCCAAATCACGCTCGAGCTCATCGAACAAATAACGGGCATTAAAGATGTAAATACCCATACTGGCCAAGCTTACATTGGGGTTGCCTGGCATAGCGGGTGGGTCGTCGGGCTTTTCTACAAACGCCGTAATTCGTCCCGACTCATCGATGGCCATCACACCAAAAGCACGTGCTTCATCGCGCGGCACTTCAATACAGGCCACGGTACATTCGCGGCCCATCCGCACATGATCGGCGAGCATCAAGGCATAGTTCATCTTGTAGACATGGTCTCCCGCTAAGACCACCACATACTCAGCGCCATAGCCTTCCACGATATCGCGGTTTTGGTGCACCGCATCTGCCGTGCCTCGGTACCAACTCTCATCGTCGTTACGCTGCTGCGCAGGAAGCAGATCGACAAACTCATTCATCTCCGTCTTCAGAAAGGCCCAACCTCTTTGCAGATGGCGCAACAAACTATGCGATTTATACTGGGTGATGACACCAATCCGACGAATCCCCGAGTTGAGGCAATTCGACAAAGCAAAATCAACAATTCGAAATTTTCCGCCGAAATAAACGGCCGGTTTGGCGCGCTTATCGGTCAGGTCCATCAAGCGACTGCCTCGACCTCCTGCCAGCACTAAGGCGATCGCCTGTTTGGGAAGGTCTAAGCTCATCGCTAATTCATGCGCGTCCATCAATGTCCTCTAATCTTCTACGGGTCACGGCAGCTAGCCTACCCTAATACGGTCGTTGTCAAGCTAGTTGTCGCTTGGAATGATTTTGTTAAGCAGCTTTTTTCAGGATATTCTGTGCCTCCGTTGCGTGGGTTTGAGGGTTGGTTTT
>JAYVKZ010000110.1:0-1908 GCA_043767985.1 Betaproteobacteria bacterium
TGCTCGCTCACCAGGCGGGGCGCGCAAGACCACGTCGATGAGTTGGTCTTTTTCTCGAAACGTTCCGATGGTCGATCCAGAAATCGCAGCGCCTAAAGCGCGCGAGACTTGAGCGGTCGTCAAACCAAGCGCCCTCGCCTTACTTTGATCCACGTCGACCTTGATCGCCAGGGTTTGATCGCCCCAATCGGAGTGGGTATCCAGCGTGCCCGGGTCGGCGCCAATGACTTTAGCAACGGCATCGCCAATGGTCTTAAGTTGAGGAATATCTGGTCCGGTCACTCGAAACTGGATCGGATAGGCGACTGGCGGGCCCAAAGGGGTCCGAAACGCGCGCGAGCGGATACCTACAAACTCTTTGTCGAGAAGAGCTCTCAACCGTTTGATGGCTCGATCACGACCAGGCACGTCCTTGGTGAGGATCACAAATTGGATGAAATTTGGCCTGAACAACTGTTGGTCGAGGGACAGGTAGTAACGCGGCGACCCATTACCCACATAGGCAACAAAGGTCGAGACGTCCTCGTCTTTTGCCAGAAACTTTTCCATTCTCTTGGCTTCGGTCTCGCTGGCTCGGTAGCTTGCACCTTCAGGCAACCACATTTCGATCAAGATTTCGGCACGATCCGAGGATGGGAAAAATTGTTTTTCGGTCAACCCCATGCCGATACCACCGAGCACCAGCGCCGCCACTGTTGCAGTGATCGTTAGCCATTTGAAGCGCATGCAGGTCTCAATCGTGCGCCTCAAAACTCTATAAAACCGCGTATCAAAAACTTCATGATGCTCGCCTGCCTTTTTGACTTTGAGAATGTAGTAGCCGATGTAGGGGGTGGCGGCCACGGCAGCCACCCAGGACACTAGTAAGGCAATGGTCACTACAGCGAAAATGGCAAAGGTGTATTCGCCCGTGGCCGATTTAGCCGTCGCGATAGGTAGAAAGCCTGCTGCTGTAATTAGGGTGCCAGTTAGCATGGGAAACGCAGTACTGCTGTAGGCAAAGGTTGACGCCTCAAAGCGAGAAAAACCCTCCTCCACTTTTCGGGCCATCATCTCGATCGCAATCATTGCGTCGTCTACGAGGAGACCCAAGGAAATCACCAGTGCACCCGTTGAAATGCGATGTAAATCGATACCAAACAGCTTCATCATTACGAAGGACGCGGCCAACACCAACGGGATCGTGAGGGCAACGACTGCGCCCGCTCGAAACCCGAGACTGATGAAGCTGACCAGGAGCACGATGCCAACGGCTTCGAGCAGGGAGTTCATAAATAAGCCAACAGCGTTTTGAACAATCTTCGGTTGATCTGACACCTTGGAGAATTCCAGTCCGACCGGCATGTCGAGCTTCAAGCGCGTCATGGTCGCGTCCAAGTCGGCGCCTAGGCGTAAAACGTCGCCGCTACTCACCATCGATACGCCGAGCCCAATGGCTTGCCGACCGCCAAAGCGCATGGTGTACACCGGCGGATCGATGGTTGCTCGGTACACCTTGGCGGCATTGCCCAGCTTCACCACTCGACCATTTATATTGATCTTGAGCTCTTTGACTTGCTCTACCGAGTCGAACTGCCCCGTCACTCTCAGGGGAATGGTTCGCGTCGCACTTTGAAAACTACCGCTGGGTGTGATGATGTTTTGGGCTTGCAGTTGCTCAGCAATCTTGGCAACATCGGTGCCTAAATTGGCGAGGGTGGACGGCGATAGCTCAACAAAGATCTTTTGGTCCTGCACACCAAAGAGTTCCACCTTTTGAACATTGGGCAGACGCAATATTTCTTGGCGTACCGCTTCAACTCTTTGACGCAATTCTTCTAGCGTAAAGCCATCGCCGGTAAAGGCATAGATGGAGCCGAACACATCGCCGAACTCATCATTAAAAAATGGACCAATCGTTTCAGCGGG
>JAYVKZ010000111.1:0-32888 GCA_043767985.1 Betaproteobacteria bacterium
GACCATTCACGCCTATACCAATGATCAAAAATTAACCGATGTGTATCACGAAGATGTACGCCGTGCTCGTAGCGCCACGATGAGCATGATTCCAACGAAAACGGGTGCGGCGGCGGCAGTTGGTTTGGTGTTGCCAGAGCTCAATGGCCGCCTTGATGGCTACTCGATGCGCGTGCCAACGATTAATGTTTCGGTAGTTGACTTGAGCTTTATTGCCAAGCGCGACACCACCATTGAAGAAGTCAACAGCATTATGAAAGCTGCGGCCTCGGCCGGTGCTCTCAAAGGCATTCTCGATTACAACGATGCCCCTCTGGTGTCGGTGGACTTCAATCACAACCCCGCCTCCAGCGTGTACGACGCTACCTTGACCAAGGTCTCAGGCAGATTGGTCAAGGTATCGAGTTGGTACGACAATGAGTGGGGCTTTAGTAACCGCATGTTGGACACCACCGTTGCTTTGATGAGCGCGAAGTAATTTGCGCCAATGAGTTTTAGGGCTGTTAAGCTCGATTTGGTCGGAGGGCACTCAGGTGCCCTCCTGCATTTGAACGGATTGAAATGAGTGAAATGAAGTTTTTAAGATTTCAAGATCAAACCCTCGCGGGCCAGCGTGTGTTCATTCGCGCTGATCTCAATGTACCTCAGGATGATCACGGCAAGATCACCGATGACACCCGTATTCGTGCCTCGCTTCCCGCGATTAACATGGCGAGCAAAGCAGGCGCGTCGGTCATGGTCACGTCGCACTTGGGCCGACCCACAGAGGGTGAGTTAAAAGCTGAAGACTCGCTTGCACCCATCGCCGCCCGAATGAGCGAGCTGCTCGGCGCACCAGTTCGCCTGATTCAAAACTGGGTGGACGGTGGTTTTAGCGTTGCGGCGGGCGAGGTTGTACTGTTGGAGAACTGCCGCTGCAATGTGGGCGAGAAGAAAAACAGTGATGAGCTCGCCCAGAAAATGGCGGCGCTCTGCGATATTTATGTGAATGATGCGTTTGGCACCTCACACCGTGCCGAAGCGACAACCCATGGCATCGCCAAATTTGCCAAGATCGCCTGCGCGGGGCCCTTGCTCGCTGCCGAGCTGGACGCCCTAGGCAAGGCCCTGCTGGCGCCCAAGCGACCCTTGGTAGCGATTGTTGCGGGCTCTAAGGTGTCGACCAAGCTGACGATTTTGCAATCCCTAGGCCAAAAAGTGGATCGACTGATTGTGGGTGGCGGTATCGCCAACACATTTATGGCAGCTCAAGGTATGGCCATTGGTAAGTCTTTGGCCGAAGTCGATTTGATTCCCGAAGCGCGTCGCATTATGAACATGATGACCGCGCGTGGTGCGGCCGTTCCGATCCCTAGCGATGTCGTCGTCGCTAAGGAGTTTTCGGCGACAGCGGCAGCCACCTTAAAGTCCGCCAGCGAAGTACAGCCTGACGAGATGATCTTTGATATTGGGCCAAAAAGTGCTGAGCAACTTGCCAATATCGTCAAGTTTGCAGGCACCATCGTTTGGAATGGTCCGGTCGGTGTGTTTGAGTTCGATGCCTTTGAAGGCGGTACGAAGGCTTTGGCGCATGCTATTGCAGAGTCTGAGGCCTTTTCGATTGCGGGTGGAGGTGATACCTTAGCGGCTATTGCAAAGTACGGCATTACCGACCAGGTAAGCTATATTTCTACGGGTGGCGGCGCTTTTCTTGAGTTTTTGGAGGGCAAGGAGCTCCCAGCCGTGAAAGCGTTAATGGATGCTGCAGAGAAAACCGCCGCGACAAAAGTCGCCGAAGCTGCTCAGCAGTAATACCTCTTTCAACCTCTAATAAGTTAGGCTCACCGTGTCCAAATCAGTGCCACCTGGAATTCCTCGCAAGGGTGCAAAGCCCAATGCATCGAAAGCCATCACCGATGTTCTTTTGAGCTTTGAGGGCATTGATGAAGTTGAGGTGGAAGAGGCTGAGCCTGACCCGGATGACGGCACCATTATTCCTGCGGCGGTCTCCTTCGGTTTGAGTCCAGATGCGCTTGGCGTGCATATTCTTGAGTTCATTGCCTGGGCAGTGAGTGATATGGAAAGCGCCGGGGCGAGCGTGCATTTGCATTTGGGGTCGGAGCCTCCTTGGCTCAATGAGCCGGGGCGCACGTTGGCGGTATCCATTTATGTGAACCCGCGTTCCGACGATTGCAGCGTCGCAGTGGGCCTAAGAGAGATCGAAGAAGAAATCGATGAGATGGCGGCGTTTTTGAAAGAGACCTATGAAGAGTATTGGCCCGCCTGTCGTCCTCGCGCTTAGGCTTCTAGCTTAATTATGCCTCTAGCTTCATTATGCCTCTACCTTTAAACGTAGCGGTAAAAGACGGCCGCGTCGATGAAGTGTTGCTCGTCGAGAATGTGCCTGATCTTGTTCGAAGCCACTAGCCGCTGGGCTAGTAGAGTCGCCTCACTTCTGCTTAAGGAGTAGGTCTTCGCGATCCAATCCGTGGCCTCACGCCCCGAAAATGCGTTGGGAATTTTGAGAAGCCAACGGTAGTGGTTTCTTGGTGCGACGCCGCCAACTTGCCTCATGCGCTGAGCGAGATCGCCTAAGCTGATTTGATTGAGCGCCGCCAGTCGTCCCATGCCTTCAAATCTGGCTTCCGTGCCTTCACCCTGCGCTACCCGATAAAACAAGTAGCCGTCTTCAAAGTCATGCTCTAGTGACACATGTTCAATCCAGCCTTTTGCGACAAACAGCTCGCCTGCTCTTTGTGCCTGCGCTCGACTCATCGCGTAAGTTGACGTTAGCCAGTCAACCGCGTCGCGTCCGGTAAAGCACTGTGGATAGGTTTTCAGGCGATGGCTACGGTCCCGTATTTCTACGCCACCTCGTCCAAGCATGGCATCTCTTAATTGGGCAGGGTCGAACGCTTGTTCGCTCATTCACTCGTCTCCATTTCAACCTGCTCTGCAGGTCTGGGACCATACCTACGGTCGGTCGCTCCAAGCCGGCCTTCGAATTTTTCGGGTTCGCTTACAAAGCTCAATTCCCGACTGTCTAACCACTTCGTAAAGTCCTTGATGAGCATTGGCTTTGCGATCAAGTAGCCCTGTGCGGCTTCAACTTTACGCTTGGCCAAGTAGGCCCATTGAGCCTGGGTTTCAATGCCTTCGGCGATGACAGGAACCGCCAGTTCTTTGGCAAGAACGATGATGGTATCAAGCACCGGCCGTCGTTCGGTGCTTTCGTCGATGGTTCGAACGAACTCGCGATCAATCTTGATACGATCAATTTGCAGGCCCTGAAGCATGGACAGGCTACTTTGTCCGGTACCAAAGTCATCAATGGCGATTCTGAAGCCTAGCGCTCTCAGGCGACCCAGAATCTCGCCATCATGTTCGCCAATGGCCTCTCTCTCAGTCAGCTCCAGCACGACGCTTTTTGGCGCAAGGCCGGTATCGTCGAAAATCTCTTGAATTTTTTGCGGGAACAGTGGGTCTCGCAGTTGTGCTGCCGTAATGTTGAAAGCGAAATACATCGATGAGTTTTTAAGTTCAGCTAACTGGTCACGTGCCTTTCTCATCAGCATTTCTGACATTGGGGTAATCATGCCGTTCTCTTCAGCGAGGCTGATAAATTCAGCGGGCGGAATTAAGCCCCGTACAGGATGCTTCCAGCGCATCAATACCTCCCCGCCCAAACACTCGCCAGTCAACATACTGACAATCGGTTGAATCACGGGCTCAATCTGACGCTTGCGGAGTGCGTTCCTCATCTTGCGCTCCGGGCTCATGCGCCCAGCGTAATGTTGATTGATTGCTTTAACGAGTATAAAGCTCAGCACCGCACTGATCACCGCCCAAGCGACCGATCTGTCCGCGAGTCGAGAGGTCAGTTGCGCTAGCGTCACGGCGCTAGACAGCCGATACCCAAATTCAGGCGCCCAAATTTCACGGTGCGCAAGGCCAGTAGAAGCCGTTAGCGCTCTAGGCCCTTGCCGCAGAATCGTGGCACCCAGGTGGTCCTCGAGCGACCAATGAAGGGCTTGCTCGTGACGGGTGTATGTCTTAGTGATTCGACTATCAGCGAGTAAGCGACTCGCGGGAATCTCGGCCCAGAACTGCAGGCCCGTCACCCCTGTGTATTTCAACAGAATGCTTGGTTTGAGGCGCTGGAGTCCGGTGACACTAAAAGGGCTTTGTTTGGCGTTCTGTTCAATGCCTAAGGAACTCTCTAAGGGCTGACTTTCCTCAGAGCGCTCGCTTTTTTGGTTGGCGAATACCTCAGCTGGCCCAAATGGCCCGCAGAGACCCTCTTGAGAACTGAAGCCTACAAAAAACGAGCGAGCAAACTCGGACCGTATCGAGAGACGTGCTAGCTCTTGGCTGCTGCTTAGACTGCAGCCTGTCCATGACGATTGGGCGAGTCGCTTTAAGTCGTCCCCAACACTTGAAAAGATCAGCTCGATGCGATCATTGAGAGCCTTGGTCTCTAAGTCATGCTTTTGTTTGAGTTCTGCATATATTTGCCAGCCGCCAAATCCGGCAACGCAACATGCTACCCAGCAGGTGAGTGTGATCATGCCAAATTTGCTGACCTGGGGTGGCCCGAAATTTGGACCGGAGTTTGAGCCAGCGTTTGAGCCAGCGTTTGACCCGTACGCCGACTTGACGGCATGGGTAAGCCATCGGCGGACCGAAAGAGCGCGGAGTGTTGGACGAAGACTGGTCATAGGGTTCCAAAATGCATCCTAAGCTTAAGGGGCTTGCGAGCGCGACTTCGGGCGATACACGGTCACAAATTGTTCTCGGGTGGTGGCTGATACGCTTTTTTGCGACGAGCGTTTGCAACAAGTGTTCGCGCCAAGTGTTGGCACCAAAAGGGCGCCGGAAGTTTCTGCAAGCACGCTGACGAGTACTGTAAGACAAACCCGATCGCCTCGACTCACCGGGCATGACCAAAGCTTACTTACCCGATCCTCCAAACTCCCAGGCTGAGCGCCTGGATCGACTCACCAAAGCAATGCAAAGGACCGGGCAATGGAGTGCCAGGCAATTGGCAGGCCGTCGCTGGGCAATAGGTTGCGTCTCCCTGGAGATTACCCAGCGTTGCAACTTGGATTGCACACTTTGCTATTTGTCAGACTCGTCCGAGGCTGTGCAAGATCTTCCGCTTGAGGAGCTGCTTCGCCGCATCGACGAGATCGCGGAGCGCTATGGCCCCAATACCGATGTTCAAATTTCAGGAGGTGATCCCACTTTGCGGGATCGCGCCGAGCTGTCCGAGATCGTCCGATATGTGAAGGCGAAAGGGCTTCGGGCCTCGCTCCTGACCAACGGCATTCTACTTAATCGGCGATGGCTGACAGAGCTGGCCCGAGACGGATTAAACGACGTGGCCTTTCATGTCGACATGACGCAAGAACGTAAAGGGTTCACCACCGAAGCCGGGCTTAACAAGGTCCGTAACAGCTACATCGAGATGGCCCGGGGGCTACCACTCTCTGTCATGTTCAATACGACAGTGTTTGCTGACAATTTTCATGAGTTACCAGCGCTGGCCAAGTTCTTTGTTGAGCACAGTGATGTGGTGCGATTTGCCTCCTTCCAACTTGGCGCCGACACCGGCCGAGGAACCCTACAGGGTCGCCAAGCGAGTCAGGCCGACCCTGGCACCGAGTGCGAAGCAGTTGAAGTAAATCAAGCCTCCGTGTGTGCGGCCATTTCAAAAGGGGCGGGCGTTGACCTTAACTTTGATGCTTTGCAAGCTGGGCACAGTCAATGCAATAAGTACGCAATGCTGTTTTCAATCGGAGCAAAGCGCTTCGACGCACTTGCCGACGGAGCGATTGCAGCGCGGGTCATGCGCGACACTGCCAGCGTGCCCTTGGGTCGAGATCAGGGCCTTGCAGGCGCTTTGGCAATCCTGGGTGCCGTGTTGCTTCGGCCTGCGCTTTGGACGGGGAGCTTGCGCTATGTATTCAAGTTACTTTGGGGCTCGCGAGGAGAATGGCGACGAGGTCATCTTGAGCTCAGAAAAATCTCTTTCTTCACACATAATTTTATGGACGCCTGCGCGCTTGACTCGCAGCGCGTTGATGCCTGTGTTTTCATGGCTGCCAGTGCGAATGGCCTGATGTCGATGTGCACCTACAACGCCGAGCGTGATCGCCATTTGCTGAAACCCATCCAATTGAAGAGCGGGAAAATTTTCCAGCCTTTAGCGGTGGCACCTAATGCCCAGGGAGACGTGATCATCCCACTTAAATGGTTGAAAGGTCGGCCTCGCCAAGACGCGCTCGCGGCGCGAGATCACTCCCGAACTCGTGCTTCAGCATAAGTTTGTTGCTGAGGTTTGTTGTTGAAGTTCATGGTCATTGTTTCAGGAAATTCACATGCTTAGGTCTGTCATGCGCCGCAACTTTTCGCTGTTAATCCTATCGCTGGCGCTCAGCGCATGTAGCACCGTGGTGCGTGTGCCGGGCGATTTACCCCGAACTCCTGACCAAGACGGTTCCGCCCGTTCGCCTATTTCAGGGTCGATCGCAAGCCGCCATGAGGCATTACGCGCCGCAGAGCGGGGATATGCGAAAGTGTTGGATCGCTATGTTGATGAGCGTGGTCGGGTTGGTTTTCAGGAGCTCGCCGCAGACCAGGGTGAAGCGGGTTTGCCAGCCTTAGAGCGCTACGTGAGCGCCATTGCCTTGGTGCCCTTAAATCAACTGCCGGTAGGGCCGGTGCGTTTGGCGCATATGATTAACGCGTATAACGCACTTTCAATGTATAACGTGATTCGCTCGGGGCTGCCACCAAGCCATGCTGGATTGGCCAAGCTGCGTTTCTTTGTACTCCGAAAGTTTCAAATCGGTGATCAGGACATGTCGCTCTATAGTTTCGAGAATGACATTATTCGAAAGCTCAACGAGCCGCGTATTCATTTTGCCTTGAATTGCTCTGCACGATCTTGCCCCGTACTGCCTCGCGTCCCTTTCACTGCGGACACCTTAGAGCAAACCCTAGAAGCAGAGACGCGAAAATTCTTTGCCAATCCTGATAATCTAAGCGTTGACCACGAGCGACGCAGGGTGGTTTTCAACCAGATCCTCAGGTTTTATACCGAGGATTTCACGCCCGCTCATGCACCTTCACTCATTGCCTACGCCCAACGCTACAGTGCCCTTACTCTGCCTACCGATTACGCCACGTCCTTCGCGCCTTACGATTGGACCGTGGCGCACCGGCGCTAGTTGGCGAAGGCTGGGATACCCGTCATCGCCCGGCCGAGTATGAGTGCATGAATGTCATGCGTGCCCTCGTAGGTATTGACGACCTCGAGGTTCACTAAATGGCGAGCCACGCCGAACTCGTCGCTGATACCGTTGCCGCCCATCATATCGCGCGCGAGACGCGCGATATCGAGAGCCTTTCCGCAAGAGTTACGTTTCATGATGGACGTGATTTCTACGGCCGCCGTCCCCTCATCCTTCATGCGACCTAAGCGCAGGCATCCTTGCAGCCCGAGAGTGATCTCGGTCTGCATGTCTGCGAGCTTCTTTTGAATTAACTGGTTGGCAGCCAAAGGGCGGCCGAATTGCTTACGATCCAGAGTGTATTGGCGGGCGCGATGCCAGCAATCTTCGGCGGCACCGAGGGCACCCCAGGCGATGCCATAGCGGGCCGAGTTCAAACAAGTAAAGGGGCCTTTTAAGCCGCGTACTTCGGGAAAGGCGTTCTCTTCTGGACAAAAGACTTCATCCATGACGATTTCCCCGGTAATCGAAGCCCGTAGACCCACTTTGCCGTGAATGGCTGGGGCGCTCAGCCCTTTCCAGCCCTTTTCGAGTACAAAACCACGGATCTGCCCACTATCGTCCTTGGCCCACACTACAAACACATCGGCAATCGGGCTATTGCTGATCCACATTTTTGAACCACTCACGCTGTAGCCACCCGGCACCGCTTTAGCGCGAGTCAGCATACCGTTCGGGTCGGAGCCGTGATTGGGCTCGGTGAGGCCAAAGCAACCGATCCACTCACCTGTCGCCAACTTTGGGAGGTACTTTTGTTTTTGGCCTTCGGTACCAAACTCGTTGATTGGCACCATCACGAGTGAGGACTGCACACTCATCATGGAGCGGTAGCCCGAATCGACCCGCTCCACCTCGCGGGCCACGAGGCCGTAACAAACATAATTCATACCGCCGCCGCCGTACACCTCTGGAATGGTGCTGCCCAAAAGACCAAGCTCACCCATTTCCCGAAAAATCTTCGGGTCTGTTTGCTCATTGCGAAAAGCATTCAGTACTCGGCTGGCGAGCCGATCCTGGCAATAAGCGCTGGCGGCGTCACGCACCTGGCGCTCATCGGACGAAAGCTGGTCGTCGAGAAGTAAGGGGTCTGCCCAATTGAAAGAGGCTGCTTTTTGAGGATGGGTCATTACAAATTGTCCGGTTTTGGCGTCGATCTGGAGGTGTCCAGAGCTCAATGATTTGAAATTTCGGAGATTAAGAAGTGTATTTTAATCGCACGGCGAGACGCCTGGGTCTGACGGCTCCGAAAGTAGGGGCGTGTCACATGGGGATGCGCAAGTTTTGTGCGTTTACCTGCAATAGTGCAATTTGCCAGTCGACCAGCTAGAGGTTTACTTAATACCTACAGTTATTTTTTGGTGCGGTAATTGCATTAGTGCACCGGAATCATGATTTCAGGGTGATTCCGAAGGGATTTGTGAATTAAAGACTCTTGTATTGCACCAAAATGAATCGTGAGCCTTGGTGGTGCGTAGCTGGCACAGACCTTGCGTCAGAAACCTTGAGCTTAATTGACAAGCCGTCTGTTGATGCTGTTTGACCTACAAATTCTGAATCCTTTAATAACCCAATCGCCTGGAGTATCCATGAAACGTCGTTTCGCACTTAAGACTTTGACCGCCGCAGTTGCGATGGCCGGAGCCGTGAATCTTTCCTATGCACAAAGCACGATCAAAGTCGGCGTGTTGCATTCTCTGTCTGGCACGATGGCCATTTCCGAAACCGTGTTGAAAGACGTGGCTTTGATGGCGATCGACGAGATCAACGCTAAAGGTGGCGTACTCGGCAAAAAGCTCGAGCCTGTGGTTGTCGACCCAGCCTCGAATTGGCCTCTGTTTGCTGAAAAAGCCAAGCAATTGGTCGGCCAAGATAAAGTTGCCGTGACCTTCGGTTGCTGGACTTCTGTTTCTCGTAAATCAGTATTGCCTGTGTTCGAAGAGTTGAATGGCTTGCTGTTCTACCCTGTTCAGTATGAAGGCGAAGAACTCTCCAAGAACGTGTTTTACACCGGCGCAGCTCCTAACCAACAAGCGATTCCTGCTGTTGAGTATTTGATGAGCAAAGACGGCGGCTCGGCCAAGCGCTGGGTGCTGCTCGGTACCGATTACGTATATCCACGAACGACTAACAAAATTCTGCGTTCGTTCCTGAAATCCAAAGGTGTGGCCGAGGCCGACATCATGGAGGAATACACGCCGTTCGGTCATAGCGACTATCAAACCATTATCGGCAAGATCAAGAAGTTCGCTGCTGAAGGCAAGAAAACTGCGGTGATCTCCACCATCAACGGTGACTCCAACGTTCCTTTCTACAAAGAGTTGGGTAACCAGGGCCTCAAGGCCACTGATGTTCCTGTCGTTGCATTCTCGGTCGGTGAAGAAGAGCTGCGTGGCGTGGATACCAAGCCACTCGTGGGCCACCTTGCTGCATGGAACTACTTCATGAGCTTGAAGAACCCAGCCAACACTGAGTTCACCAAGAAATGGGCTGCCTATGCAAAAGCTAAAGGCCTCCCTGGACATAAAGACAAGCCTTTGACCAACGATCCTATGGAAGCCACCTACATCGGCATCTATATGTGGAAACAAGCGGTTGAAAAAGCCAAGAGCACCGACACCGACAAAGTGATCGCAGCCATGGCCGGTCAAACCTTCACCGCTCCTGGTGGCTTTACCTCAACCATGGACACCAAGAACCATCACTTGCATAAGCCAGTATTCATCGGCGAAATCAAGGCTGACGGTCAATTCAATGTCGTATGGAAAACCAAGGGTCCCGTGCGCGCTAATCCTTGGAGTCCGTTCATCGAAGGTAACGACAAGAAGAAAGACGAGCCAGAGAAGAAGTAAACTTTCTGGATGGAACGAAGCCACGAAGGTTTGTGGCTTCGCTTGCCGGTCCGCTCCCTGGGCGGCCTTGTATTAAGGCCGCCCTTTTTATTGGAAGATTGATTCGTCATGTTGCTCTCTATCCTCCGTACCTCTATGGCCGCACTCGCATGCTTCTTCAGTGTGTCGGCTTCTGCTCTGACCAATGAGCAGGCCCTAGCGGTTTCTGCCGGTGAAGGCGATGAACGCCTAGCCGCTTTAGCGCCCCTGGTTGCGTCTGCTGACCCCCAATTGCCAGGGTTTTTGACCCAGTTGCTCGAAGGCAATGTTCGCACCGCCGACGGTAAAGTGTACCTGGTGAAGGGCGAGACTGCGACCGATCTTGCTGGTGCCGCCGCCAAGCTTCCCGAGAACGCAGAAGAAGTCGTGAACAACAACCGCATGCGTAAAGAAATCGAAGGTGCCTTAGCTGCCTTAGCTTTGATTTCGCCGGACCTTGCGATTCGAAAAAAAGCCGTGAGCGAGCTGAAAGATCAGATTGACGAGAGCAAATTGCCGCTTCTCGAAAAAGCTTTCGCTGCCGAAACCGATGCCGGATTGAAGCAACAAATTGGTCAACTCCGCGCGCTTGCGCTAGTTACCTCGGCCGATAAGGCCAAGCGCGTTGCCGCCGCGAAAATGTTATCGACTAGCGAAAATGCCGCCGTCAAATCTATTCTTGTTGATCGTCTCAAAAAAGAGGGCGAGACTGATGAGGATGTCCGCTTCGAACTGAAGAAAGCGCTCTCTGGGGTGGAAGCGCGACTGGTGTGGGGTGAACGCCTGGGGGTTATTTTTACCGGCGCGAGTTTGGGGTCGATTCTGCTCCTAGTGGCCTTGGGCCTTGCCATCACCTACGGCCTGATGGGGGTCATCAATATGGCCCATGGCGAACTGATGATGATCGGGGCGTACGCCACCTATTGGGTTCAAAACCTATTTAGAAGTTATGCGCCAGGGGCTTTTGATTACTACCTGATCGTTGCCATTCCTGTGTCTTTCTTGGCAGCAGCCTTGGTAGGAGCGTTACTGGAAAAAACGGTGATCCGGTTTCTGTATGGTCGCCCGCTTGAAACCTTGCTCGCGACATGGGGGATCAGTTTGATATTGATGCAAACCGTTCGTACTATTTTCGGGGCTCAAAATGTGCAGGTAGAGAATCCTAACTGGTTGTCGGGTGGTGTGCAGGTCTTTAGTAACCTCACTTTGCCTTACAACCGTATAGCGATCATTGCGTTTTCATTGTTAGTCCTGGTGGGATTGAGCCTCTTGGTAAGTCGCACTCGCTTAGGCCTGTTCGTGCGCGGCGTCACTCAAAATCGCACCATGGCCGCTTGTATGGGTGTGCATACCGCAAGAATCGACACCTATGCTTTTGCTCTGGGTGCAGGCATTGCCGGACTCGCGGGTTGTGCACTCAGCCAAGTCGGTAACGTTGGACCTGACCTTGGCCAAAGCTATATCGTCGACGCATTCATGGTCGTGGTCCTCGGAGGCGTAGGTCAGCTCGCCGGGACCGTCTACGCCGCCCTGGGCCTCGGGGTTATCAACAAACTATTAGAGGGATGGCAGGGCGCCGTGCTTGCCAAAATCATGGTGCTGGTATTGATTGTGATGGTTATTCAAAAACGCCCTCAAGGCCTATTCGCACTCAAAGGTAGGAGCGCTGAAGCATGAGTACCGCTGCACACGCACTTGCGTCTTTTGAGAGACGTGGCGTTCTACTGGGATCTAGGGGCTGGGCAGCACTGCTAGCGGCGGTCGTCACGGTTGCAGTCTTAGTTCCTTTGCTCAATCTCGCCTTACCTGCCTCCAACCCATTTCACCTGTCGGACTACATGGTCGCCTTAATCGGCAAGATCATGTGCTATGCCATCTGTGCCTTGGCGATGGACTTGATTTGGGGCTATACCGGTATTTTGTCGCTAGGCCATGGCTTGTTCTTTGCGCTGGGCGGCTACGGTATGGGCATGTATTTGATGCGACAGATCGGCCGCGATGGCAACTACAAGAGTGAACTGCCCGACTTTATGGTGTTTTTGGATTGGAAGCAATTGCCTTGGGCATGGTCCGTGAGTGACTCGTTTGTTGCGCAGATGTTGCTGGTGATCTTGGTGCCAAGTTTGGTCGCACTCATTTTTGGCTTTTTCGCCTTTCGTTCGCGCATCAAAGGCGTGTACTTTTCGATCATTACCCAGGCCATGACGTTTGCCGCGATGCTGCTCTTCTTCAGAAACGAAACCGGCTTTGGGGGCAACAATGGATTTACCGATTTCAAACGTATTCTGGGTATTCCCATTGCCATGCCCAGCACCCGCATGACCTTGTTCGTGATTACCGGCTTAACCTTGATCGGCTTCTTTTTAATCGCCCGATTGATTGTCAATAGCCGTTTTGGTCGCGTCCTTCAGGCGATACGTGATGCCGAAACTCGAGTGATGTTTTGCGGTTATAACCCGGTGTCCTACAAGTTGGCGATCTGGGTGATTAGTGCTGTGATGTGCGCGGTGGCTGGTGCCCTGTATGTGCCTCAGGTGGGCATTATTAATCCTGGAGAAATGTCACCCGCAGCAGGGATCGAGATTGCTATTTGGACCGCAGTGGGGGGACGAGCCAGTTTGATTGGCCCCATTATCGGTGCATTTTTCGTCAACGGTGCAAAGAGCTGGTTCACTGTGGCCTTCCCCGAGTATTGGTTGTATTTTCTTGGCGCGCTGTTTATTTTGGTCACGCTTTATCTGCCGCAGGGCATCCTGGGCTTATTGCGTCGCGCTAAAGCTGGGGGACAATTATGAGTACCCTGATGAATGCAAGCTCTCACACGCAGCCTCCTAATGAAGTTGGCGACGCGCCAACCAATTACGGTGGCCGCATCGGTAGCTCGAAAACCCTCGACCTGGCTCACGGCGTTGTTTTGTACGTCGACAACGTCTCCGTGAGTTTTGATGGCTTTAAGGCCCTCAATAGTCTGTCGCTAGCGGTCAATACGGGTGAGTTACGTTGCATTATTGGTCCCAACGGGGCGGGCAAAACAACCATGATGGATGTCATCACCGGCAAAACCCGTCCAGATAGTGGCCAGGTTTTTTTTGGCAGTACCGTCGATCTACTTCGCATGCGCGAAGCGGACATTGCTCAGATTGGTATCGGACGAAAGTTTCAAAAGCCGACCGTCTTTGAGCACTTGAATGTCTTCGAGAATCTTGAACTCTCTTTGTCGACTGACCGGCGTGCGCGCTCGGCACTGTTTGCGAAATTAGATAGCGCCGCCTTTGATCGCATCGCGTCGACGCTAGAATTGATTCACCTGCGTGACTTTGCCGGTAAGCTTGCGGGTAACCTGTCGCACGGTCAAAAACAGTGGCTCGAGATTGGCATGTTGCTCATGCAAGAGCCCAAATTACTGTTACTCGATGAGCCAGTGGCTGGCATGACCGATGAGGAAACGGAGCGCACTGCAGAATTATTCCTCTCGCTTGAAGGTTCGCATTCCTTAGTGGTTGTGGAGCACGATATGAAGTTTATTGGCGAGCTCACCACGCGTGGCGTCAGCGCGGCGACCAAGAAGGTGACGGTGCTCCATGAGGGCAGTGTACTGGCCGAAGGTAGCCTGGCTGAGGTACAAGCCAATGAGAAAGTTGTGGAGGTCTATCTTGGCCGTTGATTCCTCAGGCACCGCGCTGTTGTCCATCAAGGATGTCAATCAGTATTACGGTGGAAGTCACATTCTGCGCAAGGTCTCCATGCAAGTCGAGATGGGTCAGGTGACAGTTTTGCTGGGCCGCAATGGGGTCGGCAAGACCACGCTTTTGAAATCCCTAATGGGCGTTGTTCCGATTAGAAGCGGTGAGATCACTCTCCAAGGCAAGCCGATGGCTGGCCTGCCGTCCTACGAGCGAGTGCGCTCGGGTATTGGTTTTGTGCCTCAGGGCCGAGAGATTTTTGGACGTTTAACGGTTGAAGAAAACTTGCGTATGGGCTTGGCTTACCTGCCTGCAAGAACCGGGATTGACGCTGAAATCTTTGAATTGTTCCCGGTCTTGAAGCAGATGCTTCATCGCAGAGGAGGTGATTTGTCGGGCGGGCAACAGCAACAGCTTGCTATCGCGCGTGCATTGCTCGCCAAGCCTAAGCTGCTGGTTCTTGATGAGCCGACCGAGGGTATTCAGCCCTCGATTATTAAGGATATCGGCCGGGTCATCACCATGTTGGCCAAGCGCGGCACGATGGGCATCTTATTGGTCGAACAGTATTACGATTTTGCCGAAGCGTTGGCCGATCATTATGTGGTGATGGAGCGTGGTGAGGTGATCGCCTCGGGGCTTGGTTCTCAAATGAAAACCAATAACGTTCGCCAGATGGTGGCGATTTAGAGGCGACCCACACCGCATGAGAAAAATCACTTATCTTTAAGCCAGTGCGATACTCTTGCCCTCGAACCAAGAGGGGCAAAATATGAAATATGTGAAGTTTGGAAAGACTGGTCTGGATGTGTCACGCGTTTGCCTTGGGTGCATGACTTATGGCGTCCCCGAGCGCGGCCCCCATCCCTGGTCGCTCGATGAAGCGCGCAGTCGCCCCCTCATTAAGCAGGCGATTGAGCTGGGGGTTAACTTTTTCGATACCGCGAATGTTTATTCGGACGGCACCTCTGAAGAGTTTCTCGGACGAGCACTGAAAGATTTCGCGCGTCGCGATGAGGTTGTTGTCGCGACCAAGCTCAACCAGCGCATGCGAAAGGGCCCCAATGGAGCAGGCCTGTCCCGTAAAAATATCATGACTGAGATTGACCAAAGCCTGCGTCGCTTAGGCACCGACTATGTCGATCTCTATCAAATCCATCGTTGGGATCCAACCACCCCCATTGAGGAAACGCTTGAGGCCTTGCATGATGTTGTCAAGGCCGGGAAGGCTCGCTATATCGGTGCATCGAGTATGAGCGCCTGGCAGTTCTCGAAAGCGATTTATACCTCGCGGGCCCACGGTTGGACGGAGTTCATTAGCATGCAAAACCATGTGAACTTGTTGCATCGTGAAGAGGAGCGAGAAATGCTGCCCTTGTGCGTGGATCAGCGCATTGCGGTCATGCCTTGGAGCCCGCTCGCCCGTGGTCGATTGACCCGCCCTTGGGATCAACCAAGTGCGCGCAACGAAACAGATGAGTTTGGCAAGACGCTTTACACCGAGTTTCCACAAGCGGATCGCCTCGTCGTTGAGCAGGTGGAACAGTTAGCAAGACAACGAGGTGTCCCGCAAGCGCAAATTGCGCTCGCTTGGCTACTGCACCAAAAAGGCATCACCTCCCCAATTATTGGGGCGTCGAAGCCGGAACATCTCTTGGATGGTGTTGCCGCCGTGACCCTGGCTCTTACAGCAGAGGAGCTTCGGGCACTGGAGGCGCCTTACGTACCGCACCGGGCTGTGGGGTATTGAACATGGACAAGGTGAGTGTGTATATTGACTTTAAGAGTCCCTATTCCTATGTGGCGATTCAACCTCTGATCGAGTTCTCGAAGTCCGAGAACATCGAACTCGAATGGCTTCCCTACACCTTGCGGCTGCAACGGACCGGCCCCAGCGGCCAAGCCGAAGTCATGTATCCGCTGCACAAAATTCGCTATATGTACATGGATGTTCGTCGCTTCGCTAATGCACAGGGGTTGACGATTAAAGGGCCGGAGCGGATATTTGACGGCACGATCGGCGCCATTGGGATGCTGTTCGCTCAAAAGCATGCGTACTTTGAGGCCTATCGAGACATTGTCTTCGAGCGTTTTTTTAAGCGTGATTTGAATCTTGATTCGGCGGAGGACATTGCCGGGGTGATTCAGACCTTAGGAGAGGAGCCGACGGGCTTTACGGCCTTTCTCGAGGGTGAGGGTCGGTCATTGCACTCAGCGATTCAAGCCCAAGCAGAGAAGCTCGGCGTGTTTGGCGTTCCAACCATGGTCTATCGCGGTGAATTGTTTTGGGGTGGAGATCGGCTGGAGTTTCTACGCGCGCGCGTCCGCGAGCTCAAGCTGGGCTCTTAAGCGTAGAAGCTGATCGGGGAGGGGTGGGGTCTAGGTCTGTCGGCCCCAATTGCCGGTCAATGAGATAATTATGCTTTTGCGACAGAAGTGCGACGTGGCCGTTTATCAATCTGACTTGAAGAGCCTCCCTTTGCTGGGTCGAGGCAAGGTGCGCGATAACTATGCGGTGGGCGAGGATAAGTTGCTGATCCTCACTACAGATCGGTTGTCGGCTTTCGATGTGATCATGCTAGAGCCAATTCCCGATAAGGGTAAGGTCCTCAATCAAATGGCGTTGTATTGGTTTGAGGCCCTGGGCGATCTCGTCCCTAATCATTTAACCGGTATTGCCCCTGAAGTCGTCGTGTCGGCCGAAGACCTGCCCCAGGTGGCGGGGCGCTCCATGGTCGTGAAACGCTTGCAGCCGATTATGGTGGAGGCCGTAGTTCGCGGCTACCTGATTGGCTCCGGCTGGAAAGACTATCAGGACAGTGGGGCGGTGTGCGGCATTCAGCTACCCGCAGGTCTACACATGGCGCAGAAATTACCCGAGCCCATTTTTACCCCGGCCGCTAAGGCTGAAATGGGCGAACATGACGAGAATATTTCTTTCGAGGAGATGGGCTCGCGCATCGGCAAGGAGCTTGCTGAAGCGATTCGAGCCATCAGTATCCAACTGTATTTGAAGGCGAGCACCCTCGCGGCCGAAAAAGGTATCATCATCGCGGACACCAAGTTTGAGTTTGGTTTGGATGAAGCCGGCGTCTTGCATTTGATGGATGAAGTGTTAACGGCCGACTCTTCTCGCTTTTGGCCTGCGAGTGAGTATCGCGTGGGCATCTCGCCGCCGTCCTTCGACAAGCAATTCGTCCGCGATTATTTGGAAACCGTCACGACTTGGAAGAAAACCGCACCGCCGCCTTCCTTGCCCGCCGAAGTGATTACCAAAACGAGTGACAAATACAAAGAGGCTTTGAAGCGAATTACAGGTCGGGGCTTAGACGGAGCGAGCGCATGATTGGCATTGTGATGGGCAGCTCTAGCGATTGGGAGGTAATGCAGCATGCCGTCGCGATCCTGGAGCGGTTCGGTGTCAAGCATGAGGCGAAAGTAGTGTCTGCGCACAGGATGCCGGACGAGATGTTTGCCTACGCAGAACAAGCTGCGTCAAGGGGCTTGAAGGCCATTATCGCGGGTGCAGGTGGGGCAGCTCATTTGCCCGGCATGTTGGCCGCCAAAACCATCGTCCCGGTATTGGGTGTGCCTGTGCCGTCCAAATACTTACGCGGCGAAGATTCATTACTGTCGATCGTTCAGATGCCAAAAGGAATTCCGGTAGCAACGTTTGCCATTGGCGAAGCGGGTGCGGCCAATGCGGCCCTGTTTGCGGTCGCTATGCTCGCGCAACACGATGCGGCCTTGAGTGAAAAGCTACAAGGGTTTAGACTGGAGCAAACTGAGTTGGCACGCCAGATGAGTTTGCCTCCCGCAAAGGCATCGTAGCGCATGATCATTAAAGTTTTATTGGGGTAAAGATGAGCACTACACGCTTTAAACCGGACCCCACCTTGCCACCAGGTTCCTGGCTTGGGGTCTTGGGCGGCGGTCAATTGGGTCGCATGTTTTGTATGGCCGCTCAAAGTATGGGCTTCAGGGTTTGTGTGCTTGATCCCGGCAAAGATTCGCCCGCCGGGTCTGTTGCGGACCTTCATTTGAGGGCCGATTATCTTGATGTTGCTGCCTTGGCAGAGCTTGCTAGCCTGTGCAAAGCGGTCACGACTGAGTTTGAGAATGTGCCTGCCTTGGCCCTCGAGAAGCTAGCTGAGAAGATGATCGTCAGCCCGCGGGCAGAGAGCGTGGCCGTGGCGCAAGATCGTATTGCCGAGAAGCGTTTTGTCGAAAAGATCGGGCTGGATGTCGTGCCCTACCTAGCGATTGAATCTCGTCACGCACTGGAGAGTTTAAGTGCGGCCGATCAAGATGCTTTGCTTCCCGGAATTTTGAAATCCGCCAGAATGGGCTATGACGGTAAAGGGCAAGCACGGGTGTTTAGTATGGCTCAGGCACTTGAGGCTTTCGATGCGATGGGCGGCGTCGCCTGCGTTTTGGAAAAGCGCTGTGAACTCCGGCAAGAGCTGTCCGTGGTCGCCGCGCGAGCTTTCGATGCCGAGACCGCTGTTTACCCGGTCTCAGAGAACTATCACCAAGCAGGCATCTTGGCGCGCTCCACCGTGCCAGCGCATATTGATGCTGGGCTGGCGCTCAGAGCCTGCGATGCCGCCGTTAAAATTGTGCACGGCTTAGATTACGTGGGGGTACTCTGCGTCGAGTTTTTTGTCTTGGACGATGGCAGCCTGGTGGTCAATGAAATGGCGCCACGGCCTCATAACTCCGGCCACTATTCGATAGATGCTTGCGTGACCAGCCAATTTGAGCAGCAAGCGCGCATTCTTGCAGGTTGGCCTTTGGGAAGCACTCAACTTCACGAACCTTCCGTCATGCTCAATCTCTTGGGCGATATCTGGTTTGAAGCCAGCGTCGACGAGCTTGGCACTAAGGAGATGAGAGAGCCCAATTGGCTACAGGTGGTCAAGCACCCAAGAGCTAAACTGCATTTGTATGGCAAGGCCGAAGCGAGACCGGGTCGAAAAATGGGACACGTCACGGTGTTGGCAGATTCCTCCGATCTAGCGATGAGTATTGTGAAGCGCATCGAGCAAGAGCTGGGCATTGAACGTTCGTAACAGCGAGTCTGCCGATGATTCTGCGCAGCAACGTGCTGCGATGTTGCTGCGGGCCGGTCAACTCATTGGCCTGCCTACCGAGACGGTTTATGGCTTGGCGGCGGATGCCTCTATCGAATCTGCAGTGGCCGAGGTTTACCGTGTCAAAGGTCGTCCTGCGGAGCATCCCTTGATTGTCCATGTGGCTAGTCTCGCGCACGCGCAGTACTGGGCAGACTTTTCGGAAGAGCAGCACGCTTTTGCGTTGAAACTGGCGGACGCGTTTTGGCCTGGACCGATGACCTTGATCATGAAGCGCAAGCCGCAGGTCCCGGCCTACGCCTGCGCCGATCAAACGACGATTGGCTTGAGAGTGCCCTCGCATCCGGTCGCGCAAGGCGTGATGAAGCATTTCCATGCGCTCGGCGGCAAGGGCATTGCCGCGCCTTCTGCGAATCGCTTTGGACGCGTAAGTCCGACTCAAGCCGAGCATGTACGGGCCGATCTCGGCGAAGATATTGCCTGGGTGCTCGAAGGCGGCGATGCCGATATTGGTATTGAGTCCACCATCATCGACCTCAGCCGGACGTCGCCGGTGATTTTGCGACCAGGTCATATCTCAAGCGAGGCGATATCCTCTTTACTGGGGCGACACGTACCGGTTCAGTCTAAAGGAGGGCCACAGGTCTCCGGCACCTTGGAGGCGCACTATGCCCCCCTCACGCCGATGGTCATTCTAAAGGACGAAGAGCTGCCGATGAAGGCCGCTGAACTTTTAAACCAGGGCGAAAAACTTGCCGTCTGGGTGAGCGCGGATTTGGCGATTTTTCTGGAGCGAGTTTTTGGTCATCAGGTGCCGCTCGAGTACTTGCATTTTGAGGTGGCTGCTGCTGAACCGGATGTTTTCGCGCAAGAGATGTATGCCAAGCTGCGTGACATGGACGGGCTGGGCGTTGACCATATTCTTGTCGAGAGCTTGCCAGAAGAGTCTGAGTGGATTGCGGTGAAAGATCGCCTGTATCGCGCCCAAACCGGTTCGAAAAAGGGATAGCCTTAACCGGAATACCGTCCGCGTGCAGTTCGAGGGTGGTTTAACATCTACTCCTCAACATTCACTCAGAGACAAACCATGCAAGTGTTCCATGCAAGAAGCGAGGGCAAACCCTCGGAGTTACGTGCCGACACCTTTACCGGCACAGTGTGGGCCGACCCGATTAAACCTGCGTCCGACGGCGTCATGATCGGCAATGTGTTCTTCTCGCCCGGCGGTCGCACTCACTGGCACTCGCATGAGCGCGGACAGGTGCTGACGGTCTTAGCTGGGTCTGGCTGGATATGTAAGGAAGGCGAAAAACCGCAAAGGATTATTACCGGCGACATCGTCTGGATTGCCCCCACCGAGCGACACTGGCATGGTGCCGACACGGGTACCTACATGATTCACACCGCCACCACCCTGGGCACGACAAATTGGCAGGAAGCTGTATCTCCGACCGAATATTTGTTGCGATAAAGGCCGAAGGCATGGTTTTGTTCCCTACCACCTTAGTAGGAAGTTACCCGCAACCCGATTGGTTGATTGATCGCGCTAAATTGGCGGGTCAGTTTCCGCCCCGCATTCGAGCCAAAGAGTTGTGGCGAGTTGCGCCCGAATATCTGGAGCAGGCCTGGCAGGATGCCACCCGGTTAGCGATACGAGCTCAGGAAGATGCTGGACTCGACATTATTACTGACGGTGAAATCCGTCGTGAAAGCTATTCCAACCGCTTCGCTTGCGCCCTCGAAGGCATCGATCTTGATCATCATGGTTCGGTCATCAATCGCAATGGGGTGGCGATCCCAGTGCCCCGCATCGTTGGGCCGATTCGTCGTCGCCACGCCGTCGAGGCCGACGACGTCAAATTTTTGCGGGCCAACACCGAGCGTGCCATCAAAATCACGGTGCCTGGCCCCTTTACGATGAGTGAGCAGGCCCAGGACGATTTTTATGGCGATGGCGAGGCGGTTGCAATGGCCTATGCCGAGGCCCTTCGCGGGGAAATTGCGGATCTCTTTAGCGCCGGAGCCGACATTGTTCAAATCGATGAACCTTGGATGCAGTCACGCCCAGAAAAAGCTCGCCAGTACGGCTTACAGGCCTTGAACGCGGCCCTCGAGGGTATTGAAGGCGAGACGGCTGTGCATATTTGTTTTGGCTACGCTGCAGTCATGAATGCCAAGCCAGCCGGTTACTCATTTTTGTCTGAGCTGCGTGGCTGCCGCTGTAAGCAAGTGTCGATGGAAACCGCCCAACCCAAGCTTGATTGCGAAGTGTTGGCAAGCTTGGATAATAAACGCCTGATGGTCGGCTGTATTGATTTGTCCGATCACAGCATCGAAACGCCGGAGATTGTGGTGGGGCGGATAGAGAAGGCTTTGCGCTACGTTCGCCCCGAAAATGTTATCTTGGCACCCGATTGCGGCATGAAGTATTTGCCTCGAGAGGTGGCTGACGGCAAGATGCTGGCGATGGCGGCGGCCGCTAAAATATTGCGCCAACGCTACAGTTAAGTTGAAACCGCTAGTGTTTCATTTCATAACCATTAACGATCCCAATTCTCTGGAGATGCACATGGCTAAGCCAATGCCTAAACAATATGAAGCCGTTGAAATCGCCCAAGCCGTCATTGATCGCATGAGCGAAAGCAAAGACGAACGCTTTAAGACGATTATGTCGGGCCTGGTAAAACATTTACACGCCTTCATCCGTGAAACCGAACTAACCTCCGAAGAGTGGATGACCGCCATTCAGTTCTTGACGGCCACGGGCCAAAAATGTGATGACAAGCGCCAGGAATTTATTCTTCTCTCTGACACCCTCGGCGTTTCAATGTTGGTTGTGGCTTTGGAGCAGGCACGCTATGCGGCCGCGATGAAAAATAAGCCCGGTGTCAACATGCCCACCGAGGCCACGGTACAGGGGCCGTTTTTCACGGTGGGGGCACCTAAGTTGCCCTTAGGGGCTGACATTGCCAACAACCCCGAGACCACGCCTACGCTCTATTCGGGTCGGGTCATGGATACGGCAGGTCAGCCCATTGCCGATTGCCTGCTGGATGTCTGGTCTGGCGACGATGAAGGCTTTTATGATTTGCAAAAGGGTGAAAATGCACCCATGGAACTGCGTGCTCAGTTTCGCACCGATCAAGACGGCCGTTACCACTACTGGTCGCTCAAACCTTCTCTTTACCCGGTCCCCATCGATGGGCCGGTGGGCAAGATGCTGATGAGCATGGGGCGCCATCCCTATCGCCCAGGTCACATGCATACCATGCTGAGAGCCCCCGGCTACCATAGCTTGGTGACCCATCTTTTTGTGGCGGATAGTGAATATCTCGATTCCGACGCCGTGTTTGGTGTGCGCAATAGCCTGATTGTTGATTTCAAAGCACACCCCGCCGGTCCGGCACCGGATGGACGTATCATGGCAAAACCTTGGTTTCATGCGGAGTACGATTTCCGCTTAGCTCCGGTGTAATATTTGGGTCGTCATGGATCCAAAATCGATGATTAAAAATTCTAGAAAAATGACAAGCAAGGAGACAAGAATTGAATTCGTCTAAACGAAATATTGCTAAAGCGGCCGCCGCATTGGGCGCGATGAGTGTGCTGCCTCAATCCGCCCGGTCGCAAGGAAGCGGCCCGGTGCGAATCGGTAGTACTTTGGCGCTTACAGGACCACTTTCCACCACCGGCCTCACCCATAAGTTGGTCGGTGAAATTTACGTGGAGCAGTTGAACGCTCGGGGTGGCCTCTTGGGTCGTAAAGTGGAGTGGACTGTGAAGGACGATCAATCCAAGCCGGACGTCGCCCGAACACTTTATGAGCAACTGGTCACCAGTGACAAGGTGGATCTGCTCATGGGGCCTTACGCCACCGGCGCGATTCTATCGGCGATGGGTGTGGCGCAGCGCTATAACAAAGTGTTGGTGCATCATACCTTTGGGATTCCCTCGCTGTCCAAATACGAGATGGCTTTCCCAGCCTGGTCGCTCGGATCGGACCCTGGCAATACCGTACCCAACACGGTGCTGGATGCCTTCGCCAGTTCGGCCAAACCTCCGAAGTCGATTGCCATTGTCACTAGCAAGTTTCCTTCGATTCATTTCATGTCGCTAGGTGCGCGCGAAGTCGCCAAGAAACGCGGTTTACAAGAAGTGCTGTTCCTTGAATGGGAGTTTGGAAATCGCGACTTTGGCCCGATTGCAGCGCGGGTGAAAGATGCGAAGCCAGACTTGGTCTGGATGGGCGATATTGGCTTGGAGGGCAATATGCTGCTCGATGCCATGAAGAAAATTGATTACGTGCCGCCCTTACACTTCCATACCTATCCAGCTCCTGGCCCAATGACCAAATCGCCTGATGGCAAAAATGCAGTCTCTCTAACCATCTTTGAAGAGCATGCGCCGTTTACCGATAGCGCTACGGCCAAGAATTTCGTCAAGGCGTTTAATGAGCGGGCTGCCAAGGCTAACCTGCCTGATACCTCAGTCGAAGTACAGGCCGCGGCCTCGTTCTCTGCTTGGCAGATGCTGGAAGCAGGCGTGGTGGGTGCCAAGAGTTTGGACGACAAAGCCATTGCCACTTTCTTGAAAGCCAACAAAATCGACACCATTCATGGCTTGCTGCGCTTTGATGGCCCAGGCAATTACGGCGACGATTTGATGAAAGTCAAGCAAGTACAAAATGGTAAGTGGGTCGTGGTGTGGCCTCAGAAGTTCGCACCTCCTGGCGCTAAACTTCAAGCGCAATGAGTAGAACGAGCAGGCCAAGAAAGGGCGAGATCGGACTGGGCCTAGGCAAAGTATTGACGCATTTGGAGTAGCCTTGCCTAGCTTGAACCTACTGCTTCAGTCGGTGCTGTCCGGTATTTTTATGGGTAGCCTGTATGGCTTGATGGGTCTAGGGCTTGGCCTCACTTGGGGGTTGCTGCGTCAGATCAATCTGGCCCACTTTGGCTTCGTGTTTCTGAGCGCATACTGCAGTTACCACATGGTGACCGTGTGGCATATCGACCCCTTGTGGACCTTGTTGCTCTTGCCGCCGATTTTCTTTGTCTTTGGTCTGGGGATGCAATGGCTGTTGGCGCGCTTTGCGATTACGCCGTTTAATTCCCTGCTAGTCACCTTCGGCATGGCCGTCATCATCGAAAGCCTGGTGCAGGGCATTTGGACGGCAGATTTTCGGCGTATGGAGAGCCACTACAACGAACAGAAATTCGTCATCGCAGGGCTGTATTTTCCGGTGCCCGAACTAATCACCTTGTTACTGTCCGTCGGCCTATGTTTGTTGCTGTGGGCCGCTATGCGATACACCGATTGGGGAAAGGCGCTGCGTGCCATGGCGCAAGATGGGCCGATGGCCACCGCCTTCGGCATTGATCAACGCGGCCTGTCACTCATTCTGGCTGGTGTTTGCGCGGCACTGGCCGCGGTGTCGGGTGTTTGTCTGGCACTCATTTTTGCGCTCACGCCTTCGCAGATTTTTGCCTGGGTGGGGGTGGTCTTCGCCGCGGTCATGCTGGGCGGTCTTGGAAGTGCGCTTGGGCCTCTGGCGGCCGGGATACTCATTGGTGTAAGCGA
Organism: Betaproteobacteria bacterium; assembly: GCA_043767985.1. Taxonomy (GTDB): domain Bacteria; phylum Pseudomonadota; class Gammaproteobacteria; order Burkholderiales; family Burkholderiaceae_E; genus JAPOKJ01. The sequence continues at coordinate 24,498 of JAYVKZ010000111.1, forward strand.
GGCCGTGACCATGGCGGTGATTGCGCCTGCCTGGGCGCCTATTGTTTCTTTCTCATTGCTGATTGTCATGCTCCTATTGCGGCCCGACAAGCGCATTTCCTGAGCCCGCCCGGATGCACATTCCTAAAGCTCTGATCGGGATTGGCGGCGCGACGGCGGCATTGGCCGTCATTCCCTGGCTAGGTATCCCCGCGTTTTACCAGTCTTTGCTGTACCTGATCTGCCATTGGAGCATTCTGGCCCTGTCCTGGAATATCTTGTCAGGCTACTCCGGTTATTTTTCTTTTGGGCACGGCGCCTATTTTGGCGTGGGCGTGTATACCGCCGCGGTGCTTTCAACGCGCTTTGGCTGGCCCTTTCTAGCGACCTTGCCTGCCGCCATGGCCATGGCGGCCTTGATCGGTGTGTGTTTGGGGGCCGTCGTGTTCAGAGTCCGCTCAGTGCGAGGCGAGCTGTTCGCGTTACTCACCCTAGCGGTGACATTCGTGATCGCAACGATTGTGCTTAATACGCCCATTGACGGTGGGCCAGGTATTTCTTTGGCGGGTGTCGCGGTACCGAAGGTTGGGCCGAATGCAGCCTCGTCGATCTATCTTCTGGCCTTGGGCGGCGCGGCATTGACTGCAGTCGTGGCCTGGTGGGTTCATGGCTCGAAGCTAGGACTGGGCCTGTTTGCCATTCATGACGATGAAGACGTGGCAGAGGTCATGGGCGTGCCCACGTTGCGCTACAAGTTAATCGCCCTATCCCTGTCCTGTGGCTTCGCTGGGTTGGCCGGTGCGATTCATTCGCTCTTTATTAATTATGTGACAGTGGGCGAGACCTTCAACATCGCCGTTCCTTTATCGGTCGTGCTGATGAGTGTTCTGGGAGGTTCAAGATATTGGGCCGGTCCCATCATCGGTGCGATTGTGATTACGCTCTTGCTTTACGCCTTCACGATGGGTGATTCGGCGCTCATTGGGCGCGCTGCCTTCGGTGCGGTGTTGGTGGGTGTGGTGCTGTTTATGCCCAATGGTGTGCTCGCTATGTTGGATAAGCGCAAAAAGCCAGTGCTCGGCGGGAGCAAGAGCAATTACAAGGCAGGCAGCGAGGAACTACAGCCAGAGATGAGTACCGAAAAGGGCTCGAACGCGCTCGCTGCCGTGGTCGATTTGCGTGCTGCCCGTAGCGCTATGACGTTGGGCAAGCCATTATTGGAAGCTCGCGACCTATCGAAGTCATTTTCAGGTCTAAAAGCACTGGACGGGGTCAGTCTCAAAGTTTACCCCGGTGAGATCCTCGGCCTGCTCGGTCCGAACGGCTCAGGCAAATCCACCTTCATCAATGTGGTGAGTGGGCATTATCCAGCCAGTGGCGGACAAGTATTGTTCGAAGGGCATGATTTGACTCAGTTCAAACCCCATGCGATTGCCCATGCGGGCATTGCGCGCACCTATCAGATTCCACGTCCTTTCCCGCACATGACGGTGCTGCAAAATGTCGCCCTCGTGGGTTTGTTTGGTGTTGCCGCGCCCACCCAGCTCCAAGCGACCCGCGATGCTTGGGAATGGTTAGAGTTCACCGGCTTAGCCGAGAAGGCCCATGAGCTCCCTGATGCATTGAACCTGCATCAACGTAAATTCCTCGAACTGGCTCGCGCACTAGCTGCGCGACCGCGCTTGGTGCTCTTGGACGAAGTGCTCTCAGGCCTCACCCCTAGTGAAATCAATGATGCCATTATCTTGATCAAGAGAATTCGCGATCAAGGGTCCACCATTGTGTTTGTGGAGCATGTCATGCATGCGGTTATGGCCTTGGTGGATCGCATTGTGGTGCTGGATCAAGGCAAGCTCTTGGCGCAGGGCGAGCCGCGCGAGGTGATGCGCGACCCTGCCGTCGTGAAGGCTTACCTAGGTGGCTCGCATGCTTGAGCTTAAAGACATTTGCGTCAACTATGGCGCGGCACCTGCACTGTGGGATGTGAGCCTCAACATGGAGGCCGGCGAACTGGTGTGCGTGGTGGGGCCGAACGGTGCGGGCAAGTCCACCCTGATCAATGCGATTGCTGGGGTACACAAGGCTCGTGCTGGCGCCATGATGTTCGAAGGTAGAAGCATTGCGACTATGCCCAGCCATCAGTTTTGCGAGGCTGGCATTGCTCTGGTGCCCGAAGGTCGACGCCTTTTTGTTCAGATGACAGTGCTTGAGAATCTGGAACTAGGCAGTTTTATTCCAGCGGCCAAGGCCCATCGCCGTAAGTCACTTGAAGAGGTGCTGAACCGCTTCCCAGCGCTCAAGGTGAAACTTAATGCGGCTGCGGGCTCCTTGTCTGGCGGACAGCAACAAATGGTCGCCATAGGTAGAGCCTTGATGGCCCGCCCTAAACTGCTTCTGCTGGATGAACCCTCGCTCGGGCTAGCACCGGTCATTGTGGAAGACATGTTTCGGGTGATTCGTGAGATTAACCAACAGGGCACCAGCGTCTTGTTGGTCGAACAAAACGTCAGTATGGCCTTAAAGTTGGCCAAGCGTGCCTATGTGCTTGAAGAGGGGCGCATCGTCGCTCAGGGCGAGGCCCAGGACATGATGCAGCGGCCTGAGATTCGCAAGGCTTACCTCGGTCTTGATTCGCTCAGTTCTTGACTCGCTGAATCCCTAATGCGATCAATCCCTGACCTGCTCGATGTCTGAGCATGCTTAGGCAGTCGTTCGCCTGTCGATACAATTGTGCCAAGTCCATACCGGTGATGCATCCGTCACTGACCACTTCTCGCCCCGCGACGATCAAGGCTCTAAGATGAGCCTGCCCACCCGCAGTAATCGGCGCAAGCATGGGGTCGTGATGGCCAAAGTAGCGCGGACTTTTCGATAGATCATAGATGGCAAGGTCAGCCGCTTGGCCGAGGTTTAAACTCCCCACGGCCGACAGGCCCAGGATCTTGGCACCGCCCTGCGTACCCCAGGACAGAACACGCTCAGCCTCAAGCAAGGACTTCCCAGGCTCACCCAAGCCCCCGTCACGCTCGGCTTTGGCATTCAAGCCTTGAGCGACTCTTTGTATTTGCCAGGCAGCGTGGGTTTCGTTAATCATGTCGGCCCCCTCGTTGGAGGCTGCACCATCCACAGCAATCGAAATGCCTGCACCGGCTTGCGCCAGTGCCATCACTGGGGCAATGCCGCTGCCCAAGCGAGCATTGCTCTGCGGACAATGCGCGATACCGGTGTTAGTTTTGCCGAGTAAGGCAATTTCCTCGGGGTCGAGTTTCACCAAGTGCGCGAACCAGACGTCGGGTCCGAGCCAACCGAGGGACGCCACAAACTCAATGGGCTTCATTTTGTGCTTTGCCCAGATGTTGTCCTGGTAGGCCACGGTCTCAGAAAGATGGGAATGCAAACCGATCCCCAGCGATCTTGCGAGTTGGGCGGCTTCACGCATTTGCTCTGGCGTCATCGAATAGTTGGGTGTGGTGGGAGCCAAGACAATCTTTTGCATCGCATCGGCTTGAGGCTGGTGATAACGCTTGGTCAGGCGCTGCATATCCTGCATGTAGTCCTCAAACTTCTCCGGCTTGAGTGCCGCAGGCATACCCTCTTCATAGTCGCGGCTAAGGGTAGCGCCCCCCCGGCACAATACAAATCGTAAACCTAAGCGACTCGCTTCGTCGAACAAAATCTCCGAAGGGTCGTAGCTTTGACCTGGGTGATAAAGATAATTGTGATCGGCAACGGTGCCGCATCCCGACAGCATTAATTCGACCAGACCAATGCGCGCGGCAATACGAAAAATATGTTCATCGAAGCGACTTCTAAACTGGTAAGGAACCTCAGCTAGCCAGGGCGTTAAACTCGCGTTCATTCCGCCTGGCACAGCCTTCAGCAAGGATTGAAACAAATGGTGATGCGTATTCACCCAGGCGGGATAAATAACGCAGTCCTGGGCATCAATCACCCGCTCTCCCGGCAACGCTTGGAGATGGCCCATCGCCTCAATTTTGCCGTCCATAATCCGCAGGTCTGGGCCAGCGTGCCTCGCTCTTTCAATCGTTTGACCGCCGGTTTGGCCTTCAGTGGGTTCATTAATTAACCCAGTCATGATGCCAAGACTGCCACGAATGAGTATCGATGTTTTGCTTTGATTCATGGTCTTCATCTAGTTTGAGGGAGTGCTCATAGTTCGCTCTCATGCCAGCCTTTTAAGGCCTTTCGGCCTGGATGCACGCTGCGCAAGCCCAGAATAGTGTTCGATATGATCGGAAACAAAGCGACCAGCGTCGCGCAAATCACCAAAGCAGGGGTCGGCGCCTTGACCCAAATAATGATCAATGGCGCGATGGCCACCACTGGAGTGACTTGTAGAAGAATGGCATAGGGAAAAAGACTGGCTTCAATGATTCGGCTCTGCACCAGAAGAAAGGCAATCGCAACGCCTGTGGCCACTGCACAAAGCAAGGCGAGTGCTGTAATTTTCAGGGTCACGAGAAGCGCTTTCCACAGCACGCCCCACTCGCTACTGAGGGCCTGGGCAATTCTAAGGGGCGAGGGCACCAGGTACTCAGGCACTTTGTAGGCCACACAAATCGCCTGACAAGAAATGAATACGAAGATCCCGACTGCTAGTGGCGCAAACCAGCGCAGGTGATCTGCGTTCCCTGTGCTTTGCGCGGTACTTTTGGCTATTGCCTTTTCGCTCAGGCTCGAGTTCATGGTGTCTGATTGGCTTGGATCATTAATGCCGAAAGGGCTTTGCAAGTCTGCATAAAATCCTCGCCGACGCGAAATGATTCATCGCGAAACAGCGGGCCAGGCACATCAAGCTGGGTGATGATTCTCCCCGGCCGAGCACCCATGACCACCACTTTACTCGATAAAAATACAGATTCATAAATACTATGAGTAACGAAGATAATCGTTAGGCCACGTTCCTGCCAGATGCGACGTAAATCCGCGTCGAGCTTGTTCTCACGGGGGCGGGCATGATGAAAGTCTGCAAGCCCCACCAAGTCTAGTGCCTCGCGGGTTCTTTGCTGAATGGTGCTCTCCGCGACTTTGGATAATTCTAGCGGGAGTCTGACATTGCTCATCACGTCCGCCCAGGGCGTGAGGGTGGCTTCCTGAAAGACCATGGCAATGCTGCGATCTGGCTGACGTACCAGTAACTTCGGTAAATTCCACCAGCGCAGGTGGCCATGGCTTGGGATCTCCAGACCTGCGAACATGCGCAGCAGCGTACTCTTACCGCAGCCTGAGGGGCCGATTAAGGACAGGAACTCGCCCGATTGAACTCGCAGATCGACCGAGGCTAAGGCATGGGTGCCGTTGGGGTAGGTTTTATCGACGCCCTGTGCCCATAGGACAGGGTCTTGCAACTTCAAGAACTCGGTGGAGCCGCCGACAATACTTGACGGTACGGATACGACCTTAGGCACGATACACTTCTTCCTCGCCATGAGCCTGGAGGAGATCGAGCAACTGCTTGCGAATCACTAGACCGGGTCGGTCCGAGGGCATGTGAAACTCCACGCGGCGCCTTGTGTCGATGCACACGTCGGGGTCGGTCGCCTCAAGGATGTCGCGATCTTCGGCGGTAATGGTGGCATCCCAATCGATCAGTGCTTGGGTGGATACCTGTTCTTCGGTGTCGTTGCGATAAAGCCATTGAACCAGCATCATGCGCTCGTCATCCATGGGCGTGGCGCAGTTGTAAATAATGTGATCGAAAAGCTCGCTGGTGGGTTTCGGATCGGCACCAAGGTTTCGGCCTCGAAGCCATAGTCGGTATCCCGAAAATCATAAGGTGCTGGCTTCGGTTGATCGAACAGCCCAAAGTTGGCTTTATGCACGAAAGAAAAGTGAGAGTTGTCGAAGGAGTTTTCCATCTCCGCACGGGGCTAGTTTTCCACTCCTCGTAAAACTGGAAAATTCGTCGATGCTTGCCGCTGTTCTCCTCTGGAAAGTCGGGGATCGGCTTTAAGGGTGTGTCCAAAGCCACCCAGGCGTACCCATATTTTTCTTGGCAGTGAAAGGCTTGCACCTTTGCGCCCGTGGGGATATTGTCGCTGCTGTTTTGCGGAATGCGAACGCATTGACCCTCACAGTTATAGGTCCAGCCGTGATAGCCGCACACAATGTTTTCTCCCTCAACAAAGCCCTTCGACAACTGCGCCGTACGGTGGCAACAACGATCTCGTAAAGCTGCCGGCGTGCCATCGGGTTTGCACCACAGGACAATCTTTTCACCCAGTAAGGTAAAAGGCTTGGGCCCATCCAATAGGTGACTGATCGGCATGATGGCATACCAGAACTTGCGTAGCACTGGTTGTTGGGCGACTAACATCAGGCGATCTCCTTGATCGGAATCAGGGTTCTTCTAAAAATCTCTTGCTCACGCCTGCACCTGGCGGTATGAGATTGCTCGCAGCTTGAGGAATCTTGACGCACTGGCCGGTGTGATCATATTCCCACCCGAGATATCCGCAGGCAATATGCTCACCTTGTACGCAACCTTTGGAGAGCTTGGCGGTACGGTGACAGCAGCGATTTTGGAGCGCTGCGGGCCGTCCGCTTGCGGTCTTGAAGAGCACAATATTTTCGACGAGCAAGGTAAACGCTTGCGGCCCAGCCGCGACTGCGGCTACCGGCATCACTGCATACCAAAAGCGCCTAAGCACCGGCTGTTTTGTTACCAACATCGTGGCGCACCTAGGGCGTTATTTTCAGGTCTTTGACAAATTGGGAGGTATAAGCTTTTTTCCAGTCGGTCTCTGCCTTCAGTAAGACTGCTTTCACCATGAAGTCGTAAGTCTGTTTCCAACGCGCCTCAGTCATGACCCCCGCGCCCATTGTTACAGCATCGCCTCCATCGAACACTTTAAGCTCTTTCATGCGGTGGTACGGCCTGAGGTCGCGACCAGAATGGTTTTATCTTTTAAGCTGCCCAGGCCCTTCACATCGTCGTGCGTAAGCATACCCTGCAGGTCTTTTTGAAACGATGTGGCTACTGTCGTCGCGGGAAACCCTTTTTCGACCGCGCTCAACACCGCTAGGTCATAGCTCATGATGAAGTCAGCTTGCCCGGCCAACATCAATTGCATATTGTTGACCTGTGGCCCGCCCATTTTAATGGTGACCTCCAAGCCATGTTTCTTATAAATGCCCTTGGCAACAGCTTGGTAAAAGCCGCCGTGCTCGCCTTGGGCGAACCAGGAGGTCATAAAGCTCACTTTGTCCTGGGCGAGTGCCGAAGCGGAGAGTAGGCTCGTTGCGACGAAGATCGCGCCAAGCGCTAGGGATTTTGAGGCGAAAGACTTAAAGGCAGAGCAACGCACCAGAAACTCCTATTCCAAGGTGAATCAATAAACTGATCGTAAGATCGGCATGGACGTAACAGCGTGTGCGCACGAACCCTTCGCCGACCTTGGGTCGACGGGATGAGTAGAAGCGCAGCCTCACAGCCTCGTTAAATTCAAGGGCCAGTGGGGGCTGTTACTGGAGCAATGACCTGCGCTTGAATTGGCGCTGCCAGCTTCTACTCCTATACCTGTTGATGCAAAAATCAGGCCAGGTGCAAATCCGCTAAACAAGCACCTTGGCTGTGCTTGGATGCCAGGTGTTAGCCATTTGCGCACCGGGAAAGTGCGTGTCTAATAAGGGCTGGGATGAACGTTGCTGATTGAGTTTTTTTAACTGACAATAGGTCCATGAGAAAACGTCTATTACTCCCCGACTATCTCCTGACGCTCCACGAAAGCCAGGAGGTTTTGACCGATTCAGCGGTCTTAGTCAATGAGGATAGCGGGCTTGTTTTAGAAGTTGGCGATGCTGAAGTCTTGAAGCGCAAACACCTTGACGCTGCGCTTGTGCCGCTAAAGAATCGCCTCTTGATGCCGGGCCTCATCAACGCGCATTGCCATTCTGGGCTGTTGCGTGGCACCGCTGAGGGCTTGCCGGTCTGGGAGTGGTTGCAGGAGTTTATTGATCCGATGCACCGTGTGCTCACCGCCAAGGAAGCGATGATTGCCTCGCGGCTATATTATGCAGAGGCGCTCTTATCGGGCACGACCACCATCGTGGACATGTGGCGGTATATGGAGGGCAGCGCCCTGGCGGCCGAAGAGCTCGGCATTCGCGCAGCGCTCGTGCCTTACGTGGCGGAGCACCCTGATCACGATTATTTTGAAACCTTGGATAGCAATGAGTCCTTGATTCGTCGGTGGCACGGGCGCGCTAACGGGCGTATTCAGGTCTGGGTAGGTCTTGAACATATGTTTTATGCCACTCGAGACGCCTGGGCACGTGCCACGGCCATTTGCCGCGAGTACCAAGTGGGCTTACACACCCATAGCAATGAAAGTATGCATGACGTTAACGAGACGCAAAAACGCTATTAGTTAAGCCCCGTACAGGCGCTGG
>JAYVKZ010000112.1:0-4993 GCA_043767985.1 Betaproteobacteria bacterium
GCAGTATGCAGCTCAAGCGTACGACTCTGCGCAGCTCTTGGATTCGGCCATCGCCAAAGTAAAAGGCAATGTCGCTGACAAACCGGCTTTCCAGGCGGCATTAAAAGCTGCTGACTTCAAATCGGTGCGGGGTGACTTCAAGTTCAACAATAACAACTTCCCCATCCAAGATCTTCATATGTTTGAAGCTATCAAGGACAGTCAAGGTCGTTACACTCTGAAGACTATCGCTACGCCGCTCAAGGCCGATAAAGACGCCTACTTTGACAAGTGCGCTATGAAATAAAGCGGGCTTTAGACCCACCGCAATAACGATCAGGCCAAGGACATCCTTGGCCTTATTTTTGAAATTCATGACTTCATGACCCTCACGCTTTGGCTCACCCAAATTCTCAACGGACTTCAGTTCGGAGTCTTGCTGTTTCTATTGGCGGCAGGACTGACCCTGGTGTTTGGCATCATGAATTTTGTGAACCTGGCTCACGGCTCCTTGTACATGATGGGGGCCTACTTCGCGGCGGCTGTCGCAGCCAAGACGGGTAACTTTCTGATGGGTGCCTTGGTTGCCGTGCCCGCGACGCTTGTGCTTGGCATTGTCATCGAACGAGTGGCCCTGTCGGGACTCTATGCCCGAGATCATCTCGACCAGGTTCTGGCTACTTTTGGCTTAGTGCTGTTTTTTAATGAACTTGTGCGCTTCATTTGGGGTAGCTCGCCAGTCTATTCTCAGGCTCCCGAATGGCTGTCCGGTGCAGTGGATTTCGGCGCAGGCATTTCTTATCCGGCCTATCGCTTTGCGATCATCATCGTAGGCCTGCTGGTTGCAGCCTTCTTGTACTGGCTGATCAACCTCACCCGCATCGGCATGTTGATTCGCGCCGGGGCCAGCAACGCACCAATGGTCTCGGCACTAGGTGTCAATATCAAAATGTTGAACACTTTAATCTTTGGCTTAGGGGCGGGTTTGGCAGGCTTGGCCGGGCTGATGGCGGCACCTATTCTTTCGGTGCAATCCGGCATGGGTGAGGCGATTCTTATTCAAACTTTGGTCGTCATCATTGTGGGCGGAATTGGTTCGATTCGCGGAGCCTTCCTGGCCGCCCTGATCGTGGGCTTGGTTGACACACTGGGACGCATCATGCTGCCGATTGGCATGTCCAAGGTCATGGACCCAAGCATTGCGCAGGCCGCTGGCCCAGCCATTGCCTCGATGCTAATTTATGTGTTGATGGCAGCGGTGCTAGCCTTCAAACCCCTCGGGCTCTTTCCTGTGAACGCGAGTCGCTAGGCCCTATGTCGCACCCCTCTTTCATGGCGCGGCTCTTTCCAGAGCCTATTCGCTGGACCCAGCCACAGGTCTTGGTGAGTACCGTCGTTCTCTTACTACTTCTGGCGCTACCGGTGATCGCGCTCGCCACCAAGCAACCCTTCTACATCACGCTCTTTACGCGAGTTATTATTTATGCGGTGGCGGCCTGTGCCTTGAATCTTCTCATCGGGTACACTGGCTTGGTAAGCTTTGGACAATCGCTTTTCCTGGCACTCGGAGCCTATGCCGTGGGCATCCCGAGCTTTCATGGCATCACCAATGGCTGGGCTCATTTAGTCGTCGCCCTATTAGGTGCAGCGTCGGTCGCTGCCCTCATCGGATTGGTGGTGCTGCGTACCCAGGGCATGGCCTTCATCATGATTACGCTGGCCTTTGCTCAAATGTTTTTCTATCTGGGCATTTCCTTAAAGAACTATGGCGGCGACGATGGCATTCGCTTAGAAACACGCTCCAGCCTCTTTCCTTTCGACCTCACCAGCAACACTGCGCTTTACTACATCAGTCTCTTGATTTTGATCGCGGTTTTGTTTTTCTCCTGGCGCCTCATTCACTCCGGCTTCGGCATGACCTTGCGGGGCATCAAGGGCAATGAGCGCCGCATGAAGGCGATGGGATTCAACACCCTGAAGTTCAAGCTCGCCATTTACATCGTAGCTGCCATGATCACCTCGGTAGCGGGCTTCCTACTCGCCAACCTAACCTCCTATACCTCTCCGGCTTTTAGTGCTTGGACTGTCTCTGGTGAGATCATTGTGATGGTAGTACTCGGTGGCATGGGCACCATCTTCGGGCCGGTGATCGGCGCTATCGGCTTTTTGATGCTTGAGGAAGGGTTGAAAGAACTCACCGAATTTTGGGGCATGCCGCTCGGCCTCATCATCGTGGCGATCGTGCTGCTCACCAAGCGCGGCATCTACGGGTCGCTGAAGAAATCATGAGTCTCAGCACACCGATTTTGCAAACTCGCGGCCTGGTGAAGCGCTTTGGAGGCCTGCTCGCCACCGACTCCGTCTCGATAGACTTGCTTCCCGGCGAACTCCATGCGCTCATCGGCCCCAACGGTGCGGGGAAGACGACCCTGATTAGTCAGTTGACCGGGGAGCTGCGCCCCGATGAAGGCGATATTCTGATCGCAGGCCAGAGCGTGAACCACTTAAGCGTTGAAAAACGCGCGCAATTAGGATTGGCGCGATCCTATCAAATCACCCAAATCCTGCCAGACTTCAGCGCCTTAGAAAATGTCGCTATGGCGGTACTCTCGAAACGCAATCAGGCTGACGGAAAATCGGGTTTAGGCGCCTGGAAGGTATTGATTCGGGAAGCTTCCATTCAAACCCCCGCACTTGCGGCGTTAGAGCAAGTCGGTCTCGGCGGGCAAGTGCGAACACTCGCCAAAGTGATGGCTCATGGCGAGCATCGCCAACTTGAGCTCGCCATGGCTCTCGCCCTACAACCCAAATTATTGTTGCTCGATGAACCCCTGGCTGGCATGAGCGGCAATGAGTCAGAGACCATGATCAGTCTCCTGCTTTTCCTTAAAGGCCGATACCCGATTCTCCTGGTGGAGCACGATATGAACGCCGTGTTCAAACTTGCCGATCGCATCAGTGTCTTGGTGTATGGCAAAGTCATCGCCAGTGGCACTCCTGACTTTATTAAGAACGACGCCGAGGTGCGCCAAGCCTATCTCGGCGATGAGGCCTTGGTCGCTTAATCATGAGTACCTCTCCCCTACTCCAAGTGGTTAGCCTTGAAGCAGGCTATGCGGTCAGCCAGGTGCTCTTCGGGCTGAGTTTCGAGCTGGCCCCCGGTCAGGTCATTACCTTGCTCGGCCGCAATGGCATGGGCAAGAGCACCACGGTGAAGTGTTTAAGCGGCATGCTCAAGCCACGCGCGGGGCAGATCATTTTGAACGGCAAAGACCTCGCAGGCCAAGCCGCTTTCATGATCGGCCGTGCTGGCATGGGCCTAGTACCAGAAGGCCGTCAAGTATTCCCCACCTTAAGCGTAAGAGAGAACTTAGTCGCCACCGCCAACATGCGCAACGTGACGAGCGACGAGCGCTCAAACGCCTGGACCTTGGAGCGTGTATACGCCTTGTTCCCCAGGCTTCAAGAGCGTGCCAAACAACTCGCCGGACAGCTCTCCGGCGGTGAACAGCAAATGCTGGCGGTGGGCCGCGCCTTGATGACCAATCCCAAAATACTCATTTTGGACGAAGCCACCGAAGGGCTTGCGCCACTGATTCGCGCTGAAATTTGGAAATGCCTGGCTCAACTCAAAGAAGAGCGGATGGCCATGATTGTGGTCGACAAAAATATCAAGCCGATGTTGCCGCTTGCGGATCGTCACTATGTGATTGAAAAAGGGCGTATTGCCTGGCAGGGCAATAGCGAGGAGTTGGTTAAGAATAGCGCTCAGGTGCAGCAGTATTTGAGCGTTTGATCATCAATGCATCGGCGGCCGTTTGAGGAGGTCGTTGCGGTCCACCGACTGTATCTCCATCCGCAACAAATCGCCGCCGCGGCCGATTTTTAGCGGCACCTTGACTCCGGCCGCACCCAAACCCCAAACTGCTCGTAGGAAATCGGCCAGATTGGTCACTCGAACACCGGCGACGTCCACAATCAAATCGCCGGAACGAACATCAGCCTTTGCCGCTGGTCCAAAAGCACTTAAACCAGCAACCAACACCTGCCCCTTCGACTCACCGGCATATAGCCCAAGCCAGGGCCGAGCTGCCACACCCGAGCGGCCCGTGTTCAAGAGACTTTCAACAATGGGTTCCAGAAGATCAATCGGCACAGACATGTTGGCATGCGCATCGTGATCACCAGAAACTTCCTGCGACAGTAAAGACCCAACCCCCAACAGTTGACCTCGATCATTGACCAGCGCAGCGCCACTCCACTCCGGGTGGGCTGGTGAAGTAAAGAGAGCCTCGTCTAGCAAGTACTCCCAGTACCCTGCGAACTCGCGCTTGTCAGTTAGGCGCGTCATCAAGGCATGCCTAGCCCCGCCTTGACTCATCATCAGCACGGCGTCTCCAATTTTCGCAGCGCCTGCTGAACCGATCGCTATCGGCGGTGCGTCGAGTTTGCCGAGCGCGCGAACCAAACCAAAGCCAGTGATCTGATCATAGGCCAAGGAATAACCCTGGACCACTTGCCCTTGATTAGTGGTGATCCAGACGCTTTCCGCCTCCGTGATCAGGTAGCCGATGGTCAACACAACATTCTCACGGATCACCACAGCACTGCCGCCGCGCTCGGTGCCAAGAATTGGCGCGGTGAACGCGTCCTCTGGAATCTGGGCACGAATCGACACCATCGAATTTAAGGTTTTCTCGAGATCAAACGACAGCTCTGTCTGGTTGGGCTGCATATCCTCCGGGAAGGACCAATCACTTTTCTCGGCCATATTCTTTGCTCGCTCTCTTATTTTGTGCCCGTTTTTATGCCCGCTTTTGTTCCCATTACGCGCACAACCTTACTTTGAAGCTCCGTCAGGATCCTCAGTACTTCACACATACCAGTTAGCCAGGCATTGTAGCCCTCCAGATGACGCTTCTCATAACTGATACCGCGAAGCGACTCGTCGACCTAGTCAAGGCTACCATCAGAGAACGCCATCAACGCTACATCGAAAACGGTGAAGGGCGAG
>JAYVKZ010000113.1:0-8405 GCA_043767985.1 Betaproteobacteria bacterium
CCGGTAAGACCGCAGGCTTCGGTTTGCCGCTTTTGCAGGGCTTGATGGTGCACGCTAATGCGAGCGCCTCTCCAGCCCGTCATCCGGTTCGTTCATTAATTCTTGCGCCAACTCGCGAGCTCGCCGATCAAATCTTTGAAAACTTGCGGGACTACGCCAAGCATTCCCCGCTAAGATGTGCCGTGGTGTTTGGTGGCGTCGATATCAAGCCGCAAATGGCGGCCCTGCGCATGGGCTGTGAAGTGCTGATCGCAACGCCCGGTCGCTTGCTCGACCATATGGAGCAAAAGAGTGTCAGCCTGAGCCAAGTGGAAGTCTTGGTGTTGGATGAAGCCGACCGTATGTTGGACATGGGCTTCTTGCCAGATCTACAAAGAATTGTGCGCGCCCTACCCGTCAAGCGTCAAAGCCTGTTGTTCTCTGCCACCTTCTCCAACGAGATTCGCAGACTGGCCGGTACTTTCCTGACCGACCCGGTCACCATCGAAGTGGCGCGTCGCAATGCAACCGCTGAAAACGTGACGCAAATTGTTTACAAGGTGGCCTCGGCGGATGCCAAGCGCAACGCGGTCGCAACCTTGATCGAGAAACATACGCTTAGCCAAGTGATCGTTTTTTCGAACACCAAAATTGGTTGCGGGCGCTTGGCTCGCCATTTGCAAAAACTAGGCTTGAACGCCGAGGCGATTCACGGCGATAAGTCGCAACAAGATCGGCTCGTGACCTTAGATAATTTTAAGTGCGGTAAAATCCGCGTCTTGGTCGCCACTGACGTGGCCGCACGCGGCTTGGACATTGCAGAGCTTCCAGCCGTGATCAATTACGATCTCCCGTATTCCCCTGAGGATTATGTGCACCGCATTGGCCGTACCGGCCGCGCTGGTGCAAGCGGCATGGCCTTGTCGATCATGTCCTCTGAAGATGGGCGTCTCCTGGCCGATATTGAGAAGCTGACCAAGAGCAAGCTGCTGATTGAGTCTTTAGAAGTTGCGCCTCCTGCGGTGGACCCTTCTACGGAACGTATGCCCCGAGAGCTACGAGAGCCAAGGGCCCGCGAGCGCGAAGTTCGCGATGCCAAGCCGTCCTACACTCGGCAGACCAATACAACAGGGTTTTCGAACGACCCGTTCTTTTATAAACCCTACGATAGCGATCAGGCAAGTCATCAGCCTAGTGCCGAATCGGTCGTTGCTGTAGCCGCAGTCGCTGCTCGGCCGATTACGGGTGCGCGTCGTTCTAACGCGCCTATCGCTGCTTTGTTGGGTGGCAAACGCTAAGCGAGTTTGCGCGCTACCCGGTGGGTTACTACCTTGCACCAAGCATTTGCTTGTCCCATCGCTTGACGGCGCTCTCCCAAAACTCTGCGAGAGTCGTTTGAGCGAGTTGGTGGTCGTTAAGGCTTGGTAAGCCAAGATCGATCAAGGCTTGATTCAAAGTCTGTAAAGCTTGATCGGGGTTGATGGGTAGGGCTCCATTTTGTTTGGAGAGTTTTTGCCCACTGGCCCCCAGCACTAGCGGGCAATGCCAATAGCGCAAACGCCGACATCCTAAAAGGGACTGCAAGTAAAGTTGTCGACTGGTGGACTCCAACAGGTCTTGCCCTCGAACCACATGCGTCACGCCTGACTCCTCGTCGTCCACCACGACCGAGAGCTGATAGGTCCATTCCATCGTTTCTGTATCTGGGCCTGGGCGAGCAATGACAAAGTCGCCAACCGTCTGAGTAATTTCCTCTTGGTAGATGCGGTTGAAAGCCTCATCAGGGTGCCGCGAAAGATCCTTCGGAAGGGGCTTAAGCCAGCCCCCTTCTTGCCATTCGATCAATTGTGGTTCGAGCTGAAGCCGCCAAGCGCGAACGCTTTGGCGTGCAGGCGGGCTGCTCGCTCGAACAGAGGGGCGGCAAGTACCTGGGTAGATGGCTGCGCCGCCGACTTGGATGGGTCGACTTGAGCCCGTTGATCGAGTGTTGTGCTCAAACAAGCTGAGAGAGTCTTCAATCTCCTTGCGGCTGCATGTGCAAGGGTAGAGCACCTGCATGTTCCGTAGCTTGTCGAAGGCCAATTGATAGCGCGCTAGCCTTTGCGACTGAAACCAGGGCTTGGCATCCCACTGGAAGCCCAGGTTCGTGAGATCGCCGAGAATTTTCTCGCTTGCTTCGGGTCGGCTACGGCTGCTGTCAATGTCCTCAATACGAAGCAGCCATCGGCCCTGATGGGCCTTGGCATCAAGATAGCTGGCCATGGCCGCAACGATAGAGCCGCGATGGAGCGGACCGCTTGGGCTCGGCGCAAAGCGACCGACGTAAGGTGGCTGGGCACTCAAGACGACATTCCGTGTGTGTTGAGCAGCAGGCGTTTTCGCACCTGTGCCACGTCCAATTTGGCGAGCCACCAAGCCAGTGCTTTACCCGGGCGAGCGCGCCGCCACGCGTAGGTGGTAGCCGGAGCAGGTTTGGGTTCGGCCACCTTGCGTTCAAGCAGTTGGCCCGATTTCAAGTAAGCTTGTGCGAGATACTTGGGTAAGTAGCCGATCCCCAGTCCGGCCAATTGCGCTTCTAATTTTTGGTTCATGCTGGCAACCGTCAATACTGCTTGTCCGCTAAGAAGTCCGAGCGTGCGTGCTTTCAGCCGACGAGCCGTGTCGGCGACGGCGACCGCGCGATGCGGACGAAGCTCCTCGGGGCTGAGCGCACGGCTGGCGTCTGATTGGGCAAGCGGATGATGAGGGGCCAGGCAAAAAACGAAATCGATCGTTCCAAAGGGCCTGACGCTGATTTGTCCCGAGCTAAACACTTCGCTAGGTGCGTCCTCAAGTGCGCCAATCAAGAGGTCGCAGCGCGAGTCGATCAAGCTTTCCCAGCAACCGTCGAGCACTTCTTGTTGGAAGGTAAGCTGAGTAGAGCAGCCCAGTCGATCAAAATCTTTGATCAGGGCATGCAATTGCGATAAGGGCAGGGCACCGTCGCAGGTGATTCTGAGGTGGGGCTCCCAGCCGCTCGCGGTCTCCTTGACCTGTGCCTGAATCAGATCGACAGTGTTGAGTAAGTCCCGACCTTGAGCGAGCAAGATCTCTCCTGCTGCGGTCAAAACAACTTGGCGATGGCTGCGATCAAAGATTAGGGCATCTAACTCTTCTTCGAGCTTGCGAACTTGATAGGACAGGGCGGAGGGCACTTTGCCAAGCGCCTTTGCGGCGCTGGCAAAGCTGCCTTTCCGGGAAATCATGTCGAGGGTAACAATGGCTTCAAGGGTCAGCATTTCAACGCCTTAGGCTGGCTAGGAATTTGGTGGATTACGCGACATTCAATCAATCAAAATAATTGATTGATAAGTTCTAATAATATCGTTAATTTGACCTAAATAAGTGATTATGATGACGCACTCAAGGGAGTGTTGCTCCCACTAAATTTTCGAAAGGAGTTCAAATGATTGTTTTGCGCCCATCTCAAGAGCGTGGTTATGCGGATCATGGTTGGCTGAAATCGTTCCATAGTTTTTCTTTCGCTGGCTATCATGACCCGAAATTTATGGGTTTTGGTCCGCTTCGAGTAATCAATGAGGATCGTATTGGCCCCGGGACTGGCTTTGGCAAGCACGGTCATCGCGACATGGAAATCATTAGCTATGTGCTCAGCGGCGCTTTGGCCCACCAAGACAGTATGGGAAATGGCTCAGTCATCCATCCTGGTGACGTGCAAAGAATGAGTGCAGGAACGGGTATTCAGCATTCGGAATCGAATGGCGAGAAAACGGGTGAAACTCATTTTCTGCAAATTTGGATTCAACCCAGCAAAACCGGCAATCCGCCGGGCTATGAGGAGAAGCACTTTGACGTCGTTTCGAAGCGCGGACAGCTTCGCTTGATTGCCTCTGAAGATGGGCAAGCAGGATCGGTCACGATCCAACAAGATGCCAAGCTCTATTCAGGTTTGTTTGATGGCGCTGAAGTCGCTGCGTTGACTGTGGCCCCCAAGCGGCTCGCCTATGTGCATCTCATTCGTGGCAGCCTGACAGTCAATGGTCAGGCCATAAATGGCGGCGATGCTTTGATGGTGCAAGATGAGTCGAGCCTGAGTTTGACCTCCGGTCGGGACGCTGAAGTGCTTGTGTTTGATCTGCCAAACCATCTCTAAGTTCGTTGCTAGAGCACCCTCTCAAACCTAGCTTCCTTAAAACTAAGCTGATCAAAAAACCACTAATCTCTGGATACTTCATGAATCAAAAAACAATCAGTGTCGTTGTCGCCTATCACTCGGGTTATGGCCACACTAAGAAAATCGCCGATGCCGTCACAGCGGGCGTGCATTCCGTCCCCGGTGCTCAGGCGGTCTCCATCGATGTGACTGCCCTCAAAGTCGAAGATTGGGAGGCTATGTCTCGCGCCCAAGCGATTGTGTTCGGTGCCCCAACCTACATGGGTGGACCCAGCGCACCGTTTAAGGCCTTCGCTGACGCCAGTGCGAAGGTTTGGTTTACCCAGGGCTGGAAGGACAAAGTGGCGGGCGGCTTCACCTGCTCCCAAAACATGAGCGGCGACAAACTCTCCACCTTGAACTACTTCAGTGTGTTGGCGATGCAGCATGGCATGATCTGGGTAGGGACGGGCCTACCCCCACCCGCCAAGCCTGGTGATCCGTTGGCCTTGAATCGCTTAGGCTCCAGTGTAGGGGTGATGGCTCAAGCCGATAATCTTCCGCCTGAGCAGAGTCCGCCTCAGGGTGATGTGGATACTGGCTTTTCCTACGGTGCGCGTATCGCCAAGTTCGCTCAGAAACTCGCCTAAGGCACAGCGATCATCGTGGCGTTGGACGCTCATTGCGCAAAAAAATCCCGGCGTAGTGCCGGGATTTCAAATAACCTAGGAGTTCAAACAAACAAATTAACGGGACCTTGCTACCGCTTCCACGTGATAGCGCCGTCCATAGATCGAACTTTATAGACCGGTGGTCGGCTTGGCGAGGACATTTCTCACATTAAACATAGGCCAATGCAGATACCCCAAGAAACCAAGCCGGCCAAAGCGCTGAGGCGCATCCTCGCGAAATTCTAGTGATCCCGGTCGGGCACGACGGGCGAAGTCGGCCGGGCGAGGCACTCTCGGCGTTTAGTCGCGGTCTGGGTTTGACCAACGCCGAGTTTGAATGTCTCTGCAAACAAACAGACAATAGACTCTTGCAAAAGAGGAGCTAGGCTATGAATCGATCTGCGTAGGAATTTTCGCGTCTACCGGACCTTCATGCGGATCGATTGGCCTCGAGCAATAAATGGGCGAATTCAATGAAACCATCACCATGTGATGCTCGCGTTAAGCAAGCCGGGCGGTCCCTCGCCATCTCATTCAAAAACGGTTGAATATTAGCGACGCCAACGGACCTGGGAAATAGGGAAAACATTGATCGATCATTCGGCGCATCGCCGATAAAGGCCCAGCGCTCTTGAGCTTGGGTTTCGCAAAGAGCATGGACCTCTTTCAAATAACGCAGTGCCATTGGCCCCTTATCAAACTGCCCAAACCAAGCATTAATATGCACCGTGCTGTTGCGTGCCTGAAAACCGGCCTGATGCAGGGTTTGAATGACTTCTTGCACTACCGCCATCGGCACTCGTGGAACGTCCTCGCAATAGTCAATCGCTACGTCCACTTGCCGCAAGGCATTGTCGCTTGCAAATTGAAGTTGTGGATAGTCCTCTAGGATCTGCTCGCACGAGCTCATGAGACGCTTGCGATCTTCCGCCACTTTGTCCGTAGCGTCGAAAAATACGACCTTGAGCGGCGTAGGGCCGCTAGCGGAGGGGGCGGGTGGCTTATCGCGATAGAGATAGACGCCACCACTTTCAGCAATGACCGCATCCACCGGCCATTGCGAGAGCATCATGTGCGCCCAACCGTAGGATCGGCCCGTCACCGGAACGACCGGAATACCAGCCTCACGCAGTTGCCATAGCGCTTCATAGGTTCGCGCGCTCAGCTTGCCGTCTTGGGTGAGTGTGTCATCGACATCCGTAAACAGGCCGTCAATGCCCAACAAATCATCGGCACGTATAAATGGGGGGTGCTGGTCTTGATTCAAGGGACTAAGTTGATGGGCTGCAAAGCAGGGTCAACGCCGCGCCGATCATCAAACACAAACAGGCTACCGTGCCAGTGATCCGTACCTACTTCCTCGAAATAGCGAAGAATGCCACCTTCGAGTTGACTCACCTTTTCAAACCCAAGTGCCGCCATATAGAGCGCAGATTTCTCACAGCGAATCCCGCCCGTGCAAAAACTTACAATGCGCTCTCGCTTCAGGCTCTCATCTTGTAGGGCGACCCAGTCGGGAAGCTCACTAAATTTTTTGATGTTGGGGTCCAAAGCGTTCTCAAAGCTGCCCTGCGCCACTTCAAAATCATTGCGGGTATCAAGAAGCCGGACGGGCCGACCCTCATCATCATGACCCAGATCCAACCAGCGCTTCAAGGTTTTAGGCGACACGCTTTCTGCACGTTGTTGGCTGGGCCGAATCCCATCTTTCTTGAAGGTGATGATCTCAGGTTTCACCTTCACCTTCCAGCGCTTGAAGGACTGCGTCGGTGAGAGACTTTCTTTCCAATCAAGACCCGCGAAACGTGGATCCATTGCCAATTCTTTTTGTAGTGCATTGAACTGTTCGCGGGTACAGCAAATAAAACTATTGAGACCTTCCTCGGCCAGCAATACTGTGCCTTTGAGTTGAAACTGCTCGCCCCAAGCCTCGAAGCGCTTTTGCAGCTCGGGCAGGTCTTGCAGGTCGATAAAACGATAGGTGGCGAGATTGAGAAACATGGGAGCGCATTATAAGAGTCCTGCTCCAACAACCAAGTAAAATGCTGTGATGAACTTCGTCCATTTAAGAGTCCACAGCGAATATTCCGTCACCGATTCCATCGTTCGTCTGGACGGTCTGGTCGCTGCCGCCCTAAACGATGGCCAGCCAGCGGTAGCGGTTACTGACTTATGTAACACCTTTGGCTGGGTGAAGTTTTACAAAGCGGCGCGCGGGAAAGGCGTGAAGCCGATCTTGGGGGTGGATATTCAGATCACGAACCCCAAGGAGCGGGATCGGCCATTTAAGGCTCTGTTATTGGCGAAGAATCGTACCGGATATTTACGCTTATGCGAGTTGCTCAGCCGGGCTTGGATCGAAAACGAATATCGTGGTCGCGGCGAGTTCCTAATGGAATGGTTCGATCAAGGGGATGTGGCGGGAAATCTCGGGCTGATCGTGCTCTCCGGTGCCGCTGACGGAGATGTTGGGCAAAGCCTGAACTCGGGTCGCGAAAAAGCTGCCGAGGACTTGGCTGCCGCTTGGATGAAACGCTTCCCTGGGGCTTACTTCCTGGAGCTGCAACGGGCTGGTCGCGAACAGGATGAGCGACATGTGCGCCAAGCGGCTAAGCTTGGTGCCAAGATGGGCATTCCCTTGGTGGCGACCCATCCGGTGCAATTCCTGGCGCCCGAAGAATTTCGAGCTCATGAAGCCCGGGTATGTATCGCAGAGGGCGAAATTCTCGCTAACCCACGCCGCAGTAAGCGCTTTAGCGATCAGCAGTATTTCAAATCGCAGGAGGAGATGGGCAAGCTCTTCGCCGATTTGCCGCAAGCACTTGAAAATTCCGTGCGCATCGCGCAAATGTGCAGCCTCACCATGACCTTGGGCAAGGCTTTTCTACCCGATTTCCCGACTCCCGAGGGCCAGCCTCTGGACGCCTACATGCGGCAGCTCTCAGAAGAGGGCTTGCTGACACGCATGCTCAAGCTTTTTCCTGACCCTGCGGTGCGCGAATCACACCAGGCCTTTTATCAAGCGCGGCTTTCTTTCGAGTGCGACACCATTGTTGAGATGGGGTTCTCGGGTTACTTTTTAATCGTGGCCGACTTTATCAACTGGGCCAAGAAAAATGAGGTGCCGGTAGGCCCTGGCCGAGGCTCGGGTGCAGGGTCCTTGGTCGCGTATTCCTTGGGTATTACGGATCTGGATCCCATTCCGTATGCCTTGCTGTTCGAGCGTTTCTTAAATCCTGAGCGGGTCTCGATGCCCGACTTCAATATCGACTTGTGTCAGGACAATCGCTACAAAGTGATTGACTATGTGCGTCAGCGTTATGGGGCGCAAGCCGTTTCACAAATTGCCACCTTCGGCACCATGGCGTCGAAGGCGGTCATTCGCGATGCCGGTCGCGTGCTCGACATGGGCTACAACTTTTGTGATCAGCTCTCCAAGCTGATTCCGGTCGTACAGAATAAGCCTCTCTCCTTAGAAAAGGCCCGTGAGCAAGAGCCACTTCTGAAAGAGCGTGAAGAAAACGAGGATGAAGTTCGTGAACTCCTGGCACTTGCAGGACCGCTTGAAGATTTGATTCGTAACGTGGGCATGCATGCCGGTG
>JAYVKZ010000114.1:0-3372 GCA_043767985.1 Betaproteobacteria bacterium
ACCTCTGCTGAAAAATTCAGCACAGGCAGTGAAACACCCTGGTCAATTTTGGATGAGCACTACAGCCTTTTGGTGGTCAATTTTCAATGAGCAGCAACAATCTATTGAATCAAACGGCAGTATAGTTAGGGCTGAGCAGGCTTACGAACGAACAAAACCTCATGGACCAAAAGCCGGAAGATCCTCGCTATCGCTTGTTGTTTGAATCAGCTCCCGATGCCATTCTGGTGGTTGATGGCGCTGGTGTTATCCAAATGAATAACACTCAGGCAGAGAAGCTACTCGAAGCCTCGACGGGTGAACTGCTCGGCTTGAATGTTGACAAGCTTGTGCCTTTGACGGCGCGAAAGAAGCACGTACAGCTGCGCGCGAACTTTTCGAAAACTAGTAGTATCCGTCCGATGGGGGCTGGCCTTTCCTTGCACGCAGTGAAGTTAAGTGGCCGGGAATTTCCGGTTGAAATATCGCTGTCGAGTACTGATCGAGACGGCCGCCGCGAAACCATCGTAGTGATGCGAGATGTTTCGGAGCGCCTTGATGCCCGCCGCACGGAGACCGAGTTACGTCGCTCCAAAACACTCACGGCGCTCACCAATTTAGCCTTACGGGAGCGAGTCTTTCAACATTTGAGCGACCAAGTCGTCAAGCTGTTGCTGGAGCCCCTTGGCGCGGACTTGGTGCTAATGATTGATTGTCTGACGGAAGACTCGCGATCTCTGCTTCGTTCGGTATGCGGGAATGACTCTGAGGCCGTTAAAAGCAGGCTGCTTGGCGAGGTGGAGTTACCGTTAGACCGTCGCCATCCAGTGCTGGTGGGGGATGATACTGATAGTGAAACTCCCATGTTCCCAATTCTTACGCAGCTTGGCTTTCGTGCCTATATTTCGACGCCGCTGCTCCAAAATGGCTCGCAGGTTGGCACGTTAGGGCTAGGCTCACGCACCCCACATCGCTTTAGTGGCGAGGATATTATCTTCGTCGAAGCGGTCACCAATGTCATTTCAACGGCATTGGAGCGATCTAATGCGGAGCAAAAGCTATTGGATTCCATGCGTCTCGAATCATTGGGCCAATTGACCGGAGGTGTCGCGCATGACTTTAATAATTTGCTAATGGTCATCTCTGGGAACTTGCAGCTCCTGGAGCTGCCCGGAATAAGCGTTAACGAGAGAGCCCGCGCCATCGCGGCCTCGCAGCGCGCCACCCGAAGCGGGGCTGATCTTACGGCCAAGCTCCTGGCTTTCTCTAGGCGCCAGACGCTTCGACCCACCCATGTCGACATCGAAAAGCTCCTCCTGTCCTTCCGTGATTTGCTGCTTCGCACCTTGGGCGCCGGTATTGATATTAAGTTAAGTTTAGCTCCCGAACTGCCACCGGCTCTGGTGGATGCAGGGCAATTGGAGTCCGCCCTGCTGAATCTTGTAGTCAACGCCCGAGATGCCATGCCTGAAGGAGGGCATTTAAAAATCAGTGCGGTGTTTGAATTTCTCGATTCCGACTCCCCTCTTTTAGTCAGCGAGCAGCTAAAGCCTGGTGGATACATAAGGATTGAGGTTGAAGATAATGGTATCGGCATGTCGGATGAGACGGTTGACCGCATTTTTGAGCCCTTCTATACAACCAAGCCAGTAGGGCAGGGAAGCGGCCTCGGCTTGAGTATGGTTTATGGTTTTGTCAAACAATCTGCAGGTCACATTACTGTAAAGAGCGAACTCGGTCGCGGCACTTGCTTTACGGTTCATATTCCAGTTCCCTCCGAGCTGTCGATCAAAAAAGCGCTTCCTAATGAACGGGCGATTCAGCATGGCCACGGCGAGCGGGTGCTCATTGTGGAAGATGATCAGGCCGTCCTCCATGTAGCCAATCAATTCTTTTTAGCACTGGGTTATCAGACTATCTCGGCGGCGACGCAAGCTGAAGCGATCGCACGGTTGCAACAGAACGATGATACTGTTTTGGTTTTCTCGGATGTTGTCCTAGGCGGGCAAGAGACGGGCCCTCAGGTTTGCGCGGAGCTGCTTGCGCTTAAACCGTCACTACGCATACTGTTAACGTCGGGTTACACAAGAGTGAACCTACAATCTCAACTGGGCGTTGGCGACAAGGCTGAGCTTTTACTCAAACCCTACAGCCTCGAAGCCTTGGCGGCGGCAGTGAGGCGAACGCTTGCCTAGCGATCTTTTGCCTAATTTCCTTTTCGTACCTCCAGGGCAAAAAGATAACCTAAACCACGTATCGACTTAATAGCCTTGGGCGGATTCGTTACATCGCCGAGTTTTTTTCGAAGCCTGCCAATTTGAACATCGATGGTTCTATCGAAAGGTCCTGCCTCACGGTTGTGGGTAAGCTGAAGTAGGGCATCACGACTTTGGACGCGCCCACTATGCTCAACCAAGGCCTCGAGCAAATTAAACTCGCCAGTCGTTAAGGCGATGATTTCGCCATAGTCGTTGCGTAACTCTCGCGCTGCTAAAATCAGTGTGAAGCCATCAAAGTCGTAACGAACGACGGCTGAGTGCGCGTTGGTCGTTTCGGTCGACTTGTTTTGGCTAGAGCGCCGACTCACACTCCGGATGCGTGCAAGTAATTCTCGCAAATCAAAAGGTTTGGCCACATAATCATCCGCCCCGATTTCGAGACCCACGACACGATCAATGGTGTCTCCCCGTCCGGTAAGCATGATCAACCCGCCCGACCACAATGGCCGCAAGCGTCTAGCAATAGAGAATCCGTCTTCCGAACCAAGATTCACGTCTAGTAGGACCACGTCCGGCGCGCAGGCTGGCTGCGATGCACCAATGCTGGCGAATAAGGCCTCCTCGCAGTCCGCCTCGATCACTCGGATACCTTGCGAGCCCAGATAAGTCGCGAGGATGGTGCGAATCTCTGGGTCGTCGTCGACCACCAACACGGTAAGCTGAGAGGAGTTGCTCATGCTGGGAGACGATACCACGGGGCGTTCGATCTTATCAATCTGCCGTTCTAGCTGGATGCGACGGCCCCGTGCTCAGGCGATGAGACGGCCCATCCCAATTCGTCCTTAATCCTCATTCGGAGTGCATCAGAGGCCTCGGGCTCACCGTGCACGACGTAGGTGCGGCTTGGCGGGCGCTTGAAGGCCTTGAGCCAGCTCATTAGGCCATCCGCGTCCGCGTGCCCCGAGAAGCCTTCAAGTTGAACCACTTGGGCCTTCACTGCGATGTATTGCCCTTGAATTTTTACTTCCTTAGCCCCGCTCCCTAAGGTAGCTCCACGGGTGCCGGGCACTTGGTAGCCTGCAAGCACAATGGAATGGCGTGGGTTGGGAGCAATCTTGACTAAATGGTTGAGCACCCGTCCGCCAGTCGCCATGCCACTCGCTGAGATGATGAC
>JAYVKZ010000115.1:0-7290 GCA_043767985.1 Betaproteobacteria bacterium
CTAGAGAGCCCACGTAAAACACAAAGCATTTTCAAGACACAACGTAATTAATTTCAAGCAATGAACATCCAAGTCAAAATCCTCGACCCGAGAATGAAGGACCAGCTTCCGAGTTACGCGACCTCCGGCAGCGCCGGCCTGGATATGCGGGCCTGTCTGGATGCCCCGATGACGATCGCGCCTGGGCAAACCGTTTTAATCCCCACCGGGCTGTCCATCTATGTGGCCGATCCCGGCTACGCAGCCGTGCTCTTGCCGCGCTCTGGCCTAGGCCATAAGCACGGCATTGTGCTGGGCAATTTGGTCGGACTGATCGACTCCGATTATCAAGGTCCCTTGATGGTGTCGTGCTGGAATCGGGGTGACCAAGCCTTCGTGATGCAACCGATGGAGCGCATTGCGCAGCTCGTGGTCTTGCCCGTCGTTCGCGCTGACTTTCAGGTGGTCGACAATTTCGAGGTCAGTGAGCGCGGTGTAGGCGGCTTTGGAAGCACGGGTCGGGCTTAAGCGTCTTAGTCGCCGAAGTCAGCGCCGCTCAAGCCTTCAGAAGAAGATCAAATGCCCGAAATTCTTCTCGCCTTCATCTTTGGCTTTAAGCATGGCCTCGACCCCGACCATCTCGCAGTGATCGACAGCCTCGTCCGTCTCATTCGAGAACATTCCCCGCGTGCGGCACGATTCACCGGCATGCTCTTCTCACTAGGTCATAGCTTGGCAATTTGTCTGTTTACGAGTGCCGCGATCCTCTTCAGTCGCTTCTTGGAAATTAAGGTCCCGGCCTGGCTAGAGATTAGCGGCATTGCCTTATCGGCCAGCGCTTTAATCTTACTCGCGCTGATGAACTTGGCTAGCCTCAAAAGGCCCTCGGCGACACCGTTCAATAAGACGACAAGCACAGTTGGCGCCAATGACCAGGCTCACCCAGCGCCGTCCAAGCCCAGGCATTCACGAACGTCCCGCCTGAAAGGTGGCCTTAACGGTCGAGCCACGGCATGGAGCGTCTTGCTCCTTGGCGCTCTATTTGCGCTTTCCTTCGACACGATCACCCAAGCCACGCTCTTTGCCGGGCTTGCACAGGGACAGTTACAAGACCCGGCACAGGCACTCCTCGGGGGTTTGCTCTTCAGTTCAGTGTTTGGGTTTGGCATGATGTGTGCCGACACCATCAACGGCCTATTCGTCAATCGCTTGCTCGACCATCTTTCCACGCCTGTTGGCCAAGATTCGTCTTCAAACGGGTATCAAAGCCACGCCAAAGAGAGGGCCTTAGGCTTCATGACCTTGAGCCTGTCGCTACTCAGTGTATTGGTGGCTAGCCTCGCTTTAGCGAAGCTGTGGCTACGCGAGTCGAATCGAACAAGTTTCTTGGAGACCTTGCTTGAGAGCCACAACGAGCAAACTTTAATGCTCGGTCTTGGCGCAATCGCCTGGGTATTCTTGAGCTACTGTATCGCTGCGTCAATCGCTTTTCACGCTGGGCGGGCTGCGCCCACCAGTTGATCCAATTTAATGGCATCCGAGACAAAGGCGCGAATACCTTCCGCGAGCTTTTCGGTGGCCATGGCATCTTCGTTGAGCGCAAAACGGAAGGCTTTCTCATCAAACCGTACCCGTTCGACAGTCGCTTGGCGAGCGACTTTTGCGTCCAGCGCAGCATTGAAGTCACCTGGGCTATCTTGAAGTTGCTTGAGAAGATCGGGGCTGATGGTGAGTAAATCACAACCCGCCAAGGCCACGATCTGGCCCATATTGCGAAAACTCGCACCCATCACCTCGGTCGCATAGCCGTATTTCTTGAAATACTGGAAGACGCGAGCCACAGATTGCACACCTGGGTCATCCGCGCCTTGATAATCCTTGCCATCACGCTTCTTGTACCAGTCATAAATTCGACCGACAAAGGGCGAAATCAAGGTCACCCCAGCATCGGCACAGGCGACCGCTTGCGAGAAGCTAAACAATAGCGTGAGGTTGCAATGAATGCCCTCGCGCTCAAGCTTCTCGGCTGCGCAAATCCCTTCCCAAGTCGAGGCGATCTTGATCAACACCCGACTCTTATCAATGCCTTCGGCTTGATACAGGGCGATCAATTGATGCGCTTTGGAAATGGTCGCCTCAGTATCGAAGGAAAGGCGCGCATCTACCTCGGTCGAGACCCGCCCAGGAATGATGGACAAGATTTCTTGCCCAAAACGCACTAGCAAGAGGTCCACTAAATCATTGACCGACGCACCCGGCGCCTGGCTCATCACCTGATCCAAAAGGCCCCGATACTCAGGCATTTGAATCGCCTTGAGAATTAAAGTCGGGTTGGTGGTGGCGTCGCGCGGCTGGTAAGCCTTCATGGCATTGAAGTCACCGGTATCAGCGACAACCACCGTCATGGACTTTAATTTTTCTAAAGCATTCATCGACCATTCCTGATCAGTCTAGCGGTACCCAAGAGGGCAATTAACATCAAAATACCAAAAGCGATGGCACTCCATAGGGCAAACGGCAGACCCAGCAAAGGCATATTGGCTTGATCACAGCTTGCGTTCGCTTTAAACAACCAAGGCAAAAACTGATCAAGTCTCAAGGCTGTCATTACCCGGTCAGCCACGGTGAGATCACATGACGAAGTGGCCGAGGCTACAAAGTGTTGGTGAAGCGCCGCCCAAAGGCCGCCCGCAGCAAGAAGTTCAACGATGAGCGCCAAACCTACACCCAAGCCGAGCTTGGGATTACGTGTCATCACCACTCGCGAGGCTAGCAAAAGTAAAATACCCGCTACCAAATAAATTAGGCGCTGGAAAGTACACCAAGGGCATGGCTTCATCCCAAAACCATGCTGAAGCAGCAGCGCAAATACCACAGCGGCAAAGCAGCCCAGCCCCGCCCAGAAAAAGGCCCGGCCAATGCCGACCGAGCGGCGCGAAGCGAAATTTAAAGTCATGGGCTGAATGATACCCGCTTGGCTAGTCGACTAAGCCAGCATGTCATTCCAGATATTCTTTGCCCAAGCATTGGCATAGACGCCTTCAAGCGCATTCGCCTCGGTCGACTGACCGCTCGCACCCGCCACGACTTCCATGGTTTTCTTCTCAGGTACATAGCGATGTACGGAGGCCACATGCACAACGTTGCTGTTATCGATGAAGCTATAACAGGTATTAGCCATCATTGAGGGCGTCGGCTGCCGTCCATTCAACATCTCCACAATTGCCGCCGCGGCCGTTTTACCGTGCTGATTAGCCATGTGCCCCGACTTGGGCATGAGGGCCGCCGACAAGGTCGCATCACCAAGCACATGAACACCCTTGGCAACCGTGGACTCCATGGTGATCCAATCAACAGCACACCAGCGATTATTGGCATTGATCAAGCCAGCATTTCGGGCAATTTGGCCTGCCGACATTGGTGGCAAGACGTTCAACACGCCCCCTTTAATCTTGTCTCCTAACTCGGTCGTCACGGTCATGCTCGCGGCATCCATCTCGGTCACTTTGCTGTTCGGGCGATACTCGATCATGCCTTTGTAGGTTTCGTTGAACGCTTTCTTAAACAAGCCCGCCTTCGAGACTATGTCTGGGTTTGCGTCCAAGATAATGACCTTGGAGCGGGGCTTATTGTTCTTAAAGTAATAGGCAATCTGACAAGCTCGCTCATACGGCCCTGGGGGGCAACGATAAGGCGCTGTGGGAATGCTCAGCACATACACGCCACCATCTGGCATTGCCTCCAACTGAGCGCGCAAGGCAAGCGTTTCAGGGCCCGCTTTCCAAGCGGTCAATACCTTCTTCTGCGCTTCGGCGTCAAAGCCTTGAACAGAGCTGTAATCAAAATCTACACCGGGGGAGACAATGACATGATCAAAGCTTTGATCCGCCAGCTTGTTGAACGAGGCACGTCGCTTAGCCGCATCAATGTTCAACACCTCATCATTCGCGACAATCACGCCTTGCCGACGTAACCCC
Source organism: Betaproteobacteria bacterium (assembly GCA_043767985.1). GTDB lineage: Bacteria > Pseudomonadota > Gammaproteobacteria > Burkholderiales > Burkholderiaceae_E > JAPOKJ01. Next base: position 3,957 of record JAYVKZ010000115.1, read on the forward strand.
TCATAACTCACCGTGATATCAGCCATGGTGCGGCTACCGCCCAGCACCAAGTTAGACATTGGACAGGAGATAAAGTCACGTTGGCGATCCACCAGCATTACCTCCAGCCCAGGCCCACCCCAGAGCTTGAGGTACTTGGCTGCGGTGGCCCCCCCGAACCCGGCACCCACCACCAGTACCCGACCTAATTTTTTGGCGGACTCCACTGGCGTCGGCGGCGGTGTCGCGCAGGCGGCTAGACCACCGATAGCACTCAGTGTCGTAGCAGCCCCTAAGGCTTGCCCAAAACGACGGCGCGAAGGATTCAAAGACGATGAAGTCTGTGTTTTACTATTTTGTGTCGTACGCATGGCAGCCCCTTATTTTGCTTTTGGCTGTTTAGAAAAATAGTTGCCCAGAGCGACTATTTGCTCGTCGCTATAGCCTTTGGCAATTTGATGCATGATGGTTGCAGTTTTCTTGCCGTCCTTAAAGGCGCGCATCTGCTCAACAATGTACTCCGCCTTTTGTCCGGCAAGTTGAAACCCACCGGGAACGTTCGTGGCGCCGTTGGTACCGTGGCAATTGGCACAGTTGCTCGCTAAGTAGCGGGTATTGTCCGTGGGAGTTTGGGCAAGGCCTAAAGTGCTCAGGGTCATCCCCGTAAGCAACATGCTCGCCATCGCAATCCTATTGATTATTCTAATCATTTGTGTCTCCAGCAAAATTTCCTAGAAAGAGCATAACTCAAAAATTCAATTTTTTGGAATTTCAGCGCTTGGTCCGTGGTCATGCTGTGTCTGAAAGTAGTGACTCATTTCAGAGCTCCAAAACGGTTCGTGGCGCCTGTGCACAGGTAAACTTCGGGCGAATCACCGGAGCGCCCTTATTGGCCTACCTTGGGGTTGGCGTGCACCTACAAAATGAAAACAGGATCATCAAAATGAAGTCGTATTTTTTAGTCAGCGATGAACACGCCTCTCGCTTGGAGTTACGTGACGTTGCTAGACCCGAGCCCGGGCCAGGCCAAGTGCTTGTCAAAATGCATGCCGCTGGGTTAAATCGCGGTGAACTCATTGTGGGACATGGCCTGACTGCCTCGGGAAGCGCCAAGGCCGCAGGCATGGAGGGCTCAGGCGAGATTGTCACCCTGGGCACGGGAGTCAGCGGCCTGTCGATCGGCGACAAAGTGATGGGCAGGTGTCCTGGCGCGTTTTCGGAATACGCACTCATGGATACTCGTGAGGTGCTCGCAGCCCCCCCTGCCCTGAGCATGACCGAAGCGGCCGCCATTCCCTTAACCTTTCTCGTAGGCTACGATTTACTGGTGTCGCAAGGCTTCTTGCAGGCTGGGCAATGGCTCCTGGTCAATGGTGTCTCCTCCGGTGTCGGTGTAGCTTCATTGCAAATGGCCAAGGTCCTGGGCGCCAAGGTCATCGGTACCTCAGGGTCACTAGAGAAGCTCGCTAAGTTGTCGGCCTTAGGGCTAGATCTAGGCATTCACACTCGCCAGCCGGACTACTACGACGCGGTCATGAAAGCTACCGACGGGCAGGGAGTGAACCTCGTGGTCAACACAGTTGGAGGCAGCGTGTTTGCCGAGAGCTTGCGGTGCCTGGCCTTCCAAGGACGCATGGGTATCGTCGGCTATGTGGATGGACAACTCAGCGCGCCGGTTGACTTGGGTACCCTTCACGCCAAGCGCTTATGCGTTTACGGGGTGTCCAACAAAATGAGAACGCCCCCCCAGCGTGCGCAAGGCATTCCACAATTTGCACAACAGATCTTGCCCGCATTTAGCGACGGGCGGATTCGTCCGCTCATTCATCAGGCCTTTGCTTTCGCGGATTTGCCGCAGGCCAAAGTACTGATGGAAAGTGATCAGCAAAATGGCAAGATCGTCGTCAACATCTTGCAATAGCGTGATGCGCAACTACGAAACCCTTAAGCAACAAGGCGTGAAGCCATTAAACTTACAGCGCTGGAAAGTCTATTCGCTGATCTTGGCGCTCGGCCTGGGGTCCAGTGTCGCTATGGCTCAGACCTACCCCAATCGACCAGTGAAACTTGTGGTTGGGTTCGCACCAGGCGGCGCTGCTGATTATGTCGCGCGTAGCTTGAGTGAGACCTTTGGGCGCGCCCTGGGCCAAACCGTGATTGTGGAGAACAAAGCGGGAGGAGGCTCAAGCATTGCCGCCAATATCGTCGCCAAATCAACCCCGGACGGTTACACGATTCTTATCGCCAGCCCAAGCAGCATCTCGGTTAGTCCGGCGCTCAATCCAAAGATTGGCTACACCGCGAAAGAACTGAGTCCAATCACCAAGCTCACCGCCTCACCCCTGGTGGTTGCCGCCAACATCAGTCTCGGCATTAACACGCTACAAGATCTCATTGCGAGGGCCAAACGCCAACCAGGCGCGCTCAACTACGCAACCTCGGGCAATGGCTCTGCCCCACATCTCGGTGCGGCGCTCTTTTCCCAGGTCGCAGGCGTGGAGATGGTGCACATCCCCTTCAAAGGGGGTGGCCCTGCTATTCAATCGGTGATCGCGGGCGATACGCAGATCACCTTCGGCACACCGCCCTCAGTGCTCCCGATGATCCAGGCCGGGCGACTCAAAGGGCTTGCCGTGACCTTGCGCGATGGCTCGGCGCTCCTGCCTGGCATTCCTGGCACACGTGAGGCAGGAGTACCGGATTATGCGATCGAGTTTTGGTACGGGTTGTTTGCACCGGCCAATACGCCGGCGCCAGTCATCAAGAAGCTTTTCGACGCCGCACAAACCGCAATGGCGGACCCGAAATTAAGGGCCGCGCTAGCTCGCGAAGGCACCGATGCCGATATATCGAAGTCCTCAGAGCAATTCAGCAGTTTTCTCATCGAAGATGCAAAGTTTTGGGTAAAACTAGTGAAGAGCGCTGGTGTCACGGTCGACTAGGTGTCGTCGACTAACCTCAACCATTTGCAAGTCGAACCTAAGGTTGAATCGATTGGAGTTGTTGGAGCGGGGTAACCGTCACGCGAACCTTCAAACTTTGTTCACCACCACCCATCATGACTCCCCGAATCGGACTGACGTCGCTGAAATCACGCCCCCAGCCTAGGGTGACATGCGCAAGGTTCACCATGCAGCGATTGGTTGGATCAAAATCTACCCAGCCGATGCTTGGACAATACACCGACACCCAAGCATGAGAAGCATCAGCGCCAACTAACCTGGGCATGCCCGGCGGCGGGTGGGTCAGAATATAGCCGCTCACATAGCGACAAGACAGACCCAGGCTGCGCAAGCAGCCGATCATTAAATGAGCAAAATCTTGGCACACGCCTCGACGAATCCGCTGCAATTCG
>JAYVKZ010000116.1:0-20929 GCA_043767985.1 Betaproteobacteria bacterium
ACAGGATAAATTGCTGGCGCATGCCGAGAATCTCGGAAAATATATTCATCAGGGTTTCACCACCAACCTTCAGGGTGTAAACGGTGTCAAGGAGATACGCGGCCAGGGGTTGATGATAGGCATCGAGCTCGACAGGCCCTGCGGCGATCTGGTCAAACTGGCTCTCGCCAGGGGGCTGTTGATCAATGTCACCGCCGACAGCGTGATACGATTGCTGCCGCCGCTGATCATGACACAGGACGAAGCGCAACAACTGCTGGATATCCTGTGCCCGTTGTGTTTGGCGCTTAGATGAGTCGCGGTACCGTTGCCCACTGAGGAGAAATTGAAGGTTCCTGGTTTGGCTTTTGCGGCCGCAACGAATTCAGCAATCGTGCGAATACCGCTGGCTGGAGACACTACCAACACACTGGGGGAGACACCCACTGGTACGACAGCCGCAAAATCGCGGATCGGATCGTAGCCCAAATTGCGATAGAGCGACGGCGCAATAGTATGCGCGGATCCATGCGCAAGAATAGTATAGCCATCTGGCGTTGCCCGCGCTACCAAACTAGCGCCGATTGTTCCGCCTGCGCCCGATCGGTTTTCGACGACAATGTTCTGGCCAAGTTGGGATGACAGCTGCTCGAGCACGGCTCGGTGCACAAGGTCGGTCGTGCTGCCAGCGCCGACTGGAACAATTGCTTTGATTGGTTTGGAGGGCCAGTCCGCTGCCTCGGCTAGCTTTATTGCGGTACCAGATACGATCACGGTGGCGCAAATCACCAAGCCAAACTTGGTTACGTTTGACATTCGCATTCGAATTCCATTGTACAAGGCGGGTTGGCCGGAATTGAATAAACGGTCCGGCGTTGCCGTCCTTGCAGTGTAAACCTTCCGCTCCGCGATAGCTATCAGAACTGACGATCAAGCCCAACACTTTTGCACACCCAGGGGCCATGCCCCTTCAGGAGCGCTTAATTGGCCTTGGTGCGAGCCAGATAACGCTCACGAGTTTAAAAGTTTCACGCTTGCGGCCCGTCGATACCCACCATCCAGTTCACACCGAATTTGTCGCTGTACATGCCAAAGCAGGCCGACCAAAAGGTTTTGCCCATCGGCATAAAAATGCTGCCACCGGCGGCCAGCGCATCAAACAGGCGCTTGGCCTGCGCTTCGCTGTCTGCCGTGACAGACAGGCTCACACCAGAAAAATCTACCTTTTCTGCGCTCATACCGTCCGAGGCCATGACGGCGTTGATGGGATGGACTCCTCCTGCTATTAGACGGCATCATAGTGCCAGCTGTTCTCCGATTGCAGGGCGAGCAGCCAACTCATTCACAGGGAGAGTCCGCCATGAATATTACTACCGCCGCAGTTGATCTTGCCAAGAATGTTTTCCAGATTGCGATGTCCGATTCATCATCTCGGATGATCGAGCAGCGACGTTTGAGCCGAGCGCAATTTGAGCCTTCAGGGCATCGAGGTCTTGCTCCTGCCTGCGCAGTACATCCGCGCCTACGTGCGCCGTAACAAGACCGATGCTGCCGATGCAGCCGCCATTCTGGAAGCCTCCCGCTCTCCCGATATCCGTCCCGTCCAAATCAAGTCGGTGGAACAACAGGCCCTGCAAGCCCTTCACCGTACTCGCTCACTTTGGGTGGGCACCCGCACAGCACGCATCAACGCACTGCGAGGATTCTGTCGCGAGATGGGGCTGCATATTCCAGTGGGCGCTACCACCGGCTTGCAAGCGATGGCAGGTGCGATCGCAGACGATCAATCCGCGTTGCCCGCCTTACTTCGCCCCACCATGCAGGCCTTGCTCGATGAGATTCGATCCCTTGAGGAGCGTATCGCTCAGCTGGAGCGCCAACTCACTGAAGTGGCCCGACAATCCAACGCATGCCGTTTACTCATGACGGTGCCTGGCATTGGTCTCATCACGGCGACCGGGCTGGTGGCCGCCACGAGCGGCTCCGTCTCCCGTTTCACCAGTGCCAGACACTTCGCTTCGTGGTTCGGCCTGACGCCAAGGGAGCATTCTTCTGGCGGGCAGCGCTCCTTGGGCCGCATCAGCAAGATGGGCGACCGATACCTTCGAACGATGCTGACCCATGGGGCTCGGGCCGTGCTCCGGGCTTCGGCCGTTTCGGCGGCCAATGGTGTTGAGCTCACCGGCATCAACAAGTGGGGGCTAGAAGTTCGAAAGCGCACCAATCACAACAAGGCCACCTGTGCGGTGGCCAACAAACTGGCGAGAATCGCCTACGGAGTCCTTCGTGATCAAAGGCCCTTTGGGCAGCCCACCCGTCGTACAAACGTTGTTGCACTTTAATTCAACCGAACTGAATCACCCACAGTAACTTCCAAACCCTCTTAGCGTTGCAACGAGACGATTCACCCATCATGGCCAATAGGTCGCACCACCACCCTCTCATGCCGATAGCCCGACTGGTTCAATTCGCTCACGGGCGAAAAGACCGCGGCATCGTATGGCAAAGGGTGGGCAGATTCCATGACGGCACGAGCCAACTACCCCGGCTCACTCCAGGATGCCGAATATACGACTGCAAGCGATTTCCATTGACCAACACTGAAGGCGTCTTGACTTCTGGGGGGAGTCCATATATGTCAAGTTAAGCAAATTTCCCTCGACTCAGGCATAAACGTGTGGGTTTAAAGGTCTTAAAGACTGAAGTTTTGCCGTCGCGTGGTGGGAACTCAGGACGTAAAAGACCCAAAAACTTGGCATGAAGTGGGACAGGAATTTCGCCTTTTCGTTAACTTGGCAATGCCCTTGCAGGATTGATTCGTTTGACCTTAGACTTCGAGAATATCCGAGAGCGGGAAAATTCAACCAACCACGGGGAGCAATGCAATGTCCAGTCTGGTCATTTATGGCAACGAGTTTGATGGCCACCTAGCCAACGGCCTGGCTCCTGAAACCTTTAAGTACCGATTCTTGGTCGAGGGCGATTCTTGGATGGATCGAAGTGCTATGTTCGACACGTCGCTCTTGCAACAGTTGGCGCCTGAAATGGATTCGGTTGGGGCTTCAGCCTTGTTCATCAATATTGCGGTGTTTGGCGATACCATGCGCCGCATCGGCGAGTGCGCCTCGGGCGATATGGCGATGTGGCTTCGAACCCAATTTAATTGGCGTTTTGATGCGATCCTTTTGAGCGCGGGCGGCAACGACTTCATTGATGCTGCGCGTGATCCCGGGCCGGGGAAAGGGATATTGAGAGATCTGAAAGGTCGGCAGCCACCCGCAAGCGGGCACGCGTGTGTCGCACGTGATGCTGTGGCGAAGCTGGTGACGCAGTATCTTGATCCGAATTTCACCGCACTGTACGAGATGGTTGAATCGACCCGTCATGCGGGGATTCCTATTTTGCTGAACAACTACGATACGCCGACGGCGCGGAATGCGCCGGCGTTTCCCAACGGGCGAGCATGGTTGTTTGAGGCATACACCAAGAACGCCATTCCACCGAACCTGTGGCTCGATCTCACGGACAGTATTTTTAATGACGTGCAAACGACCATCGCTGGGTGGGCAAGTGGGCGTTCGAACATCCACACGGTACCGACCGACGGCACCTTGGTGCCCGCAAGAGCTGGTACTCAGGCCAGTGATGGCGACTGGCTCAATGAAATTCACCCCAACAAGTCAGGCTGGACGAAGCTTGCTCGGGTGTGGCGAAAGGCGATTCAGGACGTGCTCGGATAGTGTGCTGACGATCAGATTGATGCTGCGCGACTCCCTTCCGGTTGGACGATGACAAATGCGTAAGTTATTTCTGAGGGTTTTGTTAGGCGTCGCGGTGATTTCGCTGGGTGTCTATCTCAGTCTGTTGTTTGGTGGGGTGAGTCAGAGTCAGACCGAGGACATGGTCTATTCAAGGCTAAGTGGCGAGAAGCTGAAGCCTTGGCTTCCCGTCGGGCAAGCCGCCGAGCTACATTGGCCCTATGCCTGGGCTTCACTCGCGTCTTATCAAGACTCGGTGGATGTGAAACGCAGGCCTCTTGTAATTACTTCTGAATGTCCTGAGCCGCACGAGTATTTGCGCTCTCAGGGTTGGGTACTTTGGGATGAACTCCCGCTCCTCCATAAGATGGCGCCCCCGGGAAGCGTCGCGGCCAAGATGTTCGATGTGCACTTACGGGTTGAGGTATGGTCGCATCCTGTTGACCTAAAAGTCATCGTCGCTTTTGCGGGCACGGCCGCCTCGAGTGGGGAGGATTGGAAATCGAACCTGCATTGGTTCTTGAGTCCTTTTGGATCCAACGATGCGTATGAGGTATTGACGCGCGAGTTCGTACCGGAGTTCGCGCGGGTGTATCAGGCGCGGCGCGCCTTGCCGGGTGGCGAGTGGCTCGGTCGTGCCGAGGTGATCGCAACAGGACACTCACTGGGCGGTGGCCTGGCTCAGCGGTTTGTCTACTCCATGAATGCGAGCTACGGCGTGCCCAAGGTGACCCAGGTCTATGCCTTTGATACGTCACCCGTGACGGGCAAGCGAGGGGTTCCTGGTTGGGAGCAACAAGCCAACGGTCTGACCATTTACCGGATTTACAACCGTGGTGAGACCTTAGCCAGTGTCCGTTCGCTCTTGATGCTTGTGGAAGACCTGCCTGAGGAGCAGGGTCAGAAATGGGTCGATATCCGGTACCGTGATCATTGGAGTTGGAAAACCCTCCTTCCTGCGGGCACGGTGCATGCTCACGGCATGTTTGATCTGGCGTGTTTTTTAAAAAAGAGCCGGACTGCTTTGAAGTAGTTGGCTTGCGGCCTGTTCAGAGATGCGATCACCGAATAATATTTGGCCGATGCCTTCGGCGAGTCTTGAAGGTCTCTTTGTTGAGTGACGTCGTCAAGCTCGGTGCCTAGGGGTTTGTCCGTCTCCCGGTGAATCCACCGAGACCGCGCTGGCGTGCATCCAGCCAATTGGCGCTGACGCTTTTCTTGTCTTGACCCTGTCGGGCTTTCATCGCTGACAGCGACGCGCTTGATTCTTTCATGGTCGCTTCGCTTGTTGTGATTTTGGCGCTGCGTACTGCGTTTGCTCATTCGGGCAAAGGGACCGAGGAAACATGGGGGGTGGGTTGTCACTGCGGATGCCTTGACGGTATCACGCCGTTCTCGCATTCAAGGACTGCGCCTGCCTGAAGTAGACAGGCTTGCGGCGTTCCGCCGGTAACCTCCTTGAGTGCTGCGCTGCGAGCGTGAGGAAAGCGGCACCGGGCAATGTCGCCCGGTTAATGGAGTCTTGTCATGTCGTCTTTTTTATCCATTCAGTCGGTTGTCTTGATGGTCAAAGAATCAAATGGGCGCTATCGCTGTGCTGCACAAAGTGAAGTGCTGGAAGCTGCCCAGCAGGTGCTGGGTCAGATGATTCAAGGCACAGAGCTGATGAACTCGCCTGAAGCGGTTGAGAGCTTTCTAAAGTGTCGCCTGGCGGGCTTAGAGCATGAGGTGTTTGGCTGTCTGTTTCTTGATGGCGCGCATCGACTTCTGAGCTATCAGGAGCTTTTTCGGGGGACGGTCAATCAGACGGCGGTGTATCCGCGCGAAGTGGTGAAGGCGACGCTTGCGATCAATGCGTCGGCGGTCATTTTTGTTCATAATCATCCAAGCGGGGCGGCAGAGCCCAGTCGGGCGGATGAGCTACTGACCGAGACCCTTAGAAGGGCCTTGGCCGGGATTGGGACGGAGGTGTTGGATCATTTGATTGTTGCAAAGAATACGGTCTCATCAATGGCTCGTCGCGGCTTTTTTGCGATTTAGGGTAGGGGGCTTCGGCCCCTTTTTTTTGACTCCGGTTTCTAATTGGTTGTTGATGTTGGGAAGTGCAGGCTCCGCCTGGAGTGCTCGTTGCCTTATGTTGACAAGATCGCTGCGCGATGACTTTACATTCTTGTTCGTTGATTACTAGGCGCTGCGCTTTCTTGTGTGCCTCTGCTTAGGGTTGGTCAATCGCCACTTTTGGTTTCCCTGCATTAGGGCGGGTATCGAGATCGGTCGGCCTTGTTTTCCGCATGAGTTGTTTGCCTTGCCTTCGCGCGGGGTGCCGGGGTGGCCGGGAATGAGGGGTCATCCAGGGTTTCGGGGAAGTGGGCTTGATCAGTCTTACTGGCTTTCTTGTAGCTCGGGACTCATCGTAGATTGACTTCGTGCGCCGCTTGCGGTCGGCGTTTTGCTGTGCTTATGAATGATTTCTTAGTTCAAGGGTTCGAGCTCCGGTCTTCTTCATGGTTGTGAAGGTTTCTGAGGCCATGCGTCCTTTGGGTGCCAGATGCGCATCCACGGCGGTCTTGGATTGGTTGTGAATCCTGGCGCGGGCTAGGGCTGACGCCTCTGTGCTCAAGCGCTGCAACCGTTCGGCCCAAACAATTTCCCCGGCTGTGTCCTACGGCTCAAGCCTTCCTCGCGAGCCAAATTCTTAGGGCCTACCGGTCCTCCACGTTGTTGCGGCCGCTGGCGCGGTGCGGCGCGCCCAGACCCGCGCGTTTCGGATCACACCAAGGCCGCAGTGGTTGCGTGCCTGGTTCACTTCTAAAGGACTTCATCATGGCTCATATCGGCACCTTCACAACCCAAGGCGATGGCTTCACCGGCACGGTTCGCACTCTGACCTTGAACGTCAAAGTCAAAATCATTCCCAACGCCAAGGAGGGCGAGAACTCCCCGCACTACCGCATCGTCGCAGGACCAAATAACTATGAGATCGGTGCGGCGTGGAAGAAAGTCAGCAAATCGGATCGACCTTACTTGTCGGCGACCCTGGATGACCCCTCGTTCCCGGCCACCATCTACGCCCGCCTAGTGGAAGGCGAGGATGGCACGCATAACCTCCTCTGGTCGCGCAGCAAGGGCGACTAATCGCCCAACGGATGCCCCGCCTTGCAGCGGGGTGTCTTGTCGTGCTGGTTGCCTTGAAGCCTGCGGCTGGTGGGCTTCTTAGGCATTTGTTGCGATGCTGATGGGTGTCTTGATGTCGATGCGATTTAGCGCTGGCGCGTGAAGTGGCCTGTTTGGGTGGGTGAGAGACGGGTGCTTTGGTTTTTTGCATTGCCTCTGGGTGAAGGTGAGGCAGAGCGTGAGTTTCGTTCTAGAAGTTTTAGGGTTCTTGTCTTTGCTTCTTGGCGGTGTGCTGGTTGGTTGTGCGTCCCCAGGCGATGCCCGGTCGCGCTGTCGTGCTGCGCATCGAGCCACCCTGGGTGTCTCGCCCCTGCGGCTTTGATCGCTGACGCCTGCGCGCTGGGCTTACTGATTTGGTGGTGAGCGATTTTTGTCTTTTGCATCACGTTGAGGGTTTTGCTCGCGGGCTTCGCCTCGGAAATATGCCTGTGGAGTTTGGCTTGACGGGAGGGCTGCCCGCGTTTGGTGGGTTTGTAAAGTTTTAGATCAGGGTCCCGCTGTTGGCGGCCCCAAGGTTGGTGGTGTGCGTGGCGTAGGGGTCTCTTGACGTGGTCGTGGCTGGTGGGGTGTGTCTTGCGTGCTATCGGGCCGCCTCTGATTCGACGCTTAGCCGCCCCAGTCCCCGCCACAAGGGTTCGGCTCATCGCCCCCGTACTCACCCGTTCGCAGCCCGCCCTCAGAAAGGAGAGAAGGGCGGGCTTTGCGCTGCGGCTTGCGTGCGAGCCCTGGTGCCGAGGCCTTTGAGGGGCGGCTGTTGATGCGTCGAGGCGGCTCCGAAGAGCACTGAGACATACCACCACGACCCTTTGAAAGGACAGACCATGACTACACCACGCACACCCAAAGATCACCAAGCGGGCTTTCCACCCGCACCCCCCGAGGCTCACCCAAGAGCAGACATGAAGGCTTGCAGAACACACTGGTCTAAGCGGGGAACTCTGGTTCAAGGTCAGGAGACCAGACATCAAACACAAGACAGGCCTGAGGCGCCCGCGCGGGTGGATGTGTATCAGCGTGTGACCGAGGCCTTAACGGCCATGCTGGCGCAAGGCGTTCGACCCTGGATGCAGTCTTGGGCGTCGGGCAGGCCACTGAGTCAGCCGGTGCGCCATAACGGTGAGTCCTATCGCGGCGTGAATGTGTTGTTGTTATGGATGTCGGCCATGGAGCACGGGTTTAGTTCTCCCTTATGGATGACGTTTAAGCAGGCGCAAAGCTTGGGCGGTGCGGTGCGTAAAGGTCAGAAGGCCACCTTGATTGTGTATGCCGACCAGTTCACCCCGAAAGACGAGCCGAGGGCAAGCGATGAGGAAGCGCGGGTGATTTCATTCCTGAAGACTTATCCGGTGTTCAATTGGGATCAGATCGATGGACTGCCGCCCAAGGCCGCCGCTTTAGGGTCTCCGGCCCGTCTTGATTCGACCTTGACGCCGCACGCCTTGGCGGAAGCATTCTTTAACAGGACCGGCGCACGGTTTGAGCAGGGCGGCTTTAAGGCGTTCTATCGTCCTTCGCAGGATGTCATTCAATTACCGGTGCTCGCAGCTTTTACGAGTGTAGAGAGTTATGTTGCCGTGAAAGCCCATGAATTGATTCATTGGACGGGGCACGCATCCCGGTGCGCCCGTGAATTCGGGATGAGATTTGGCGATCAGGCCTATGCCTTTGAGGAGTTAGTGGCCGAGATTGGATCTGCGTTTTTGTGTGCCAGTCTTGGCGTGACCCCGATGGTGATGATGGACCATGCGCAATATCTTGCCCAGTGGCTCACGCTTTTTAAAACCGATCATCGCGCGATCTTTACTGCAGCTTCGCAGGCTCAACGAGCGGTCGATTGGTTGTATGCCCAGGCGAGCACCGCTGACGAGTCTGCATCGATGACACTTGGTGGGGTGCGGCCATGACTGACCAACTGGGATTCATGTTCGTCGAGGCTGCAATGGTGACTTCGAATGAGCAGCCTGCCGGAACCTGGACGCAGCCAAGTTTCAACTGGGCGGAGCTGGATGCGCGCTTGGCCTCGGCGCGCGCCGTGCTGGAGGCCATGTCTGGGCCGGTGCGTGTGGTGATGGCGTTGGGGCTGGACGCGTTTGAGCGGGCATGGGCCAATAGAGGTGACTCGTCTGAACAGGGCGGAGAGGTTCGTCGAGAGTTTTGTGAGGTGCAAGTGATGGCCAGTGTGGAGGACATTACCGCGTGGATTCATCTTTGTGAAAATCAGTCTGGTGTGCTCGGATCATCGATGCGCTATGCGGTACGTGAGTTTGACGGCGTGCAAACGTCAGGGCAATACATCGAAGGTTTGGGCAGTTTGGTGCTGCGCCAGTGGACGGGCCTGAGCGTTGAAGGAGACGATGAAAGGGCGACTGAGACACTTGAGTTTATGCCGTGGCGCGACTCGCTATTTTTAGAGCATTTTAGAGTCGAGAATGACCGCGTCGCCTGCCCGATCTCGGTTTGGGCAAGGGCCTATGCTGCTGAAAAACTAAGCCCTGCGTCGGGCGTGCGTTGCAACGCTCCGACGTTTTTGTATGAGGGCCGTGAGTATGTGAACAGTGGGATGATGTTTAAGGGAGCCTATGCGCAGTGCAAAGGCTGGAGTCTTGTTCCACTAGAAGACTGGCGCGGGTTGGTGTATTCGTATTCAATGTTGTGTATGGCCTGGGATGATGGGAGGCTCGCACGCGGGGATTTGCGCGGACTGGAGGTTTGGGTCAAGGGCCAAGCTTGCGTATTAGAGTCGATGGTGCTTTTTTATGATCGCGAGGCTTCGGTTTATGGCTTGGGAAACGACGAATCAACTGAGGTGGATGAGTTAGTTGATTCGGAGGCCGAAGCGGAAAGTGAATCGGATGTCGATTCCGAGGCTTGAGTTGATGGGACAAGTCCTTGAGGACTGTAGCAAGGTGGTGATTTAGGTCGCCGAGCGAATTGCTATAGGTTGTGTGCCTTTTCTGAGCGGCAAGTATTACGCCGTTGCTTCAGTGATTTACCGGTCGACGGATTGGCTGGTGGAAGCCAGTGTACTTTAGGTTTGCAATGCAGACAGTAGGTGTCGAAATCGGGCCGAAGTCTACGGGGCTTTTGTTGCGATAGTGATGGCGTATTGGCTCTGCTGAACACTAGGCGATTAGTGTTGAATCCTTGTTTTTGCAGCTATTGTGACAATAATACTTATCACAATAGCTGTAGGCAACGTACGGTTCAAAAAACTGGAAAAGCTTGGGTCCTACTTGAATTGGCAACCATCCGCTACAAATCCACCAGCCCAACTAGGCACTTTGTAGAACGTACCGGTCGATGGCGCTTGATTGGTTGCCGTGTTACCAGAGAAACTATAGCAAGGTTCAAGAGTGACTGGGGCATGCCAATATCTGGGGTTTAAGGAGCAACGGAACAATTAGGGGAATCTTCCCATAACCGTTCCGTTGCTCCTTAAACCCCAATTTGCTTCACCAGTTGTGCGATCCTTTCGGCGAAACAATTGCCTGGCTCGCGTAAGGTCGACGGGTGTGATCATCGGCAGTGGCATGCAGACCCGTGAAGTTGTCGCTAACCAAAGCCTCATGAACGAACTCCAACTCGACCCCGTGCGCCAACTCATCGGGGCGCAGTGTTCCGGCATCTAGGTCTTGGCAAAGCTTGGCCTCCTAGGGGTGGTGCCGGCTTGCACTGATTTGACGACCAAGCCTTGGGTCTAAGCAGCGGGGGTGAAGATTCTCGATCAGGCCTTCTCTGCGCAAGGCAATGCGGCCACTGCAGGCGGCTGCTTTTCATCCCAGTACCTCGCGGCCTGTATGATCACCCAAAGCGAAGGTATTGAAGCTGCGAAGAGTGCGATTCACTATGTTGCGCCGGTCGGTGAAAAAGAAGAAACTATTCGACGAATCATAAAGACCATTGGACCGTTTGTTTGACTAGTCGTCTATTTCACGGACAGTTGGGCTTGATAAGTATTTTTTGTCCGCCAGACTGAGTATTCCACTTGTGTATTCCACTTATCGCGATCGCTCTAGGTGCATGGCCGAGTAAAGCTGCATTAGCTGGCGCTGCCTGAAGACTAAGATCGTGAGAGCGAAGCCATCCACGATCTAAACCGGATGTAGGCAATCCTGTTGAGAAAGGTCGGTGTCTCTAAGTTGGCTTACCAGCTTGAGAAGTATTGAGATTGTTTGAGTAGTCGAGCCTCCTACATGGAGAAATGAGCCTATCTTCTTAACAAGGTCAAACGAGCAAATATCACCTCTCAAGCAGCGGTACGGATTTTGCAGAAGTCGCTCGATCCTGCGATGTCAGCCATCCCAGGAAAAATCGACGGTAACCTTCTCAGCGGTAGCCTGCGGGATGACCGTTCGGCCATGTTTTGTCAGTTTTACCAGACCATATTGGGCCATGGTGTGCAGCGACCGCGATACATTGGGCGCATGTTTACCGACCGCCTTGGCTAGGGCATCCATAGAATCCGGGTGACTCTCACGAATGACCTTGAGTAAGGCCATATTCTCGTCTGACAACACCCGTGCCATGGCGGTTACCGTGGGGAACCAAACGTTTGGTTCATCTTTTGCGCGTTGGCGTGTTCCCGCCGCAATGGCCAGCGACCGGGCGCGCTGCACAGGAACTGGCGCTATACCGAATTTTAGTACCTTGTTCATGGACTGACCTCTTTTAAAACGCGATCTACTTCTGCATAAAAATCACTCACCAACTGGTAAGCGGTGTCAAACTCATAGAGCACTCCCTCGTCTAGGGCGTGTCGATGGCGGTGGTCGTACGGAAATCTTTTACCCGCATGCTTGAAGCGCGAACCTATCGGCTTCACGCTATGGGCGTTATCGAAACCTATGAGCCGGGTATTGTCTGGCGCATGAAGTGTCAGGCTGTACCTAATGCCGTGCGGTCGTTCGGCCGTTACGGTCACGCTAGAAACTTCCATCTTTACCCAGTACCCGGCATCATTTTGGACTTCAATATTGCCATCCAGGCCAAGTAGATATTCCAACCCGAAAGCCGGTGTTTGTGGCGAACTCATGGCAAAGCATATCACGAAACGATATGGTTAAGCCATCATACGGCGGCGTTTGGGTTCGTAGGATTCTCCCCTTTCGGATGCGATCTGCGCTGAAGAGCCACCCCTATCTCGACGTGTAGACCCCATCCTGCCCAGCGCCAAGGGTAGAAGCTTCGCTCAAGTCCTCGCCCGTTCAGAAGGCGCAGGCACTGACGTGTCCGGCGCCCCTTAGCTGCGGCCTGCGGGCTTGCCCGTGCCTCTGGTCCGGCTGCGGCCTCTGTACACGCCGAGGCGGCTCCGAAGCGCAGATTCTTTTACCAACCGAAAGGGACACAAGGCATGACCACGAACCATCAACACCCAAAACACTCCGCCCCTTCGGCGGAACCCCGCGAGGCTCACCAAAGCACAGACGTTGCGGCCAAGGCCAAGCTGAATCCTGCAGTTTTGGCGGTGCTTCCAACTATCTCGCCGTTTTTAAGCAAGGCTCAGTGCACGGCACTCGTTGAGGGTTGTCGCGGGGAGGAAGGGGCATTTTTTAGTGAGACGATCGTTGCTCTGGCCTTGTTGGTAACGGCGATGCCTGTTACCTACGACCAGGAGGGCGCGGGCGATGAGGCAATAGCGTCGCTTCACTATTTCAACGCAGGGTCAGATTGGTACATCAACGAAAAGGATATCGACGGCGGAGTCACACAAGCCTTTGGGTATGCGGTTCTAAATGGCGATACCGAAAACGCTGAACTAGGCTACATCAGTATTTCCGAGCTTGTGGCCAATGGTGCTGAGCTTGATTTGTATTGGATGCCAAAATCCCTTCGCGAGATCAAGGCCAACGATAGGCCAACGATAGGCCAACGACAAGGATTGCGGCCATGAGTGATGCACCTCGAAATCCGTCTGAAGACACTTATTACTTGAACCACTACGCCTGTCCTTGCGGTGCCCGGTGGGATGACCTTTGGTCTTGCATGTGCAACGATCATTGTCCGGTGTGCGATGCAGAGATAGAACCCGCCTATTCGCAAGTGTTTCGATCTCATGACGATCAAGCTGCTTCGACCTGATTGCGCTTGATGGGGTGGCTTGCCGCGTTGATGTCAAGCATCCGCCCGTTCATCTGCCCAAGGATCGGCCCATTTACCCAGTCACATTCAGAGATCAGTCTTGACGGATCGGTCTTAACTTCCACCTTCCTTTGAAAGACAGCAGAATGAAGAGTCAACGATTTACCAATCGGCGTGTTTCGCCGCAATGCTTCGCCGCCCACGAGGTCGATTTGAAAGTGAGTGATCGGCTCACCAGAATGAAAGGGAGGACGCACGTGCTTCAAGTAGGCGATATCTTGGTGTCGGCCTGGGGGTACCCAAAAGTATGCGTAGAGTTCTTTCAGGTGGTGGACATCGTTTCCAATCGTTCGGTGGCTGTCGCTAGAGTCCACGGTAATCCTCGATGGACTAGTGCAGTAAACTGCACCATAGGCGGCGATACCGTTCCCATCAAGGACAGCTTTGTAACGCTTGGTGAGCGCCATGTGCTCCGAGCGACGGGTTCGACGGTTCGACTCAATGCCTATGCGTCAGCCTCCGTGTGGGATGGCCAACCTGTGGACTTTGGAGAGTGTGTATCAGCGGAGCTTATTGATCCAGATCGCCGCTTTGATTCAAGGCCGCCTGACCGAATCCGACACGGTATTGCTCAGACTAAGTAGGGCCCGCAACAAAAAATTTGTGAAAGCATTGGCCTTCTTCGAGAGCGCAGTGAAGGATTTGATCTTATTCAATTTGATCTAGTCCTTGGAATGCGAAGCACCCCACAACTCAATGCTACGCTGCCTAAAGAGATGGCCGCTGTGATTAAAGCCAAGGTGGCGGCCGGTGAGTACGCGACCGAAAGCGAGGTGATCCGAGACTGGATACAGACCCTCTTGGCCCGTGATCGCGCGGTGGATCAATGGCTCAGTTAGGAGGTCGGTACTGCTTTTGATGCCTTGAAGAGGGATCCTTCCCGCGAGTTGTCGGTGAGTCAGGTCCGAGCAAAGCTTACCGCCGAGCGTGAGGAACTTAGGGCAACCGCGAATTCTTGATGCTTTACTCAGTTGTCTTTGCTCCTGAAGCGCAGGCCCAGCTTCTAGCGCTATACCACTACATTGCTGGTCAGGGCGCGCCAATAAGCGCGGAGCGCTACACCGAAGCTATCGTTGACTATTGCGAGACGATGAGCACTTTCCCGAAGCGGGGCACCGAGCGTGATGACATTCGACCAGGGTTACGAGTGACGAACTATCAAGGGGTGTCAATCATCGCTTTCGCGGTAGATGATGAGATCAAGTCCGTATCCATCATCGGGTTGTTCTCAGGAGGGCAAGATTTTGAGACGCTTCGACCAGATGACTCGTTGTGGAATCGAGGAGATTTGTTTGGGGAATGGCCCATCGAAACCGCGGCAGTTATTTGCGCTTAGAAAACGAACTGCGCGCGCCCCTGTTGGTCTAGGCACTTGTTGTGCTCTGGACAGCAAGGCGCAAGGAAACAAAGAACTCATCTAACCTTTTGCGATATTTAAGGTCTTGACGTGGTGCTTGGTGGTGGGAGTCCAAGCCAAGTCGGAGTGGATTTCTCTTAGTGACAATCAACTCACATGCAGCGCCTATCCGGTTTCTCTTCTGGATTTCCTGGCGTCAAGCACCAAAGGTCTGTCGACGAACTAATCGGTTGGCCTAGATTCCTCGTGGATCGATTCCCTTAAGGTGTGGTTACTCAGCAAGGTTTTGGCGAGTGGCCCGGTTCTTGAGTCGAGTTAGCTGACAGTCCGTCTCGACGAGTGCACGCTGGATCGCCTGATTGGCCTTTTGAATGGTGTCTATTTCACCCGAAATAGTCGCCTGCTCAATGACATTGGTGTGCATGAGTGCTGCCATCAGGGCTTGGCGAATATCATGATCGATTTGAAGAATCGCCGCTAAGTTTAAAGGCTGCTCTTCGGTTGTGTTCGCTTTGACGGATCGATGCGGCATCGCTTGTTCCATGGAAATCTTGGCGGGTTTTGTACTCCCTCAGTAGAGCCGAACGCCGGGTACTTTGCAAGTGATTCGTCCACCCCTTGCATTAGCTCCAATGGCCTAGGCCATGTGGTCTATTGTGAATTTCTCCCGTGCATTTCACACTGTCATCACGACACCGTTTGAGGTTGTGGGGGCGGGTGTCGCGTCCGACGAGTCGGCTCATACAACGGGTCGTAAGCACCCAAGATTTTGAAGGTAAGCACGATGGATAGGCAAGGCTTGGCGCGTTGCGCGCACCCTGGAACGACGAAGATGTCGTCAAGTTCGCAGGGCGCGCGAGGCTTCCTACGGCTGACCTATCCGATGCATAACTGTAGCAATACCGAGTTTAGAAAATCTTGGGGGATGTCCCCAATACCCCTTCGAAAAAGTGTTCACACAGAACGCAAGTGTCTTGCAGCGTGGGCAGGCCGCATGAACATTAGGGTTTGATGTTTAACACCGAAATACTGATGTTAAACACCGCCGGAAATTAGATTCAGTAAGTGTTTGAAAGAGAAGGCAAATATGCCGAAGGTTATGTTATCGAATAAGGCTGCGAAGTCTTTTGTGGGACTTCGGATGTCGGCCGATGAAGTTGAGTTCCACAAGGCGATGGCTAACCGAGCGGGCAAGTCGCTCAGCGCCCACCTTAAGGAATTAATTGTCGAAGGCGGGGTCTCGATGAAGCTCGCCGAGATCGAAGATCGCATTGGCGCGCTCGTGAATCGCATCCCAGGTGCGGGAGTGCGCCCATCAAGCCCGGGGTTGTCAGACGATGCGCTCTTTGCCTTGTATTCCATATTCGAAACCATTCGAAATACCGTGACCGAGCGTGACCCAAAAGAGTGGGAAGCCGCGAGTAAATCAGCGCGCGCCAAAGTCGATCAGGAGGTGGGCCGTGTCCGCAAATCGTGAACCTAAAACCGTCTCTCAGAACTTCACCCGTGGCTCTGAAATCTGGTGGCACCAAGCCAATTTGTTTTTTGTTGCAGCGCGTAATGCCCTCGTCATTTCGTTGGCGGTGGGCCTCGCAGTGCTGTACGGCTTCATGAGTTGGAAGGCCAAAGATCACGAGGTCCGGCAGTTGATGGACTACTCCTGGGCGAGCATTTGGGATGAGGTGGGATTGCCTCAGGCCTATGTCAATGTGGTGATCCAGGGTGAAGTCAAGAACCTGCCGGCCAACACGGCGCTTGAGCAATTGAGACCCTTGATGGGGGGTGCCAAACGTTCGGCCAGGAATGGCGCACTTGTTGGACTACTTTCAGCGCTAGGCGTCTTTGTGGTTTTTGTGGCGGTCATGTATGCGTCGGGCAAGCGCAAGATGCAGGACTTCAATTTACGCGGCTCGGCCCTAGTCGAGGGTCAGGAGCTGCGCGAGATGTTGGTTCGAAACGCCGATGCGAGTCCCTATTCCATCGCCGGTGTGCCGGTCCGTCGTAATGCGGAGACCCTGCATTTTTTGATTGCAGGGGGCCAGGGCACCGGCAAGAGTCAGCTCTTTTTTGGGCTGATGGACCAGGTGAAGTCGCGTGGCAAGCGGGCGATTATCTTTGATCCGAGCGGTGAGTTTACGGCGACTTACTACCGGGAGGGGCGCGACGTGATCATGAATCCTCTGGATCAACGCTCGCCCTACTGGACCCCTTGGAATGACATTAAGGAGGAAATCCACTTCGATAATATCGTCAATGGCTTGCTCAGTGACCCGCCCGGTCAGAACGATCCGTTTTGGACCAAGGCTGGTCGGAACGTGATGAAGGACGTCATGCGTGTGCTCAAGCGCGATGGCAACATGAGCAACCGAGCACTCTATGAGGCGATTTCTCTCAACGGCCTGGAGGAGCTCAATAAACTTCTTGAGGGGACCCCGGGGGCGACCTATACGGCTCCCGAGACAGAGCGCACCGGCATGAGTTTGAAAATGACCGTGCAAAACCAACTGGAGTGTTTTAAATATTTGCCAGATGTGGGGCAGCCGTTTTCGATTCGGGATTGGATCGCTGAGGAGGGCGATTCGTGGATGTTCATCTCCACCCGTGAAGCTCAGATGGATGCCATCCGTCCACTCCTGTCACTCTGGGTCTATATCGCGATTCAAGCGGTGCTCGATCTTGAGCCGATTCACCGCGAGCGGCTGTGGTTCATGCTCGATGAGTTTCCGCGTCTTCAGAAGATGGACACGATGGAGTTAGCCCTGACCAATACCCGTAAATACGGTCTGTGTATGGTGCTGGGTGTTCAAGACTTTGGGCAATTGCGGGAGAAGTACGGCCCGAATCTGACACAGACCATTGTGTCGCAGTGCCAAACCAAGGCGGTCCTCAGATCCTCAGATGGTCAGGCCGCGCGTGCTTTGGCGCAGCTACTCGGCCAGGCCGAGATGGACGAGAAAGAAGAGACGATGTCTTACGGGGTGAATTCGCAGCGGGACGGTGTGAGTGTCTCGACACGGCGGCATTTGCGCGATATCGTGCTCTCTTCCGAAATCCTGTATCTGCCCGACATGGCGGGCTATTTGACGACGCCTGGGCCTTACCCGATTGCGAAGATTCAGTACGGGTACACGCCGCGTGCTAAAAATGCACCGTCGTTCGTGCCTCGTGAGGGCGTGTTGGAACCCGTGCTTGGTCCTGTGGGGACCGAAAGCGCTTCGAAGCCGAATGGACGATCGGACGGCGGCAAGGAAGACGGTGGCGGCGAGGGCGTCGAAATTCGACCCTTCGTCGATGCCGAGACAGGGGTGATTCTTAGTGACGCCCAAGTCGCTGGCCTCACTGAGACGGCGCAGCGCGCGCAACTCAAAGCTCGGGTCGCCAAAAGCCTGTACTAGCTATGTTCAGCCTCAGTGTCGTCAAGCAAGCGGGTCAGGCGGCGCATTATTTTGCGCAAGACAACTATTACGCCACCGACAAAGGGCTAGAGGAATCGCAATGGTTCGGCAAAGCCGCCCAAACACTTGGGCTTGAAGGTCGGGTCGATCAAGACACGTTCCTCAAGCTTTTAAAGGGGCGGGTCGACGATCAGCAAGTGGGACGATCCGCTGATGCACCGGGCGAGGCTGAGAAAATCCATCGACCAGGCACTGATCTGACCTTTAGCGCCCCAAAAAGTGTGAGTATCCTGGCCGAAGTTCACGAAGTCCTGGAGGTCCGCCAGGCCCATGAAAAAGCCACCCAGAAGGCGCTCGAGTATTTGGAGTCTCGTTTGCTTTCGACACGGGTGACCGTTGACGGCTTCACCGACCGAGTCCCGGTCCAGCAAGCGGTGTTTGCCCTGTTCAGACACAACACGAACCGTAACCTTGATCCTCAAACCCATACCCATGCGGTGCTCTTGAACTTAGCGAATGTCGAGGACGGTAAGTGGCGATCCTTGGTCAACGATGAGCTATTCAAGGAGCGGGCCTTGATCGGTGCGATCTATAACAACGAGCTCGCGAAGGAACTCAAAGGTCTGGGGTATGAACTCAAGACGACCGACGATCGCGGAAACTTTGAGGTGGTCGGGGTGTCGGCCGAGGCGATTGACAGCTTTAGCTCCCGACGGAAGGAAGTCTTGGGCTGGCTGAAGGAAAAAGGCATTGATCCCGCCAAGGCCACGCTGAAGGAAACAGAAACTGCTGCACTTGCGACCCGTGCCGGGAAGGGTGAGGTGGATCACACGCAAGTCCTGGCCGAGTGGAAAGAAAAACTCGGGCAAATCAACGAGAAACTGCCCGAACGAAAGCCCGTTGTGCGGACGGGTGGCACGGGGCTAGTTGAGCTGGGTAGGTCCGAGCCCGGCGCACGCGACATGCTCGTTTTCGCATCCTCGCATCTCTATGAGAAAGAGATGGTGGTGAGCCGTCAGGATCTCCTCAAAACAGCACTTCAACACTCCAACGGGCGAGCGGGTATTGATGCGCTCACTGTCGAGTTTGAGAAGCTCGTGAAGGACGGCAGTTTGGTTGCGACGGGCGAGGATCGTTTCACGGCCAAGAAACCGCTGGAGTCTGAACGATGGGGGGCTGAGCAAATCCAATTGGGTAAGGCGGCGTTTCCAGCCCTTTATGGCCGAGCGGAAGTGGCCGAGCGCATTCGCCATATCGAAAAGACTGCCGCATTTCCCCTCACCCCCGGGCAGCGCGATGCGATTACTCTGCCGATGGTGACGCAGGATCGCTTCGTGGCGATCCAGGGCCTGGCCGGTTCCGGCAAAACCACCATGCTCAAGGCGCTCAATGAGTTGGCCATCGAAAAAGGTCTGACGGTAAAGGCCATGGCACCTACCGGTGCAGCTACTGAGCAGCTTCGACGTGAAACAGGGATCAGTGCCGATACGGTGGCCCTGTTCGAACTCAAAGAGCCACGCAATGCGAAAGATATTGCCTACATCAAGCAGTACTCACCCGACTTTGAGCGAGCCCCCGAATTATGGGTGGTGGATGAGGCTTCCTTTCTATCGCAGCGGCAAATGTCCCGGCTAGAGCATATGGCGATTCAGGCCAATGCGCGTGTGGTGCTTCTCGGGGACTCGGCGCAGCTGCAGGGGGTGGAGGCCGGAAAGCCCTTTGAGATCGCTCAGCGTAGCGGTATCGCGATGGCGTCGATGAACCAGATCAACCGTCAAAACACGCCGGAATTGAAGTCGTTTGTCGCCACCATCGTCAAAGACGCGCAAGCCGCAACCGATCAGGGTAGGCCGCTCGCGTTAAAACACAATGCCGAAGCTTTCGATGCCTTGGATCGAGGCGGCCATGTGCTTGAGAAAAAACCCGAGGACCTTCACCGAAGCGTGATGGATCGAGCCTTCGAAATACGTGAGACGTCTCAACAATTGCCGCTCATCATCACACCCTATAACAAGGATCGCGTGCTTCTCAATGATCTCGCCCGCGCTAGCCTGAGGCAGGCAGGTGTCCTTGGTCATGAACAAGTCGTCACCGAGATCTTTACCAAGAAAGATATGTCCCGCGCCGAGCGCAAGGAGGCCCAGTACTTCAAGCCAGGCGATGTGATCCAATCGGGGAGAGACTACGAGCCGCTGGGCATCGCGAAGGGCGAGGTGCTCAAGGTGCACTCGGTCGAAGGTGACACCGTGACCCTGATGAAGGGCACCGGTGAAAGCGTGGCCTGGCTGCCTAAGCAACGCTCCCAGGTGGAAGTCTACGGGCTTGAGAAGCGAAAAATCAGCGTCGGGGATCAGATCCGCATGACGCGCAGCACTGGCGAGCTTTCGAACGGGGCGGAACTGAAGGTAGTTCAACTTACGGGTCATCTGGCGAGCCTGGAAGACCGGGTCGGCCGCAGGCAGCCGCACGGCGGCCGCCAACACGAGCAGCCACAGAAAACTCGTCACTCGCATCGACTGTGATCGCAGCATGGCGTCAATCTCCAGAGGTTTTGTCGGCAGCGTTGACCAACACAGGCTTTGGCATTGATGATCTTGTGCGAAACACGTCTCGCGCAGCAACTCAGGAGGCCCACGATGAATCGAATCTGGCTGGTGACTTTCGTTTCGCTGGCGTCATGGCTGGGCCAATCGCTGGCTGCTGCTCCGCCGGAGATCACGGCGACGTTTTCGATTGTCGCGGTTGATCCAGAGAATCACGTCTGCGGAGCGGCGGTCGCCAGCAAGTATCCGGCGGTGGGCAAGGTCGTGCCGTACGTCCGAGCCGATGTTGGAGCATTTTGCACTCAACACTATCACGTTCCGAAGTGGGGCGAGCCGGCTCTTGATCTGCTGCAAGCGGGCAAGCGGCCGGAGGCGGTCATTTTCGAGTTGCTCAAGGACGACAAAGACCCCGGCCTGCGTCAGTTGGCGATCATCGACATGCAGGGCCGAGCCGCCGTCCACAATCCGACCGAAGCTCCCGCCGGCAGCCGTTATTGGGGAGCGATGACGGGCCGCTTCTATTCTTGCCAAGGCAACACGTTGACCGGGCGAGAGGTCGTCGTTTCCATGTCGCGAGCGTACGAA
>JAYVKZ010000117.1:0-5061 GCA_043767985.1 Betaproteobacteria bacterium
CGTGGTGTGATTGATACCTGCAAACAATGCCCAAAACTCCAAACCGAAAAAAGTCCCGGCACAAATTCCAGGCACGAGGCTGGCGTCAAAAAAATTAAACTTCTTGCCGCGCAACCAACAATAACCAAGCACCAAAAAGCTTGCGATCAGCGAGCGCAGCCCAGCCTGAAAAACCGGTGAAATCCCAGCGTTAGCAATCTTAGTCGCCACCGTGCCGGACCCGACCACCGCGCACCAAACAACGGTGGCGGCCACCAAGCTCGGTGGGAAAGTCTGGGTATTATGCTGCGCCGAAGCATTGCTCATTGCCTTCTCGTTGTAAGATTGTTGAAAGATAATCCAAAGTCTAACCGGAGTCGTAGCAAGATGGGCCTTCCCAAACCAGCGTCCAAGAGCTTAGTGAGTTTTGATGCCTGGCCTTACCCCAAACGCTGCGCTCATCGTGGCGCCGGTAAGTTAGCCCCTGAAAATACACTCGCCGCCTTTCGTCACGGCGCAAGTTTTGGCTACAAAATGTTTGAGTTTGACGCCAAGCTCAGCGGTGATGGCGTCGCCCTACTCATGCATGACCCGACCCTTGAGCGCACCAGTAATGGTCTTGGGCGTGTAGCGGGTAAGACCTTCGGTGAGCTGTCGCAGCTCGATGCGGGCAGTTGGCATTCAGCGGCCTATGCAGGAGAGACCATTCCTAGCTTAGAGGCCATCGCTCGCTGGCTGAATGCCAATCACTGCCTAGCCAATATTGAGATCAAGCCCTGTCCTGGGCGTGACGCGGAAACGGGTGCCGCAATTGCTTTGGAGGCGCAGCGTTTGTTTGCAGGGCAGAGTATTCCGCCACTGCTAAGCTCATTTTCTGAGCTGGCTTTAGAAGCCGCGAGGCAAGCTGTTCCCGAGCTACCTCGTGGCTTGCTCGTGAACCAACTCTCTAGTGATTGGGTGGCACGTTGCAAGCGCCTGGAATGCGTGGCCATTGATCCGCACTACAGCCAGTTATCCCGAGAGATGATTGCACTGGCCCATGCTGAAGGCCTACGGGTCGCAACCTACACCGTCAACGATTTGGAGATGGCTGAGCGCCTGACCAGTTGGGGCCTGGACGTGTTAATTACTGACATCGTAGATCGCATCAAGCCGTAAATGGATGAACGATTCTACCCAATATTGAGGAAGCGAAATGAATACTGAATTTTGCCTGGTTGAAAAGGCCAATCACGTCATGACCGTGCGTATCAATCGGCCAGAGCGACTCAACGCGCTTCATCCGCCGGGCAATATCGAGCTGGGTCGGGTGTTCGACGACTTTGCGGCTGACGATGACCTATGGGTCGCGATTATTACCGGTGAAGGTAAGGCCTTTTGCGCGGGTAACGATCTGCGCTATCAAGCTGAAGGCGGTGTACGTTCACCCATGCCTCGCGGCTTTGGTGGACTAAGCTCCAGGTTCGACCTGACCAAACCGGTGATCGCTGCGGTCAATGGCGTAGCGATGGGAGGTGGCTTCGAGATCGCGCTGGCCTGCGACCTGATCATCGCCTCCGAGAAAGCAGTCTTTGCCTTGCCCGAGCCTAAAGTAGGCCTGGCAGCGTTAGCCGGAGGGCTGAATCGTCTGCCTCGCCAGATCGGCTCCAAGCGCGCTCTGGGCATGATTCTCACCGGGCGTCATGTGCCAGCTCAAGAAGGGTTCGAGCTAGGTTTTGTGAACGAGGTCGTGCCTCAAGAAAAATTGATGGAACGCACGATGGATTGGGTCAAGCAAATTCTAGCCTGCTCACCCTTATCGATTCGAGCCAGCAAAGACGTGGTCTATCGCAGTCTTTCCATGGGTTCGTTGCAGGAGTCGATGGAGGCAAGCTATGAGTCCGTCCATGCGCTTCGCGATAGTGAGGACTTCATTGAAGGCCCTAAGGCCTTTGCCGAGAAACGCGCTCCGAACTGGAAAGGACGCTAATGTCTAACCCAACGATAAACTCTGAAGCCATGCCCGTCGAGCCTCAAGCGCTTGGCGACTTTCGCGCCAGTGCGCGCGCTTGGCTTGAGGCCAATTGCCCGCCCGACATGCGCACGCCCATGGCAAGCGAAGACGATACTTGCTGGGGAGGGCGCAAGGCGGTGTATACCTCGCCAGGCCAAAAACTTTGGCTAAAGCGCATGGGTGAGAAGGGCTGGACCGTGCCCACCTGGCCGACAGAATATGGCGGAGGCGGCCTGAGTAGCGCAGAGGCCCGAGTTCTTGCTCAGGAATTGCGTGCAGTGGGTTGCCGCTCGCCGCTGGCAAGCTTTGGCATCTGGATGCTTGGGCCAGCCTTGCTGAAGTTCGGCAGCGAGGCGCAAAAGCGCGAGCATCTGCCTAGAATCGCCCGTGGGGAAATCCGCTGGTGCCAAGGCTATTCCGAACCCAATGCCGGCTCAGATTTGGCGGCGCTGCAAACCAAGGCCGAGGATCGTGGTGATCACTACCTAGTCAACGGACAAAAAATCTGGACCTCCTACGCCGATAAAGCTGACTGGATTTTTTGCCTGGTTCGTACCGACTTCGCCGCCAAAAAGCACTCGGGCATCAGCTTTGTGCTGTTCGACATGGCCAGTCTTGGTGTCACAACCAAGCCGATTCGCTTGATCTCCGGCGCCTCACCATTCTGCGAAACCTTTTTCGAAGACGTGCGGGTTGAAAAACATAATCTCGTCGGTGTGCCAGGTGGGGGTTGGGATGTTGCCAAATACTTGCTCACCCATGAACGAGAAATGATCAGCAGCATCGGTGATCGTGGCGTCAGCCGCCCCTTAGGGCAAGTGCTGGCCGATAGGGTGGGGCGCGATGAACAGGGCCGCATGGCTGATCTGATCTTGCGCGCCAAGGTCGCCGAGTTTGAGGTGGATGAAGCTTCGTTTCGCTTGATGATGGAGCGCTTCGGTGAGCTGGCCAAGGCAGGCAAGGCGCATCCCGCCTACTCCTCCGCGATGAAGTATTACGGCGCGGAGTTGAACAAACGCCGCCATGAACTGATGATGTGTGCCGGTGGCAGCGACGCTCTTGAATGGGATAGTGAGCGCTCGAAGCTGGGTGCTGTAGCTCGGACCTGGCTGCGCACCAAGGGTAATTCGATTGAAGGAGGCACAAGCGAAGTACAACTGGGTGTTGTCGCTAAACGAATTCTTGAATTGCCCGGCGCTTGATGACTGGAAAAATGATGGCTCTTATCCTGAATGAAGAACAAGGCATGTTGCGCGATAGCGCAGCGCAATTTCTAGCGGAAAACGCGACCGTAAGTCACTTGCGGAAGTTGCGCGACAGCGCTGATCCCGACGGATTCGCGCGCGCCGTCTGGAAGCAATTTAACGAGCTGGGTTTTACCGGTATGTTGGTGCCAGAGGCTCATGGTGGACTCGGACTGGGCTTTGTCGAGGCTGGTGCTTTGATGGAGCAAGTCGGCCGTCACTTAAGCGCTTCGCCTTTTCTGGCGAGTAGTGTTCTTGCGGTGACAGCCTTGCGGCAATTGGGTAGCTCGGCTCAGCAAGCGCAGTGGCTTCCACGTCTTGCCTCTGGCCAGACAATTGCAAGCTTGGCGATCGATGAAACCAGTAAACATCAGCCGAGTAACATACAACTCAGCGCAAGCAAGACCCCTTCAGGATGGCAATTGGAGGGTCAGAAAACCTTTGTACTGGACGGGCATGTTGCCGATCTTTTGATTGTTGTTGCGCGAACTTCAGTCAACGCGATTGGCCTGTTTCTCGTGCCGAGCAAAACAAGTGGTGTCAGCATTGAGCGGGTGAGTATGGTGGACTCACGTAGTACCGCGCGTATTTCCCTAAAATCTGTCTTGCTTCCTGCTGACGCCTTACTTGGTAGCTCGGGTGAACGGGATGCCAGCCAAGCCTTGCAACACATATTAGACGCTGGTCGCGCCGCGAGTGCCGCCGAGTTGCTGGGCATTGCGGACGAGGTGTTTGCGCGAACCACCCAATACCTCAAAGAGCGTAAACAGTTTGGTCGCTTGATCGGTGAGTTCCAGGCGCTACAGCATCGTGCGGCAACCTTGTTTTGCGATATCGAGCTGGCCCGCGCTGCGGTCATGAAAGCGCTTCAAGCACTGGACGCTGATCCGGCCAAGGTAAGCCAGCATGTCGCTATTGCCAAGGCACGCGCAGGCGCGAGCGCCACACTCGCTGTGCAAGAAGGCGTGCAGATGCATGGCGGCATGGGCATGACGGATGAATTTGAAATTGGCTTTTTTATGAAGCGTGCGAGGGTGCTGCAAGAGCTGTTTGGCGATGCGAACTTTCATCAGGATCAATTGGCGAAAGCTAGAGGCTACTGATATCTGCTTGCCTAGCGGTCATTTCTGCATCTTTATCTGTTCTTTGGCATGTCGTTGTTATGCTGGCTGATCCGTCGTGCAAGTTAATAGCTGGCACAATCAAATGCTTGGGCCCGTCCATGAAAAACTCCCCTTCAGAAAATTCTCCGCTTATTCACTACTACGATACCCACCCCATCAATGAGCAAGAGATTTATGCGAAATTGAAAGCGCGTGGAGATGATCTAAAGGGGCTAACCCAAGCCCAGCTCAAAGACTTCGATCAAGATCATTACGGTGGTACCGATGCGGTCGACGTCTTAGCCGATGCTGCGCATATTGATGTAAGTTCCAAAGTACTCGATGTGTGCAGCGGCATGGGCGGTCCCGCGCGATGGCTTGCCTTTACGCGTGGATGCTCAGTCACCGGGCTTGACCTGACTCGATCACGGGTCGAATCGGCGCGTAACTTAAGCGCAGCCGCTGGATTGAGCCACCGGGTGCAATTCGAAGAAGGTAATGCCTGCGCCATGCCGTTTGGCGATGCCCAGTTCGACGTCGTAATTGGCCAAGAGGCTTGGGTGCATATTCCCGATAAGGCGGCATTGATCAGTGAATGTCGTCGTGTACTCAAGCCGGGTGGCTATCTGTCGTTCACCGATATTGTCGAACGCTCAGCTATGCTTAGAGGAGAGCTCGCAAAAATGGCAGACGAGATGCAATTTGCGCAAATTTTTCGCCCGGCGGATTATCACCAAGAACT
>JAYVKZ010000118.1:0-6503 GCA_043767985.1 Betaproteobacteria bacterium
CCAGGTTGGCGAGCTGAGCTTCCAAACTAGGCTGCCCCCCTTTGAGAAACCGCATGCCGACGTCGCCTAACTGGCGTGCTCTTGTTTTGGAGCAATGCTTGAGAATGCCTTCGCGGGTTTCGAAACAAAGATTCAGACCATCAAAGGCAACATAGCGTTGCTCAAGTAAATCGACGACTCGTAGCGACTGGGCATTGTGCTCAAAGCCGCCGTGATCCTGCATGCATTGGTTGAGCGCTTCCTGACCCGCATGACCGAAAGGCGTATGCCCCAGATCATGAGCGAGCGCGATGGCCTCGGTCAGATCCTCGTCTAAACAAAAATGACGTGCCACCGAGCGGGCAATTTGTGCCACTTCAAGGCTATGCGTCAAACGCGTCCGGTAGTGATCTCCCTCATGGTTCACAAACACCTGAGTTTTGTACTCGAGCCTGCGAAACGCCGCGCTGTGAATAATGCGGTCACGGTCACGTTGAAACTCGGAGCGATGCGCACTGCGCTGCTGCCGAATGGCGTTCTGCGTTTCGTCGAATTGCCGAGTCGCTTGTGTGGCTTGCGCGGCAAAGCTGGCGAGCTCCCCCATGTCACGCGCTCTCGTGACGAATATCGGGCAGGTGAATAGTGAGCATCAAGGCGACTCTAGGCCTGACTCACGCAGGCCTGCAGCGTTGCGCGCAGCTCGGGCTCGGGCACCTTACGTACCACGGCACCACCAAAGGGTGAGAGCAGCACAAATTTAGGAATGCCTTGCTCAGATTTTTTGTCACCCGCCATCAGTTGAAGATAGCGATCGGCTGACCACGCGGGGCCAACGATGGGTAGGCCGGCAGCAAGATTGGCCTGACGAATTTTTTCCACCACATCGGAAGTCACCAAGCCCAGTCGCGCCGACAAGTCCGCAGCCATCACCATACCAGCGCCCACGGCTTCGCCGTGCAGCCACTCGCCGTAACCGAGGCCTGCCTCGATCGCATGTCCAAATGTGTGACCAAAATTGAGAATCGCGCGCAAGCCGCCTTCGCGCTCGTCCTTGGAAACCACCTCGGACTTAATCACGCAAGACGTATGCACGGCCTCCATCATTTTGCATGGGTCACACTGGTTAAGCAGCGGCAAGTTCTGGACGAGGTCGTCGAAGTACGCAACATCAGCAATGGCACCATGCTTTAGCATCTCTGCCAAGCCCGCGGAGATTTCGCGTTTCGGTAAGGTTTTTAAAGTGTTGACATCGGCAATCACCATCTTGGGCTGATGGAAGGCGCCAATCATGTTTTTTCCCAAGGGGTGATTGATGGCAGTCTTCCCCCCCACCGACGAATCAACCTGGGCGAGCAGCGTCGTAGGAACCTGCACAAAATCAACGCCGCGCTGATACACCGCAGCAGCAAAGCCTGCCATATCGCCAATCACACCACCACCGAGTGCAATGATCAGACAGTGCCGATCAAAATGCGCCGCCAACAAGGCGTCGAAGATAAGATTCAGGCTGGCGTAGGTTTTATGCTCTTCACCCTCGGGTAGGAGAACATTAATATTTTTTGAGGGGTCGGCCGAGCCTTTTACACCGAGTGAGGCCTGAAGCGCCGCCCCATACAGCGAGAATACTTTCGGATTAGACACGATCGCAATCTGACGCCCAGCCGAAAGCTCCCGGAGCGGTAAAAACTCCGAGCCAAGTAAACGCTCACCAAGATAGATCGGATAGCTGCGCTCAGCCAAAGAGACATTGAGGGTAATCATGGAAACCTTGAACAGCGGACACCTTCCTAGAAGGGCAGGCCATCCTGCCCTGATTTTAGAAACCCTTCAGGAAGTCGTTCGATTATAGAGAGCGTCAAAGCTTGAGCACTTTGACGCGCAGAGGAAATGGTGAGATGCGCGATGGATTCGTAGAGCGGCACGCGTTTATTCGCCAAAGCTTCAAGCTTTTCGCGAGGGTTTCCGCCAGCGAGCAAGGGGCGCTTGGTGTCATTTCTTAGGCGGTGAAGCAGTTCATTGACCGAAGTTTCAAGATAGATGACAAAGCCTCGGTCATGCAAGGCCTTGCGATTGTCTTCTCGAAGAATGACACCACCCCCAGTGGCTAAGACTAGGTTATCGATCACCGACAGATCCTCAATCAGGGCGGCCTCACGGCGCCTGAATCCGTCTTCGCCTTCGAGATCAAAGATCGTGGGAATGGCTACGCCACAGCGCGCCTCAAGTTCGCGGTCGGCATCCAGAAAGCGATAGCCTAGCCTAGTTGCAAGGCGCTTTCCAATGGTCGACTTGCCCGATCCGGGCATGCCGACTAAGAAGATCCGCTCAACCCGCTCCAGAGCTGGAGGCGCACTCGGCAAGGGTCGCTCTAGTTAGGATCCCGGCAGGAGTTTGCCTCACCAAACGGAGAAACAAATCGCGCCGTGCTTACGCCAACCCCGCTTGGCGGAACGAGGATCCCGGGCGGCGCGCTATCGACCTTCAACGCATCTTCGGCCAAAATATTCAACAAGGTGACGAAGTTCTGCTTAGACTCAGTACCGGCCGGCGTCAAAATCGTTACGGTCAAATTCACCTCGGCATTCAATCCATAAACCTTCGGATATCGCAACAAGAGATTCGCAAATCCGTCTACGCCAGTTTTTGAGTCGAGTTGAGTGACTTCCGCACTGGCGACGTTTCCAGGATCAAGCCTACCGTTTCCGTTGCCCAAACCGAGAGGATCAGTCGCAGAATCTTCGCCTGGATCAAGCTGGCCATTGAGGTTGACATCCTCACTGCCACAAAGAGCGGTGTAGTCCATTGTCCAAAACCTAGTAGTCGCGCCGGTAATGATCGTCCAACGACCTTTAAAGTATCGCCGTGGCTGAACCGTCACTGTCACTTTGGCGCCAGAGATAGGTCGACCGGCACTATCCGTCACGAGTACCGTATGTGGTGCCGCATATCTAGTTCCCAGATCATCGGTTTGCAGCAAGGTTGAATTACCAAGGCGGATTGAAACCTCTTGCGCTGCGACGGTGAGTTTTGCAGTAGCGGGAATCACTGCCGGGCCTGAACCGGTAGCGACCGACGCCTGAAGCACCACAAGTTCATTGCCAGTGGGCACCGCGCCACCAAAGAAAGATGCCGTCGCTAGCCCGTAACTATCGGTAATTCCGAATGGTGGTTCAATTCGTCCGCCGCTTGGGTCTGCTAAGGCCTTGAAATCGACTCGAACTCCTTTTACCGGGTTGGTCCCGTCAGTGACTCTCGCTACCAATTGCGCAGCGTTATTGGTGGATGAAGTTAAATTAACCGCCACGACTGAAGGACCTGCTTGTAGGGAGATCTGTGTCGGAACTCTAGCCACAAACTCAATCTTCAAAGCCACAACGACGTCGTCCGATGTCGCGGTCAAGGTCGAGAGTCCAGCGCTTGTCGATACGACAGAGAAGCTCACACGGCCGTCCGCTCCTGTCGTTTGGCTAGCAGTCACAGCACCCAAACTGCTTTGAATCGTCCCGCGTGTCGACGTAAGACCGATGACTTTACCTACCTGAGGAACGCCGTTGTCTAGGAGTCGCACTGTCACGACATTTCCTGGTTGAGAAGCACCTACAGGCAGCTCAGCGAGCGCGCCCGGGCTTTCGAACACAAGCTGCTTAGGGGTAACAGAAACTGCAAACAGCGCCGTGGAACCCAAAGAAGACACCGTTAAGGTATCAGCACCTGCCTTCGTACCTGAGATTTTGAATTTAGCCTGGCCTTGGGAATCGGTTGCGGCCGGTTCCGCTGTCAATTTATTGGCAGTAGTGACCTTGAGTGTCTGCCCTGAGATTGCATTACCTCCTGAATCCTTGAGCACGACAGAGTATTCCGCCTCCGAACCGAACCCCAGGCCGGTTGGACCGTTGATCGACAAAGTCGTTCCAATCACCGCAATATCAATCGTAGAGATTAAGGAATCACTTTGAACCGTAATTTTGATTACCCGGGTCGTTTTGTCCGTCGTCTTGATCAATGCAGTAACTAGTCCGGCGACATCTGTTTTCGTGTCTGATGGCGTGATCGTTGTACCAGCATCAGTGGTAGAGAAGGAGATTCCCGCTCCTTTAAGCACAACGTTATCCGCGTTCTTAGTAATCGCGATCAAGGTGACAGCTTTGCGACCGTCTGAATCGATGCTCGTAGAGTCCGCCGTTAAGGTCAAGCTTGCGGCTGTACTGGCTTTCAATGCAGACGAACCCGTGCCACTAGAGCCACTCGCACCGGCCGCGCCAGCACCAGAACCACCACACCCTTGAAGTGCTATCAACGCAGCAAAAACAGCTGGTAAGAGTGCAAATCTTTTAACAATACTGATCATTCTTATTTTCCTTCTCGAACGCTGGCTACTAACGGGTCACACCAGTGTCTGTCATGATTCTCGGCGTCAAAAATACAAGTAATTCGGTACGATCATTTTGTCGCTGATTGTTTTTGAACAAATTACCAATAATGGGTACATCACCCAGGAATGGCACTTTATTGGTGACATTTCTCTCGGTTTGCTCGTAGACACCGCCAATAACCACCGTGCCACCGTTTTCAACCAGGACTTGGGTAGACACGCGCCGCGTATTGATTGCAAAGCCCGCCGGCGTTAGCTGGCCCACTGAGTCACGATTAACTTTGACATCGAGAATGACGGCTCCTTCGGGCGTGATCTGTGGGGTCACTTCCAAAGACAAATTGGCTTTCTTGAAACTGACCGCCGTTGCGCCACTCGAAGTGGCGCTCTGGAACGGAATCTCAGTGCCTTGCTCAATAATCGCTTTGCCCTGATCAGCTGTCAGCACCCTGGGTGAAGAAATCACCTTACCGCGTTGATCCGCTTCGAGGGCGGACAACTCTAGGTTCAAAAACTTGGTCAAACTCGAGCCGAACAAACTGATCGCAAAGGAGGCTGCGTTATTGCCGTTGATGCCCGCTGCAGGAAGGTTTACAAAGTTGGTGTTGTCCAAGCTTGTCGAACGGCCCAAACCTTGCGCGTTTCCGCCCGTCCCACCACCAACATCGGTACCGCTCTGTGAAGAATGATCAGTTGCACCGCGCAAATTACCTGACAAAGTACCGTAGGTGCTGCCCAATATCTTTTGACCGGCCCCGTAAACCGGTACGTTAAAGGCGGAGGCGGCGCCCGTCACAGGGTCGGTTACCGCAACCGTTTTGTAAACCGTTGATGAAATATCGTTGTAGCCCAGCTTTGCGCCAAGGTTGCGTGCAAAGCGATCATCCGCCTCGACGATTCGGGCTTCGATTAACACCTGCCGAACAGGGATATCGACTTGGGTGATGAGCCGAGCGAGATCGTCCAAGCGGGTGGAGATGTCCTGAACAAAGAGCTTGTTCGTGCGCTGATCCACCACCACACTGCCACGTTTTGAGAGGATGGTTTGTTTAGAGTCCGTCAACAACTTTTGAATGGCTTCGGCCTTTTGATAATTAAGCTGGAAGGTCACTGTTCGCAGCGGTTCTAATTCTGTGACTTGTTGCTTGGCTTCAAGCTCAAGCTTCTCTTTAGTAGCAAGCTCATCGCGCGGTGCGATCAAGAGCACATTGCCGTTCTTACGCATATCCAAGCCCTTGGATTGCATGATAATGTCAAGCGCCTGATCCCAAGGTACGTCCTTCAAACGCAAGGTAAGTGAACCCACCACCGAATCACTGGTCACGATATTGAGATTCGTAAAGTCCGCGATCACCTGTAGCAAAGCTCGCACATCGACAGATTGGAAATTCAGCGAGAGGCGATCCCCCTTATAGCCCACACGTGAGCCTTGTACGAGCTTGTTTGGATCTTCCTTAACCGGCTTCACTTCGACGATAAACTGATTGTCGCTTTGATACGCGTTGTGCTCCCAAAGCCCGGTAGGCTCGATCACCAACCTTGCGTTATCGCCTTGTTGCATGGCGCGCACAAATTTTACCGGCGTGCCGAAGTCACCAACATCGAGGCGGCGACGCAAGTTGTCCGGCAGAGTGGTCCGCAAAAAGTCCACGATAATGGTGGAGCCTTGCTGCTTTATGTCCACGCCAATTTGCGGGCTGGACAGATCTACCACCAAGCGACCCTCGCCGTCCTTACCCCGACGGAAATCGATATCGCGAAGTGCGGCTGCGCCTACCTTTGCTTCGGGCTTTGCAAAACTGTAGGCCGGGCTCGCAGCGGGCTCGCTTGCGCTCACCGCCAAAGGCGTGAGCGTGACGATGAGATCCTTGCCGTCTTGCGCTGTCGTGTATGTTAAGGGGCGTTTCAAGTTCAGCACCACCCGAGAGCGATTGCCTGCTTGCACCAAGGAAACCGAGCGGACATCACCTTGATTGAGTTCGAGATTGTTTTGCGCCGTGCGTACCTCGGTGTTCGCAAAGTCAATGGCGACTCGCGGAGGGTTGGCGACCGAAAAACTGCCCGGCTCCATGACAAGCTTGTCTTTGAGCGAAATGCGTAAGTAGGTGATGTTGCCTTGCTGTGAGCTCGTTACTGATTCAATCGCGTTGCC
>JAYVKZ010000119.1:0-6156 GCA_043767985.1 Betaproteobacteria bacterium
GCATGGATGGTGCTGCGCGCTGGGACCCTATCGTGGCTTGGCAGTCGTCGCAAGAGCAGCTCGCGAATCTTGCGTGCACCCCAGTGAGGCTTGTCCTTCGTAAGCGATCCATTAAGCACACCCTAGTTTAATCAAATCCTTGGTGTCAAGCTTTGCCTCTTCAACATTAGCACGAGAGGCAAGGACGATGGTTCGATATTCGAGAGAGATTTGGGTAGGTCACGTTGCTGCGCTGAAGTCGTCGAGGCAGTCTGCGGTGGCGTATGCGGCTGAGCATAAATTGCCACTGAGGAATCTTTACCAATGGCGTCGTAAATTGAGGTTGGCGCAGGCGGGTCCGCGCGTAGCGCGGCCTGTTCCGACGGATCGTTCGAACGCTCAACAATTTGTGGCTGTGCGTGTGGCCCCTGAAGTGCTCAATCGGTCGATGGGAATTTGTTCATTGGTTCTCGGCTCGGGCCTGCGCCTGGAGATGGCATCGTTGCCAGATCCTGACTGGTTATTGGCCTTATCCCGAGGGGCGCGCTGATGCATCCGGGCTGCTCCCTCAGTCAGGTGTATTTGTGTCGCGAGCCGGTAGACTTCAGGAAGTCGATTGATGGGCTGAGCGCATTGGTGGAACAGGCTCTTAAGCTCAACCCTTTTGACGCGGCGCTGTTTGTGTTTGTGAACCGAGGACATACCAAGATCAAGGTGCTCTATTGGCATCGCAATGGTTTCTGTCTTTGGTACAAGCGATTGGAGGCGCAGAAGTTTGCGTGGCCGGGTGTTCAGACTGATGAGCCTGGCGATGCTCAAAAAAGCGCCGCCTACGAGATCAATCTTGAGCAATTGGCGTGGCTGTTAGAGGGCTTCGATTTGTGGCGAAATAAACCGCATCAATCGCTTCATTTTGCTTCTGTTTCATAGGAGAATTTGGTAAAATACGGGTATGACGTTGAGTGCCATTTCTGTTGCGATGAAGGATCTAAAGTTTAGCTTACCGCCGCTTCAGATGCCCTCTGTTTTACCTGCCGATCTCGATGCGCTCACGGCGCTTCTCG
Organism: Betaproteobacteria bacterium; assembly: GCA_043767985.1. Taxonomy (GTDB): domain Bacteria; phylum Pseudomonadota; class Gammaproteobacteria; order Burkholderiales; family Burkholderiaceae_E; genus JAPOKJ01. The sequence continues at coordinate 1,044 of JAYVKZ010000119.1, forward strand.
GTGAACAGCACCGTCAGTTTGAGTCGCAAATGCAGGACCAGATTCAGGCGCAGATTCAGATCCAAGTTCAAGCACAGGTTCAGGCCCAAGTCCAAACCCTCGTGGCTCAACAAGTCTTCGAGCAGCTGCAAATCTTCATGGAGCAGATGCGCTTGGATCGCCACCGCTTGTACGGCGCAAGTTCTGAGCAAATGCACGGCCAGGCCCACCTCTTCGACGAGGCTGAGGCCCTTGCAGCCTCGCAACCCTTGGATGCCGATCAAGACGATTCGGCGATCATTCCAAGTGGCGCGGATCAAGGCTCTGGCATCATCACGGCCAACGATAAGAGCGCACCTACGGCTAAAACCAAACCCGCGCGCGGCAAACGCAGTCCGCTGCCCGAGCACCTTGAGCGGGTCGATGTGCTGCATACGATCCCTGAGGCGGAGCGCCTTTGCGCCTGTGGCACGCCCATGGTCGAAATCGGCCAAGACGTGAGCGAGCAGCTCGATATCATCCCGATGCAATTGCGCGTGATCCGCAACATCCGTCTACGCTATGGCTGCCCTGGCAACGGTTCAAGCGCCGAGACTCACTCACCCGCTCCGATGACCGCACCGCTGCCTGCCCAGCCTCTGCCAAAGACCAACGCCAGCAGCGACTTCCTGGCGATGCTAATTACCGCCAAGTTTGTCGATGGCCTGCCGTTGGCCCGCTTCGAGACCGTTCTGAGCCGTCACGGTATGCCGGTGCCTCGGCAAACGCTGGCCCGCTGGGTGATCGGGGTCAGCAAGCTCTTGCAGCCTCTGCATAACTTGGCCCGAGATCGATTACTGGAATCCCCCGTAATTCACATGGACGAGACCACGGTGCAGGTGCTCAAAGGCACCGGCAAACTGCCCACCTCCGATAACTACATGTGGGTGCAAACGGGCGGGCCGCCCGATAAGCCCGTGATCATCTATGACTACGAGTCCGGTCGAGGCGGCGACGTTCCCGTCAAGCTCCTCGAGGGCTGGCAGGGCTATCTGATGGCTGATGGGTATGCGGGGTACGCCCAGCTCGCCAAACACCAAGGCGTCGAGCGCTTAGGTTGCTGGGCTCACGCACGCCGTGGCTTTATGGATGTGATCAAGGTGCAGCCCAAAGGCAAACGAGGATTAGCCACCGAGGCAGTCGAACTTATTGGCAAGCTTTATCGCATCGAACGAGACTGCAAGGACGCCAGCCAAGACCTACGGCATCAGGCGCGCCAAGCGCAAAGCCTGCCCGTGCTCGAGACACTGCACCAATGGCTCGACAAGCATCAGCCCAAGGTGCCTCCACAATGCACCCTGGGTAAAGCCATGGCCTATCTTGCTAATCAATGGAGCAGACTCATTCGCTACACCGAACGCGGCGACCTACCGATTGATAATAATCGCTGTCATGCCGCTAGCGGCATGACAGCGATTATGCCGACTCCTAGATTATGCCGCGTCCGAGTACGCCTTAGCCGAACTATAGGGAGGATCCCTGTTTTTGGTCGTCTGAGTTGTCGGCATTATCAAAGGCCTTCGAGAAACGCGAGCAATTGGTCTGGAGGCTTATATCGAGTGGGTACGAGACCGCTCGTATTGGCATGCGCGAGCGCACGCTCCTTGAGCTGCATATCTGCGTGCAAGTATATTTGCGTCGTTTCCGACGATTCGTGTCCGAGCCAAAGTGCGATCACGCTTAGGTCCACGCCACGCTGCAACAGGCTCATCGCCGCCGCGTGCCGCAACGTATGTGGTGTGACGGATTTCTCCCTGAGTGACGTGCATGTCTGGCGCGCGGTAGCGATATGACGCGACACAAGCCGTTGAAGTGCATCGGCGCTGAGGTGGCCGCCGCGCGAACTGGGGAAGACGGGATCACTAGGCTCTCCAGATTGCCGCAACAACCACCCCTTCAGGACGGCGATGACATCCGGTCGCAGCGGCGTGCATCGCATCTTCCTGCCTTTGCCAAGGCAGCGGACGTGCGCGCCCGTGCCGAGCGCCACGTCGTGACGACGGAGTGAGGTCAGTTCGCTGTTGCGCAGACCCGTTTGCACCGCTACAAGAAGCAGCGTTCGATCCCGGTCGCCTATCCATGTTCGGGCATCGGGAGCTGCCACAAGAGCGGCGGCTTCTTCCTCGGTGAGATACTCGACCGGACCGTGTTCAAAGCGCTTCGATGGGATTGCAAGAATGCGCTGACATTGCAGGCACAACGCCGGCTCGCTGATTGCCACGAATCGGAAGAAGGCGTGCACGGCTGCTAGACGGGTATTGCGTGTACGCACAGAGTTGCCTCGGTCTTGTTCGAGGTGTCGAAGAAACTTCTCGATAAAAAATACGTCAAGCTCCTTCACCTGCAACTTTGATGGTGGATCCCCAATATGTTTCGCGGCGAAGACTAGCAGCAACCGAAATGTGTCGCGGTAACTTGCCACCGTGTGGGGGCTTAAACCCTGCTGCTCAAGCAGGCGCTGTGTGAAGAAGCGCTGAACGAGCGAAGGAAGACTGGTGGTGTTCATGGCTGCCCTCCCAAACGATCCCTGTCGAGATAATTGGCCGCAAACCCGAGCAGTTCGGGAACCGCTTCGATATACCAGTAGGTGAGGCCGACACCGACGTGACCAAGGTAGGTGGCAAGCTTGGGCAATTCCCGTGTTACGTTCAGTCCGGCGCGATACCATTCGACGAGCTTGGCCGTCGCAAAGCTTTGCCGGAAATCTTGGAGGCGGGGCCCGTAGCCATCGCGCCCATCTCTTGTTGCAGCCCGCAGTCCGGTCGCGCGCGACATTCTGACGAACATGCTGCGCACACTGGTTCCGATCAAACGCTCACCACACTCACCAACGAGGAATGCCTTGCTCAACCGTAGCGGACAGAGCTTGTCGCGGCCCTGTGCATAGTGCGCGAGCGCCACGCGAGTCGACTCGTCAATCGGAACGAAGCGCGATTTGCCGAACTTGGATTCTCGGATGAAGAGTATCCCGTTGACGAGGTCGGCATCGGTCTGGTCAAGGCGAATAGGTTCGCCAGGCCTGAGGCCCGTTGCCACCAGCAGCCCAATGAGCGTCGAATAGGTCAGCGCTCGCATCCCGGTGCGTGAATGTAAACGGGCAGCGTGGGCCATGAGGTCGTTAATTTCTTGTTCTGTATAGATATGCGGTGGATTGCGCCGTCGGCGTGTGCTCAATAGCCCTATGGGTGGAATCTCGTTCCTGGTGTCGATCGCGTTAAGCCATCTGGCGAACCCCCTCACTTGGGAAAGGCGCCGACCCCAGGTCGCACGCTCAACAAGCTTGGGGGTCATTGCCCAGCGCATGGCCAGATCGATGGTGATGAACTCGGCTCCCTCGAGTTCGAGCAGGTCAACAAAATGATCAAGCGCCAATGCCGGTTCATAAAACGTCGTCCCGAGGGCTCGGCGAACTGCCACATACTGAATCAGGGAGTCGCGGATGGCACTCATCATGCACCTCCTGTTGCTGGCCAAGAGCGCGCTACGCCGCGCAAGTCCTCGAATGCGACCTTCGCGTAAATCGCTGTACTGTTCTGCGAGCGGTGTCGCAATACCTCTGCAATTTCCGCCATCGAAGCGCCATGTCGAATCATCGTCGTCGCCAGAGCGTGACGGAACAGATGCGCGGCGCCGCGACATGCAGGACGAAATCCGGCACGAACGAAGGCTAGACGGACAATATGACCGATCGCCCCCGGCCCCTCCGGACCAACACGCGGTGCCCAGATGCGCAAGAAGACCCGTCTGGACGTACTCGTGCCACGGTCGTCGTGAAGGTAGCGGGCCAGCGCGGCCCCAACGTCGGACAGGAGCGGCATATGTTCGACCATTTGCCCCTTCCCGTGAATAACAAGCTCTGCCGAACTCCATCGGATATCGCTTAGCTCGAGTGCGACTATTTCGTTGGCCCGCAAACCGAGCCGGGCCAGCAATAGCAGAATGGCATAGTCGCGGCGACCAGTCGGTGTTGACCGGTCCGTTGCGGCAATGAGGGCTTCTTGTTGCTCAGGTGTGAGGAAAGTTGGCACGGATGATTGTCGGCATTTCCGGACTGTAGGTACCGAGCCATGCAAATCGCGTAACGTATCGCCATGCAAAAAAAGGAAACGGCAGAATGACCGCAAGGCCACCGTCATAAGCCGCGCATACTCGCCCGACCTGCCTTTGCAGCGAGTCAGGAGGTGATTGCGGATCGTGTTGGCATCAAACGCATCGGGCAATATGTGGCCACCGGATTCGTGGTCTTCGAGGAAGTCGCGAATGAATGGTGCGTAGACAAGCACCGAGTTCGTCGAAAGGCCACGATCCTGCCTCAGGTAGTCCACGTAATTTCTATGGAGCTGAGTGATATCAGATTCGTCGCTTGCTGTCGGCAAACGCACGATAGACTCTCTGCGCAGATAGGCCAGAAACAAACGTGACACGGCAAGTTCAAATTGAATTCGAGCTGGCGGTGCGCCAGTCAGGCGCTCCATGAAAGACGCAATCGCATGTTCATCGAGATGGGCCGCTGCGATGTCCATACTCTTCATCCATCTCGAGAGCGTCGCCAATACCCTTCGCTTCTTGTCGAGCGTCACCTCAGAATATCGCGCGGTCCGTAATTGATCGAGAAACGCATCAATGTGACAGACAGGCAATCCGTCTGATACGCCGTCTGTGTTTAGGGTCTTCATGGAATTTCCTCCGGCCAGCGTGATTGCCAGCGGGAAGAAAATGATACGGATTATGCCGACTCAGCAATCATGATAGGCAACGTAGACCGCCACAATCGCTCATGACGCGGCATAATCAGGGAGTCGGCATAATCGCTGCGAGAACGCCATCCGCCCGTTTGTGATCGGACGACGCGCATGGCTCTTTAGTGACACCACGGCAGGCGCTCACGCCAGCGCAGTGATCTACTCGCTCGTACAAACCGCCAAGGCCAACGGACACGAACCCTACGCGTGGCTACGCCACGTGCTCAGAGAGCTGCCCAAGGTCAACACAGTCGACCTCATTGATGCGATGATGCCTTGGAATCTTGACCCAACACGGACTCTTAGCAAATACGCCACTTAAGCAAGGCGGGGGATGGGGTTTGTGGATCGCT
>JAYVKZ010000120.1:0-7956 GCA_043767985.1 Betaproteobacteria bacterium
GCGAACGTGACCGCAGCGAAAGTGTGTCGCGCGAGCGACTTTGAACTACGTATAGCGCGCGTAAAGTGGGTAATTGTCATGAGTGGCTCCAATCTGACGGGTGTGACTCGCACGAGATCGTGCGAGTAGTGCCTTACACTAAGCAAAATCATGTAGTTACTCTGTTCGGTAGGATACCTAACTGAAAAAGAAGCTTGGCCTACCTAGGGACGTCTGCTAGGTGTTAGTCCGGGCGATGAAAAACTAGGCGGTGCTTTTAAAAATTGCTCCAAAGGTCGCCTACCCGCCACGGCCGTGGGTGTCGGGGCTCGCCCCATACGAAACAACATACAAGGCCTCGCGTCTGATTCTTCCACGCCTAGCTTGGCGCTCAGCATACCTAGACCGTCCGACAAGCGCTTTTGCGTCGCGGCACTCACCCAGTGGGGGCGACTGATTTGCGCCACCAAAACGGTGGCTGCAGCCATGGGTTGCAAAGCCATGCCGTGAAGTTCAGCGGCTAGCCACAAACGCTCCAAGGCGCGTCCGGCTTGGGAATGAGCCACATCGACGTCCGCTGCCTCCGACATTAGCAGGCCAATATGCGGTGCCCCAGCACAAAGCAAGTATCCCGAACGCAGGCCCAAAGCGTGGTGCGCGCCCACCAGGTGGGCAGCGCGCATCAAGCGCCAATGGCGCAACCAGGCAAACGGCCATCGCATGGGAAATTCCACCTGTAAAGCTGCGAGCGGCAAGCCCTCGGGCACCGTGCCATTCCAGCCGTGCTCGAAGCGGATGGCGCTGAACATTTCATGGTGTAGTCCGGTGCGACGAAAGCGTTCGGTTTCAGCAATGCGTATCAAGCTCAGCGCCAAGTTGCGTTGCGGCCCGTCGGTCAACCAGTGAACCCTGGTGCCAAATACGCAGTTCGAGGCGGCGCTGATCTGCTCCAGCACTGCGCTTGGCACTGGCGTACGACGATAAAAGCGCCGGTTGGTGTGGCGAGTTGCGATGGCTCCGTCCAGCGGATCGACGACACGCGTGGCACTCTGCCAGCTCAGTTCGACCACACGCGAGGAGTCGAATCGCCAGCTTGCTTGGGTCATAAAACCCAGGGCCTGTGCGCGCAATGTGATGTTCTCAACCACCGCACCAAAAGACATGAGCGCCAACATTTTTCTTTCTGGATGCATAGGCCATGAAGCGCAGTCGGTGGCATGCAGAGTGACCGCTTGCGCGCCTACCTCCAAGCAAAAGTAATGTTTATTCTCTGCGGACGGCGCTTGAATGCCAGCAGTCAGAATTTGCCGCAGTGCCTCTGCGTCAGGAATCACGAGCTGCCCTTCAAGCGCCGCTTGGCCAAACTCAGCAAAAGGCGCTGAATTGGATTGCGATTGCCGCCAGGCCGCCAGGTGCGGCTTAGTCGGTTACGATAAGCATCAAAGTGCAGACCTCGCGGCGCGGCAATCACCTTACCTCGGCACAACACCAATTTCAGCACTTGTGCTGCCGCGACGCCACTGCACAATTGCACTGCAATGCTGGTGGAGGGGCCACGGCGCCGTGCCAAATCAACGCGGCTGCGATCGACCAAGTAAGACATTTGCAACATGCTGGGCGACAATCCCACCAGGAATCGTAAGGCCTGCTCGTCTTCGGTTTGCCCTTCAAACTGAAAATAGTCGTCGAAGCTCATGCCACCCGGCAAGAAGTTGAGTAAGGCCGCACCCATGCCCAAGGGTGCGACGGTGACGGCCGGAATACCTAACTCCCGGCATCGCGCAAATACCAATCGGCGCACCGGTAGGGCAAAAAAATCCAGTCCATCGAGGTATACCTGGCCATCCTGTAAAAACGCCTCGAGGTTGTGAGCGTCCAAGCCTTGATCGAACACCCGAATGTCAATATCGGGGTTGATGTCACGCGCCATGGCCACCATCACCTCGACTTTTCTCTTGCCGAGTGTGGACATCGTGGCGCCTATTTGGCGGTTAAAATTTGCGATGGCGTAAGTGTCAAAATCGGCCACCGAAAACCTACCCACTCCCAAGCGCGCTAAGGTCAGTAAGTGCACCCCGCCCACACCCCCCAAACCCGCAATGCAGACCCGTGTTTGCTGCAAGCGCAGTTGCTCGCTGGCAAGCAACCAGCCCAAGTTGCGCGAAAAGGCGTCATCGTAAGAGAAATCACTAGCGTCATTCTCGGGGAGGTTTTCAGTGCCCCTAGTCATTGCTACCAACCATTCCATATCCGGCTCCCACAGAGGCTGGCGTGTAGGCCGCATCGGGTTGCGTACGCAGCAAGCGTTCAATAATGCTGGTCTCTTCAACTCCCGAAAAAAAATAAGGATAGAGTGAGCGTTTTTCATCCCCTATTTCAGGCCTACCGCCATACAACGCGATCTGGGCACGGGCGTGGTCGAAGTTTAAACATAGCAACACAGCCACCGCATTTACACGTGGGTTGATGCGTTGCAGCCCGCGCACTTCAAAGCCCAACATGCGTTCGTAATAGCGGCGGTGCCGAGGGTTTACTTCGATTAGTAAATCGTCAAATCGCATCATGCGGTGCGCGTAGATGTAGGCCACGTGAAATAGACAAGCGAGCACGCGTTTGGAGCGCACCACGCTGTCAATGGCCAACTTGGTGAACTCACAAAGATTACGGCCCTCAGCGCGCAGCACCGTAGTCTCAGTAATAAACGGGTCGTCGGCGTTTAACCCAGCGGGTGAATCAAAGCCGACGGTGATGGTGCCGATCGTCACGCCCGCCTCGCTGGCGATCAAGGTGATTCGGGTAGGCAACTGCTGTGTCGGCAAGGGCGAGCTCAGGTAGCCACGTGACGCATACATACGGTTAATCAAAATACTGGCCGAGCTGCGCTGGCCGTGCGAGTTGGCACTGCGGATTTGGAACAAGCGCCGACCCACCTCGTCGCTTGGCGCGTCGTTGTAGGGTGATGCGTCCTGTATCAGCGAGTGCAAAGGATGCGCGGGCTCAAAGGGCACATTAATGATAGTGTCACTAGGCAAAATGCGTCCTATGAGTTTGCAAGCGAGCGCTGGTGATAACTTGCGCAGCAATGGTCTTCAAGCATAACTGAACACATCGTGTGCGTCTGTTCGCCAGCACACGGTGAGAGCATCAATTTTCCCTATACTTGCCAGATGATCCTCTACACATAGGTACCCCGCAACCGGGACGCCCTGCCCTGACATGCCTGGAACACGTAAACATCATGAAAGTACTACTCGCTGCCTACGCTGGAACCTTGATCGTGCTGGTAGGACTAGACCTGCTGTGGCTGGGGGTAGTTGCCAAACCGCTTTACCAGCAAGGCATTGGTCACTTGATGGCTGAAAAGCCGAATGTGCCGGTGGCGCTTCTGTTCTACCTGCTGTTTGCGCTTGGGCTAGTGTTGTTTGCAGTGGAACCAGGCGGTCCCACCGTGAGTTGGGGGAAAACGATGGTCACGGCGGCGATGTTTGGGTTCTTTGCGTATGCCACCTACGACCTGACGAACCTCGCCACTTTGAAGCAATGGCCGATTGGGTTGTCGATGCTGGACATCGCCTGGGGAACGTGCGTGAGCGCGGTCGCCGCGGCAGGCGGTAAAGCGATGAAGGGTTGGGCGGCAGCGCTGTAGTGGCTAGCGTTTTCGCGCGGAACAGCAGCGCATTACAGGGTCCTTGTTCAGCAACGCACAGACGGCACTCTTGACGCGCTGCAATGGTAGAACCCAATCCCGAGGCAAGGGATGCCCATTCATGAACAGTGCTCAATGGAAAAGTTCGAACCACTGAATCTGATCGCTCAGTCTAGCGTCAAGATGCATCGCTTTCGGACTCTTCACAGCCCAAGCTTTTATAGAACGCTTTGGCGCCACAACAAGGAAAAGTCATGACGAACACAACACACCGTGCGCGAATAGCAGGCCCAGTCGTTGACTTCAGCGGCTACCCAATTTCGGAAAAATAGGTCCATACTTGGACATATGAACAATCAAATCCATACAATTCTGAACCAAATTGCTGCGCTCGAAGCCGAGCTGCGCAGCGCCGTCCATGATCATGAGAGCCAAATTTTCTTCCAAATCAAAGGCAAGCGCGTGGAGTTTGAGCATGCGGTCAAGCAGGCGCATCGCAAGCTCAAGACCAACTTTTTCCGATGGTTGGTGACCAACCGGCCACAGAACCTGATCACCGGGCCAATCATTTACAGCATGGTGATTCCAATGCTCATGATTGATGCCTGTGTCAGCTTCTACCAGTGGGCCTGCTTTCCCATCTACGGTATTACCCGAGTGCGGCGTAGCGACTATCTCGTGTTCGACCGCCATCACCTGGGGTATCTCAATTTCATTGAGAAGTTCCATTGCACCTACTGCGAATACGGCAACGGGCTGATGAGCTACATGACCGAGATCCTGGCACGCACAGAACAATACTTCTGCCCCATCAAACACGCCCACAAGATCCTTGGTACGCATTCTCGCTACAACCGTTTCCTTAATTACGGCGAAGCGGACGCTTACGAAAAAAAACTAGAGGAGTTCCGCGTGGCACTGGGTAAGGTCAAGTGACTTATCCAGCTTCGGCTATTGTGGACTGTTTTGTAACTGTGCAAGGGTCATCAAGGCTTTTAGATCGAGTATTTCAATATCCCTACGAGCAACATTAATTAGCCCAGTTTTTTGCAATTTTGAAAACACACGGCTTACCGTCTCTATGGTCAGCCCCAAGAAACAACCAATCTCTGCGCGCGTCATCCTCATTGCGAAACGGCGAGCTGAAAAACCCCGGGCAGAAAAGCGCTGGGAAAGGTCCATGAGAAAAGCCGCGAGCCGACCTTCAGAACTTAACAGTCCGAGCGCTGCCAGCCATCCGTGATCTTCTCGTAGCGCCGAGCTCATCGCCCGGAACAAGAAGCCGGCCACCTCCCGATCTTGAGCTGCGAGCTTTTCGAGCTCTGCATAGCTGATTTCAACTAGAACGCAAAAATCATGGGCAATGACCGTTGTGGTGTGAACATCGGAATCGATCGCTTCCAGCCCAATTAATTCACCGGACATGGGAAAGCCGAGAACCTGTTCTCGGCCGTCCTCCGTGATCAGCGAGCGCTTAGCCGTGCCAGACCGTAAGAAAGCGAGGGAGGAAAACTGATCACCTGCGCGGTGTATGAAAGTTCCTTCCGTGACCACCCTTGCGTTTCCAATCTCTAATATTTTTGAGAACGAATCGATTTTCTCGAGGGGCGACTTACCTATGAATAAACTCGAAGGGGTGTTAACTCCGGGGGGTCTGTTGCTGGAGACTTGTCGAGTGATCATGCTTTTTTCTGTGCCTAGCATCGAGAATGGAAAGAGGACTTCTCATCGTGATTCAAGTTTGAGTCAATTTAGGTCATCGGCTGAGAGTGCATGGTGGCAGCAATTGTGGTTCGGCTCTGTACGTCATCGAACAGATGACTGTTAGTTATATCCCCACCATCTGGAGTCGGTGTAGCAGTTTGGAAGCCGCTCTAGGGTTCCTTTTGATCTATATAACTCTTGGGTGAAGGTCATGTGCGCCATCCCACAGACGATTCGACGCTGAAGACTCAGAGTTTGACCTCAGCGTCACAAACTCAATGCTGCTCATCCTCAATGAGCACACACATTTTAAGGAATGATCATCATGATTCGTAGTATGAAAGACCTCAAGGCTCGCGAGATTGGTGCCACTGACGGCAACATCGGAGAAATAACGGACATCTATTTCGATGATCACTCTTGGGTAGTGCGCTATCTCGTGGTGGACACGGGTAGCTGGCTTCAAAGCCGACAAGTATTAATCTCGCCAATCTCCATTCGACACGAAACGATGGCAACTCGCAGCCTGCATGTTTCTCTCACCAAGATGCAGGTCGAAAAGAGCCCTAGCTTCGATACTGACAAACCCATTTCCCGACAAAATGAAACGGCTTACCTAAGCTATTACGGTTACCCCGACTATTGGGGCGGCGTGGGTATTTGGAGTGGCGGCATGTATCCCTACGGCGTACTTCCTGGGGTTGTGGGCCAGCGGGAAAATCGTGAAGATCGGGAACAAGCGGAGTCAGTTTATCGTAGTGCTGAACGCGCTCGCCATCAACATGATGACCCCCACCTTCGGAGCAGCGAGGAAATCATCGGATATCACATTCACGCCAAGGATGGAGATATTGGGCATGTTGAAGATGTGCTCATCGACGATGAAACCTGGGCCATTCGCTACCTGGTTCTCAATACCAGCAATTGGTGGATGGGGCACAACATTCTGGTGACCCCTCAGTGGATTACCGACATCAGTTGGGTGGATAAAAAGGTGTCGATCGACTTGACTCGTGAAGACGTGCAGAGCGCACCACATTTCGACAGTTCAACCGAACTCAATCGAGAACAAGAGATGGCGCTTTATGAGCACTATGGAAAACAGGGCTATTGGTCAGGGACTCGACCTGTCGCACTGTCTGAGTAATTCGCAAGTGACGCCTTGGACAAACGCAACATGAAAGACCCTTCCAACATTTCACAGAGCTCGTCACCGGTACCTGCTGCTGAACCGCCGCAAACGAAAGATGAAACAGTCAATGGTGCAGCGGTGTCGCCCAATCCTGTGATTGAACAAGCCAAGCGAGATATCGATGCAGGTCTTGTCGACACCGACATGCGAGCGACGCCTGGTCTGGACGCGAAGCGGCGGGCCAAGCTTGTCCCTGGTCCGGCAGGGAAGGCGCCAAAAGTCGACACCGCTTGAATCTATTCGCCATTAATCGTCCCGCTCACAGACCAATTAAGGAAGCACTTATGAAAAACATCACCACGGCCGACTCTACTCAACTTTATGTAAAGGATTGGGGTAAAGGTCAGCCAGTCATTCTTATGTCCGGATGGCCTTTGTCGTCAGACAGTTGGGATGATATCGCCATGGAGATCGCCAGCGCTGGATTTCGCACAATAGCCTATGATCGCCGGGGATTTGGACGTTCGAGTCAGCCTTGGGGCGGTTACGACTACAACACGCTGGCTGATGATTTGGCCGAGGTCGTCAAGCAGACCGATGCAAAAGAAGCAGTGCTCGTGGGTTTTTCAATGGGCGGAGGCGAAGTGGCACGCTACATGTCGCGGCACCAGGGTAAATCTGTATCGAAAGCGGTACTGATTTCATCGGTGGTGCCATTCATGTTGAAAACTTCTGACAACCCAGAGGGTACAGAGCAGGCCGTATTTGACGACATGGCCAAGAGTATCAAAGAGGATCGAGCGAAGTTTTTCACCGATTTCTTTAAAGATTTTTTTGGCATTAGTTTGCCCTCCAAACCCGTTAGCGATGAGACGCTCATTTGGGCCTCCAATCAAGCGATGCAGGCAAGCCTGAAGGCAACACTAGAATGCGAAAAATCGTTTTCGAGCACCGATTTTCGAAAAGACCTCGCTGCCTTTAAGGTGCCGACGCTAATCGTTCATGGAACCAGTGATAAAACTGTACCCATTAACGCCTCCGCGAGAGCAGCGGCCAAAGGTATAGAGAAATCTACGCTGATTGAATATGACGGAGCCGCTCACGGCTTGTTCGCAACCGAAAAGCTTCGACTGACCCAGGATATTTTGAATTTCTTGATGTAAAACGGTTTAAGCAGAGCAATACCTCGATGTTGTCCCGCCTACAACGAATGTTCGAAATCGAACAGACAGGTAGGTGCAATTGCGAGATCATTGTGAATAGCCATCATCGACCTACTTAACTTTAAAAGATGAGATGAACATGAAAAAGACCCCTCGAACACTACTAACCGTTTTTATCGTCTCATTACTTGCCCTTACGGGCTGTGATTCGGCGACTAAAGCTTCACCATCCAAAGCACTTACTGCTCAACTTAACGGGAGTAGTGAGGTACCACCGGTCGCGACCTCTGCGTCTGGCGTACTCACCGCAAATTTAGTTCCCGAAAGTCGAC
>JAYVKZ010000121.1:0-7940 GCA_043767985.1 Betaproteobacteria bacterium
GTAGCGAGTTCAGCCTGGCACTGCGCTGTGACAAACTCAGCCGCTTGGCGCGTCGTGATGTGCTCAAAAACAATCCGAAGCGCCGGAAATCGCTCACGCAAGGGCCCCATAATTTTGTCGATGAACACAGCCTCACGATCGAAAGTATCGACCGCAGTGTCCACCACTTCGCCGTGGACTTGCAAGGGTAAATCAACCTCTTGCATGGCCTCCAGTGCGCCGTAAACCTTATCGATTCGGCTCACACCAGAATCAGAGTTCGTGGTTGCCCCCGAAGGATAGAGCTTGACACCGTGCACGATGCCGCTGGCTTTGGCCGAGCGAATTTCCGTGGCCGAGGTCGCATCGGTAAGGTACAAGGTCATCAAAGGCTGGAAGTGCGTTCCCGACGGAAGTGCATCGAGGATTCGCTGACGATACTCCCGAGCAAGAGCGGTAGTCGTGACCGGCGGCTTGAGGTTCGGCATGATCATTGCACGTGCGAACTGTGCTGCGGTGGCCGGCGCCACCGCCCGCAAGGCCGCACCATCGCGCAAATGAAGATGCCAGTCGTCGGGCCGGGTAAAGACTAGATCAGAGCGGGTGTTTAATTCAGGAGCGGACATAAGGTCAGAAGCAAGGTCAAATACATGGGTGAAGCCTAAGCATAAACTAGTACCCGGTACGGGCCTCAATACTTGAACCTTGGCTAACAGCGCGAGCGGCAGACGTACACTGGCACCTTGGTTCAGGCTAGAAGGACCACCCGATAATCATTTATATTCGTCAGTGTTGGCCCGGTCTCAATCAGATCACCCAAGGCACTAAAAAAGCCCCAACTATCGTTACTGTCCAAGAGCTTGCGGGCGTTGAGGCCGAGCGCCAGCGCACGCTGCATACTATCGGGCGCGAGTAAGGCACCGGCATTATCTTCACTGCCATCGATACCGTCCGTATCGGCGGCCAAGGCCCAGACACCCGGTAAGGCCTCCAACTCGCGAGCTAGGGCCAGCAAAAACTCACTACAGCGCCCCCCGCGAGGCCGCACCAAGGCAGACTTTTCCGCCATTGCGCCACTACGTAAGGTCACCGTACATTCTCCGCCACTGATGATCGCAAGCGGGCGCTTTTGAGCCAAACCCAAGGAGGCCTCACCACGGTAATGGGCTTCCTTGGCAATGGCCGCGACCACTTGCGCAACATCGCGCGCCTCACCGGCGATCGCGTCGCCCAGCACCAGTGTTGCGATCCCTTGCTCACGAAACACTTGCGCGCCAGCTGCGAGACTTTGACTCGCAGTAGCAATGAGATGCGTCTCAAAACGCTCGAAAATCAGCTCCCCTGGCTTAGGGGTTTCCTGATACTGATCAGCTAGCTGAGCATGGCTTTGCAGATGTCGCAAAACACTCGCAGGCGCGTGCACCTCCCATCGCTGCAGTACGTCTAGCGCATCTTGATAGGTCGAAGGGTCGGGCACGGTGGGGCCCGACGCAATCGCTGAGACATCGTCACCAGGCACGTCCGAGATCAACAAACTTAAGACCTTTGCACTCGTGGCCTGAGCCAGCCGCCCCCCTTGAATTTGTGACAAGTGTTTGCGCACAATATTCATTTCTTGAATCGGTGCGCCACTCGCCAAAAGCGCCTGAGTCACCGCTTTTAGCTCTACCATCGGCACGCTAGGGACAGGCAGGCTGAGCAAGCTGGAACCACCACCGGACACCAGTACGATGAGCAGGTCCTGCGCTGTCAGCACAGCCGCCATCTCCAAGATGCGATGAGCGGCGAGTTCGCCCGCTTGATCAGGCACGGGATGCCCGGCCTCCACCACCTCAATCGACTGGGTTGGCGCACCATGCCCATAGCGAGTAATCACCAAGCCCTGCAAGCTCTCAAGGGAGAGTGCCTGCGCACGCCAATGATCTTCCACCGCAGCGGCCATACTGCCCGCCGCTTTCCCAGCCCCCACTACGATCACCCTCCCGTAAGCTCGGAGAGCCTCCCCGCTCGGCAAAAACTGCGCAAGAATCTTACGCGGGTCGGCCGCATCAACCGCCGCCCGAAAGCTGGCTAATAAAAGCTCACGGTGGGCGCCGGGTTGAAGTTCAGAGAGGGACACAGGCAAGATCACCTATCAGCCAAGCGCCTCAATAATGGCTTTACCCACATCCTTGGTCGTTGCCTTGCCACCCATATCCCCAGTACGAGGGCCATGTTCGGTCACCGTTTCAATCGCCTTCAATAAGGCATCATGCGCCTCAGGGTAACCAAGATGTTGCAGCATCATTGCGCCACACCATATTTGCCCGATGGGGTTGGCAATGCCTTTGCCTGCGATGTCCGGAGCGGAACCGTGCACGGGCTCAAATAGCGATGGAAAGACACGTTCTGGATTGATGTTGCCTGAAGGCGCAATACCAATGGTGCCCGTACAGGCCGGGCCAAGGTCCGACAAAATATCGCCGAACAAATTGGAGCACACCACCACATCGAACCAATCGGGGTTACGAACAAAGTGTGCCGTCAAGATATCGATATGAAACTTGTCCGTGCGAATGCCAGGATAGTGTTTCGCCATCTCTTCAAAGCGCTCGTCCCAATAAGGCATGGAAATTGAAATACCATTGCTCTTGGTGGCCGACGTCACATGCTTGGCCTCACGCTTTTTCGCGAGCTCGAAGGCAAACTTCATGATGCGATCCGTGCCTTTGCGAGTGAAAACAGACTCTTGCAAGACAAACTCACGATCCGTACCGGGGAACATGCGCCCCCCGACCGAGGAGTACTCGCCTTCGGTATTTTCGCGAACCACATAAAAATCGATATCGCCCGCCTTGCGATTGGCCAAGGGGCTAGGCACACCGGGCATCAAACGCACGGGGCGCAGGTTCACGTACTGATCGAACTCACGACGAAACAAAATCAAGGAACCCCACAGCGACACATGGTCTGGGATTTTTTCGGGCCAGCCGACCGCACCGAAGTAAATGGCCTCGTGGCCGCCGACCAACTCTTTCCAGTTGTCCGGCATCATCTGGCCGTGCTTCTCGTAATAGTCCCAGCTCGAGAAATCGAAGTGATCAAAATGAAGTTTGATGCCGAACTTACGTGCCACGGCGTCGACCGCCTGAATGCCCTCGGGCATGACCTCTTTGCCAATACCGTCGCCAGGGATAACCGCGATCCGATGCATTCTCAACACTCCTATTGAATCAAAACAAAAAAACTCAGGGCCCGCAGAATCGCGAACCCAAAAAACCTACAAACAGCATTACAGAAAGCTAAAGAGCGCTTTCACTAGTTCGCCGGGAACCTCTTCCGGCACATAGTGCCCGCAAGGTAAGGCTTCACCAACAACATGATCGGCCACCTTGCGCCATTCCAAGAGAGGATCAAATTGTGATCCCACCACCCCTCGTGCGCCCCAAAGTGCCTGAACCGGCATGGTTAGTTTTCGACCAAGAGCGCGATCCGCCCGATCATCCTCAAGATCAATATCTGCTGCCGCTCGATAATCTTCGCACATTCCGCGAACACACTCGGGATTTTGCGCGCAACGCAAATACTCCGCCATGGCTTCTTTGGCAAATGGATTCACTCCGTCACTACGAATGTTCATCAAGCGACCGAGGTAGTACACCGGATCTGCATTGATCAGGGTCTCCGGAAACGGTGCGGCTTGAATGAGGAAGAACCAATGCCAATAAGCCCGCGCAAACGCCATATCCGTCTTGTCGTACATCGCCACAGTTGGGCAAATGTCCAACAAACTGAGTTTCTCAACGGCTTCAGGATGATCCGCAGCCAAGCGGTGTGCGACTCGCGCGCCCCGGTCATGGCCCACTAAGCGAAACTTCTCAAAGCCCAATTGAGCCATGAGGCTCACCTGATCTTTGGCCATTGCTCGTTTGCTGTAAGCAATCTGACGCTCGCCACCCTCCGGCTTGCCTGCATCGCCGTAGCCGCGAATATCCGAGGCCACGACCGTGAAGCGACGAGTCAATTCCGGCCAAACCTTATGCCAAATGACTCGCGTTTGCGGATGACCATGCAGTAAAAGGAGGGGCGGGCCGCTCCCCTCGATCACAAAAGGAATCTCAATCGATTGAGTAAGGCTAGCAGGCACATTGACGACCCCATGTTGAGCATGCGGAAAAAGTGCTCGAATCTGAAGACTGGCCACGCAGGGAAATCCTTAAAAAATCTTGGCAACAGCTCACCTGTCGCATGAAGCCGCGCGGGCCGTGACGTGGGGGTTTACAAGTGTTACAACTTTAACCCCGACAAGTCCCTCTTTGCTTGCGGATTTCACTGACAATTGCGAGACATTCTGGCAATCTTGCCTGGAGTTCGGGTCAACGGTTCAGCAAGAGCGGCCGTTTTGGAACTATATTGTGAAGGATCGCAAGATGTCGACTTTTATATCGTCGCAGACTAAGGAGAGCGCGCTGTCGGGCGTAGGCACAAGGCTTGGTTTAGCCGCTCTGGCTTTAGCCTCGCTCGGCCTAGTCGGGTGCGCGACTCCCTATTCGCCAACCGGCGTGGTCTATGCGCCTGCGCCAGCTCAAGGTAGCGCAACCTATCCAGGCACTCAAACCCCCGTCGCCAATCAGCCACCGCAGGTCGTCCGCAGTGTGCAGGTGCCTCAATCTCAAATCCCGCCCAACGGTGGTTTGTCGGTAGCCGAGATTTTGACTCAGGCCAAGGGTGGGCGCCCCGTCGCTGAGCTTATTGCAGACATTACCGGTCGCGGCTTGAACGCACCTCTTAAGCAGGCTGATATTGACCTCATGGCCACCAATGGCGTGCCCAAAGAAGTCGTCGATGCTGCTCTGGCCGCTCCGGTAAATACCGCCACCGTGGATAACCCACAAGTGGTCACTCGCAGTTACTACCACTATCCCTGGGTGCCGTTCACCCTCGGGCTCTACTGGGGCGCCTGGCGTCCCTATTACTACCCCTACTATAGTTACGTCCCTCGGTACTACGGTTATGCTGCACCCCGCTATTACGGTGGCGGTGGCTTTTACGGGGGGCACTCCGGAGGCTTTTCGCGTGGCTGGGGCAGCCGTGGCGGACGTTTTCGGTAAAGGACTGCTTTCCGGCCAGGGACTTACAATGCTCGTCGACCCATCGAATCGACGAGCACCATGCCTAGCGACAGCGCAACCTCCCCGAACACGTCCTTACCCCCGCTTGCCGGTGCCCTCGCCGGCGTGAGGGTATTAGATCTCACCAGCGTACTCATGGGGCCCCTGGCTACCCTGATGCTTGGTGATTATGGGGCCGATATCATCAAGGTCGAAGCCAAAACCGGCGATACCGTACGCGGTATTGGCCCGATGAAAAACCCAGGGATGGGTCATATTTTCTTGCACATGAACCGCAATAAGCGCTCGATTGTGTTGGATCTCAAAAGCTCGGACGGCAAAGCAGCAATCTTGCGCTTAGTCGAACAAAGCGATGTCCTGATCTACAACATCCGCCCCCAAGCGATGCAAAGACTGGGCCTGGGTTTTGATGTCTTGCACGCCCTCAATCCCAAATTGATTTATTGCGGCATGTATGGATACGGCCAGACGGGCCCTTATGCAAGCTATCCCGCCTACGATGATTTGATTCAAGGCATTGCCGCCATTCCCACCCTGGTCGCCAAGGTTGGCGATGCCACACCACGCTATGTCCCACTCGCCTTCATTGATCGTACCGTGGGCCATGTCGCCGTCGGCGCCATTTGCGCGGCGCTTTACTCCCGTGAAAAAACCGGGCGCGGACAAAGTATTGACTTACCGATGTTCGAGACCATGGTGCCCTTCGTGCTCGGCGATCACATGGGCGGTGAAACCTTCGACCCAGCGCAAGGCAGCATGGGCTATGCTCGCCAGCTCGCCCCTCAGCGCCGCCCGTTTCAAACTAGTGACGGCCATGTCTGCGTCCTGCTCTATGCGGATAAGCACTGGCAAGGCTTTTTCGAGGGGCTTGGTCTTGCAGCGCGATTCAAGGACGACCCGAGACTAGGCTCAATCACCCAGCGCACCCTCCACATTGATGCGCTCTACGGTGAAGTAGGTGAACTGATCTCCCGACACAGTACCGAGTATTGGCTAGCTTTTTTTGCAAAAGCCGACATTCCGGCCGTGCCCCTAAACACCCTAGAAACTCTGCTGGAAGACCCGCATCTTGAGGCCGTCGGCGCGTTTGCCTGGCGCGAGCATCCCAGCGAAGGCCGCTTCCGTAGCCTGGAGCCTCCTGGCACCTGGAGCGACACACCGCCGAGTGTGCGGCGACCCGCACCGCAGCTCGGTCAGCACACCGAAGAAATTCTGGCCGAGGCGGGTTTTAGCGAGGCGCAGATTCAGGCGATAATCAAGCCTTCGGCGCACTAAGTGGCTGCCGACCCACGCCATATGACTCAATCATCGGTAGAAACATGACCACAGCCCTTCCTGCCAACGAATTTGTATTTGATGTCACAGAAGTTGACTTCAACGAAAAAGTTGTTGAACTCTCCAAAACTGCACCGGTTCTGATTGATTTCTGGGCCGAATGGTGCGGCCCCTGCAAGTCGCTCTCCCCGGTTTTAGAGAAACTCGCCAAAGCCTATGGCGGCAAGTTCTATCTCGCCAAAGTGGATACCGAAAAAGCCCAACAGCTCGCCTCTTATTTCCAAATCAAAAGCATTCCCGATTGCCGCCTCATTAAAAATGGCGAAATGATCGATGGCTTTACTGGCGCCTTACCCGAAGGTCAGATCCGTAAATTCCTGGACAAGCACCTGGTCTCCGAAGCCGAGCAATTGCGCGTGGCCGCGAGCGAGGAGGAAAACGACGAAGAAAAGGAACGACTGCTACGCTCCGCTCAAGTGATGGAGCCGCGCAACGCACTCATCGGCCTAGACCTCGCCGAGTTTTTACTTGTCAAAGGCGATCTCGACGATGTAGAAGCGCTCCTAGGCATCTTCGCGGTGGAGGAGCTCAACCCAAAACTAAAAGATCGCCTCAAGGGTTTAGAAACACGCCTAGCCTTCGCCAAGCAACCGCCCATCACCGGTGATGTTGAGGGCTGGACCAAGAAGCTCGAAGCCAACCCCAAAGACTTCCCCATTCGTTTCGAATGGGCCGAGTATTTGGTGCGCAAAGGCGAATACGAAGCGGCCTTCGAACAACTCGTTGAGGTGGTCAGGCTAGACCGTGCCGAGGGGCGCCCAGACCGTGAGAAGGCGCGTAAACAACTGATTGAGTGGTTTGCCGTGTGTCCCGATCCATTGGTAGTCAAACAGGGGCGGGTCATGCTGGGGAACTATCTCAACTGAAGCCAACCTATCACTGGGTCAGCCACTGAATCGAAAAAAAAATTGATGCGACTTGCTCTCGAACAAAAGTAGCCCATGTCGTTGTTGAGAAAGATTGTCATGTCGATTCAGCAATTCGTTGCATTAAACAGTGCAAGCCGTGAAAACCAACTCTCAGCGTGCAGGACTAATTCGCTTTCGTTCACAATTCCCATAGCGATTTCTTTTAGGATTTGATTACGAGAATCAAGCTCGATTTCGACTAAACTCCACACCATTTGAGCGCGCCCGGTGTTGAAGTTCCGGCCAGAGCTCATATCCCAATCGACTAAACTTTGAGGAAACATGGGGGGGTTGGGTCGTCACGTTCCGGCCAGAGCGCATATCCCAATCGACTAAACTTGCGTCAGGTTCGCCCATGGTGTGACTCAGTTCCGGCCAGAGCGCATATCCCAATCGACTAAACTCTTGCAGGTAGCGCACATAGGCCTGGATCGGTTCCGGCCAGAGCGCATATCCCAATCGACTAAACTCGTCAAAAGTCACTGTTTCAGTTCGACCTAGTTCCGGCCCCCCCTGTGTCAGACTAGTTGTCGCTTCTAAGTATTCATTAAATTAGAAGGGACAGAAATGTCAAAGACACCTAGTCCAGCGTTTATAGAACAAGCGC
>JAYVKZ010000122.1:0-7740 GCA_043767985.1 Betaproteobacteria bacterium
AATCCCCATCTCCGACCTCGCCAACGATCTACTCAAACACGAGATTCAAATTATTGAAGCGATTAAGTGATCGACTGTCCCTGTGTAGGACCCTTTATCGTCACACATGCTTCTTTGCAATTTGACTCATAATCTTCCTCGCTGCTTCCAGCGTCGAAGCTAGGCGTATACCTTCTGATAAGCGCCAAGCGCGTTCAAACTCTCTACGAGCTGATGCACGCCGCGTAAATGGCGGAAAAGCCAAGATTCTTCGTCAATTCCAGGAGTTTTCCCGCAGATTCACCCGCCAGGGCCGTCCGTCATAACGTAGCCCATCAAGTCACCGACATCACGCTTAAGATCATCCATCAAGTCATAGAGCAAGTAGCGTAACGCCACGATGCCCACTAAGGCATCGTGTTCGTCAAGAACCAGAAGATGGCGAATATGATGCTTTCGCATCAAGGTTGCCGCCTCGTCTACGGTGGTTTTAAGGCGGATCGATAGGGCCGGGCTGGTCATAATGTCGCGCACCGTCGTACGTACGGGATCGCGTTGCTCGGCGACGATTTTCTTCATGAGATCGCGTTCGGTGACGATGCCGATCACCTTGGTGCCGTCCAGAACTGCGGCGGCGCCAACGCCTCGCTCAGTCATCGCACTCGCCGCCCGAGCCGCGCTCTCAGTCGGGCTGACCGTCAGCGGTGGTTTACTTCCCAGTCGAATGAGTCCCATATTGGCTCTCCGTTGCTAGACTTCGAATCATCAATATACTCCTCGCGGAAGTTTTCGGGAAGACTACACCGCAAAAGCTTGTTTCGGTGAAGCATGATGGCTGATCACACGCCATTCATTCCCTACCCTCACCCAGGTTTGCGTCCAACGCGCCACCAGCGGTTGGGCATCAGCGACGACAAAATGCGCCGTTGCAGCAATCGCTATGGCTTGATCACCTGCAAAGCTTGCACTTACATCACCAAAGCGTACGTGTCGATGGCGCCGCGCCGCAAGACCGCTGAAGTATTTCATCGCGCCTTCGCTCCCTAAAAAGAGTTCGGCTTTCGACCCGTACAGCATGCTGTCGTCTTGATAAAGTAGCGCCATGGCCGCTGGACTATTTTGACAGAACGCAGAAGCCCAGACATTGAGTAACGAGTTTGCCAGTTCTTGCGCGTCCAGATTTGTCGCCGGGCTTTCGTGAAATGTTGTGCTCATCGAGGTTCTCGTTTCAGTGACAAAAAAAGCCGCTGCGACCGTCAGCGGCTTCTCTCAAAAAGATGAGCCCAAAACAACTTCAGGCTCAAATCGTCTGGAATGATTGGGATTACTTCGTATATTCCGAAACGACTTTCCAACGTGCGTCTTGTAGCTGTGACAAGCGCGAGGCATCGCTGCCCAGACGCTTGGTGGGCGAGTAGGACGCAGGTGCACTACCAAACATGTCCGGTGGGATCACCATGGTGTCCATCGCTTTGATGAAGCTCTCGGTGGTGAGATTAGCACCAGCCTTCAAAGCGGCTTTAGCAAAGACGTCAACAATCGTATAGCCGTACACGGAGAACACGGTGGGGTCATCGGTGAACTTGGTCTTGTACTTGGTCGCCCAAAAACGAATCGGTTGTGAGGCGTCATCCAAGTAGGGGTTGGCTACAGTCATGGTGGCATACAGGCCATCCATCGCTTTACCGCCCAACTTGTGGATCAGGTCGGTATAGCAGGCACTTGAACCCATGAAGGTCGGAGAGAAGCCAGTCTTGCGAGCCTCACCAATCGTGCCAATCGTCTCGCGGATGATGGTGCCCAACACCACGAAGTCACATCCAGAGGATTTCAACTTGGCAACTTGCGAAGAGAAGTCCGTCGCGCCACGCTTGAACGAGGTTTTCTCAGTCATGGTCATGCCCATGGACTTGAGCCCTTCATCCGCACCACGAACAACCTCGAGGCCGAAGTCGTCATCCTGGTAAATCGCGCAAACTTTCTTGGCACCCTTTTCTTTGACCAGCGCTGGCAAGGCCGTACGCATCTGGTCATAGTAAGTTGCCGCGAAGGAATACTTGAGCTTATGGAAAGCCTCGTACATCTCGCGCGCCGCCGTCACCGGAAAGAAATTGATGACGTTCTTTTCAAACTGCACCGGCATGGCAGCTAGGTTTTGTGCTGTACCAATATGGCCTAACATCGCAAAGATTTTGTCTTGATTGACCAGCTTTTGCGCGGCCAACACGGCTTTCTTTGGGTCGTAGGCTGAGTCTTCAACGATCAGCTTCAACTTGCGACCGTTTAACCCGCCTTGCTCATTGATTTCGTCAATGCGCAACATCATGCCCATACGGGTTTGCTTGCCAAAGCCCGCGATGGGGCCAGATAAATCTTGGATAGAGCCTAAGACCAGTTCGCCTTTATTGACGCCCTGGGTTTGAGCATGCGTGAGGCCGGCCGCGACTAGCAAGGTGCTCGTCACTAAAGCCCGCGTCAGCGTGAAAGTAGGGGTGAAATATTTCATCGTCGTGTCTCCTTCAGGAAATATAAGTGTCAGCCACCAATAAACTTAGCCGCGATACATGGCCTCGATCTGCGGCGAATATTTTTGTTGAATCAATTTTCGTTTAAGCTTCATCGTGGGCGTCAGCTCTTCGTCTTCGGCCGTCAGTTGGTTTTCGAGCAGGAAGAATTTCTTCACCTGCTCAACCCGTGCGAACTTTTTATTGATCTTGTCGATCTCGCTTTGAATGAGCTCTTGCACCTGCGCTGTTTTGCACAGACTTGCGTAATTTGAGAAGGGGATATCGCCATCTTGCGCAAATTTTTCGACGTTCTCTTGATCGATCAAGATGATGACCGTCAAATACGGGCGCTTATCGCCGATGACGACCGCGTCGGTGATGTAGGGTGAGAACTTGAGTTCGTTCTCAAACTCACTCGGCGTCACGTTTTTACCACCGGCCGTAATGATGATGTCCTTCATTCGGTCGGTTATTTTGAAGTAGCCTTCATCATCGACCGAACCCACATCGCCTGTATGTAACCAACCGTCTTTGTCGATGGTCTCGGCTGTTTTCTCGGGCTGATTCAGGTAGCCCGCGAACACACTCTTGCCACGCACCAAGATTTCATTGGTGTCTTTGTCGATGCGTACTTCGCAAAAGTTTGCGGCCGTGCCAATACTGCCCGGCTTAATTTTAGTGGGCGGCATACCAGTGGCGGCACCCGTGGTCTCGGTCATGCCCCAGACCTCTAGCATCGGTACGCCAATGGCCAGATACCACTTTACCAACTCTGGGGAAATTGGCGCGGCACCCGTGACTGCGAAACGGGCGTTGTTCAAGCCAATGAGCTTGCGTACATTATCGATCGCCAGAACCCTTGCAATACGGTATTTGAGTTTATTGAGGAAAGGGACTGGCTTGCCTTGCATCACAAGGTCGGCAACTTCGGTGCCCGCCTTGATACTCCAGGCATAGGCGACCTGCTGCAACTTGCCCGCCTCTTTCACTGCAATCGTGACTGAGGAATAGAACTTCTCCCACACACGCGGGACCGCTGTAAAAACGGTGGGGGAAATCTCTCGCACGTTATCTGGCACGGTATCCGGGTTCTCCACGAAATTCAGCTTTGAGCCGGTATACATGGCGAAGTACTGCCCGCCCATACGCTCTGCAATATGGCAAAGCGGCAGGAAGCACATGCGCTCATCCGTCTCGTCTTGGCTGGTTAACGTGTTGTAGCCGCGAACGGTGTACACCAAGCCTTCGTGGATATGCATGGCACCCTTCGGCTTTCCCGTAGTGCCGGAGGTATAGACCAGAATTGCCAGGTCGGAAGGTTTGACCGCCTTCACCCTTGCGTCCATCTCACCAGGATGCTGCTGAGCATAGGCGCGGCCTAGCTCACGCAATTGGCCCAGGCCGATCACATTCGGGTCGGAAAAATCGCGCAAGCCTTCCATGTCAAGCACGATGATCTTGCGCAGCTTGGGTAAATGCTCTCTCGCTTCGAGCGCCTTATCGAGCTGCTCGTCATCCTCAACAAACAGGTAAACGGAACCCGAGTCTTCGGAAAGATATTGAACTTGAACGGCAGCGTCGGTGGGATAAATGCCGTTTGAGACGCCGCCACAGCTCAGAATCGCCAGATCAACCAAGACCCAATCGACCGTTGTATTGGCGAGCACCGAGGCGCACTCACCTGGCGCGAACCCCAGGCTCATCAAGCCGTTGGCGATCTCGCGAACCTGCTGGCCGGTTTGATTCCAGGTCCAGCTACGCCAAATGCCTAATTCCTTTTGCCGCAACCAAATCGAGTCGCCGCGCTTTTTAACCGCATTCCAAAACATAGACGACAAGGTGTCGCCGTCCAAGACCGATTCTTGTTTGGGTTGAATATGCGACAGATCCCACAGGTTAGCCATGTTGCACTCCTAGCGCCACGTCTTTTTCTTCTTCCAACGCCGCTCGCCACGAAGGCCTTCTTCCTTCATGCCCAGATAGAACTCCTTGATGTCGTCCTTCTCACGCAGGCGCTCACAAGTGTCTTCCATCACGATGCGGCCGTTCTCGAGCACATAGCCGTAGTCGGAGGCATTCAAGGCCATATTGGCGTTTTGCTCCACCAGCAAAATGGTGGTGCCGCGCTCGCGATTGATGCGCACGACAATCTCGAAAATTTCTTTGGTGAGTTTAGGGCTTAGGCCTAGGCTCGGTTCATCCAACAGCATCAGCTTGGGCGCGGCCATCAAGGCGCGCGAGATCGCCAGCATTTGTTGCTGCCCGCCGGACAGCAAGCCCGCATCCTGCGAAGCACGCTCCCGCAAAATAGGAAAATACTCAAACACACCTTCGATGTCGCGCGCCACTTGGTCGCGATCTTTACGGGTATAGGCACCCATCAGCAAGTTGTCACGCACAGAAAGCAGGGGGAAGACTTCGCGCCCTTCCGGTACGTGGCTCAAGCCTTTTTGCACCACAATCGTGGGGTCGACTGCGGTGATGTCCTCACCATTAAACTGAATGCTGCCACGGCTCGGGTCAATGATGCCTGAGATCGTTTTGAGAATGGTGGTTTTACCGGCGCCGTTGGAACCAAGCACGGTCGCTATTTCGCCCTGAGTGACTTTTAAGCTCACGCCGCGAATCGCTTTAATTGGGCCGTAAGCGCTCTCAACATTGGAGAGGGTTAGCATGGCAGGTTTTTCGGCGCTACTCATGTTGCTACTCATGCTTTGGGTCTGCGTAAGTTAGTCACATCCTCAACCGAACCGAGGTAGGCCTCAATCACACCAGGGTCGCGCTGTACTTCCGACGGGCTACCCATGGCGATGCGCTCGCCTTGATTCATGGCCAGCACGCGGTCGGACACCTTTGAAACGAGCGTCATATCGTGCTCCACCATCAGCACGGTAATGCCCAGCTCATGCTTGATGTCTTGAATCCAGAAGGCCATGTCGTCGGTCTCTTCCACATTCAAGCCGGAAGACGGCTCATCAAGCAACAACAGTTTAGGCTCGGTGCATAGCGCTCGCGCCAGCTCCACCACTTTGCGCACCCCATAGGGCAAGCCTGCCACCATGGTGTCGCGAAACGGTTGCATGTCCAAAAAGTCGATGACTTTTTCGGCTTTCTCGCGAGCCTCAATCTCGGCGGCGCGAGCTTTTCTGGTAAAAAAGGCGTCTTGCCAAGTATTGGTCCGCCGATGCACGTGGCGGCCGATCAACAAGTTTTGCAGAACCGTCGCGTACTCGAACAGTTCGATGTTCTGAAAGGTGCGAGCGATGCCCAGTTGAGCCACATCATGCGGCGCCACTTCGCTCAAGCGCTTGCCTTCGAACTGGATCTCACCCGTGGTCGG
This sequence comes from Betaproteobacteria bacterium, assembly GCA_043767985.1. GTDB lineage: Bacteria > Pseudomonadota > Gammaproteobacteria > Burkholderiales > Burkholderiaceae_E > JAPOKJ01. Next base: position 5,827 of record JAYVKZ010000122.1, read on the forward strand.
TGTGTAGATGCGGCTGATGAGGTTAAACACCGTCGTCTTACCAGCACCGTTCGGGCCGATTAGGGTGAAGACCTCGCCACGTTTGACATCGAAGCTCACTTGGTTCACGGCCAACAAACCGCCGAAACGCACACTGATGTCGCGTGCCGACAGCAAGATATCGCTCTGGCCAGGTGCAGCAGGGGTTGTCGCAGCGGCGCTATTGGGGTTCAAAATGGCGACGCTCATTTGAGTCGATCCGATTTCTGGAAGCTCTTTTGTCGCTTGAACATACCGCGACGATAAAACGGGAACATCTGTAAATAGGTACGTACTTTGAGCCAGCGCCCGTAGAGACCCAGCGGTTCAAACATCACGAACAGAATCAGTACGGCACCGTAAATGGCGCTCTTTAGACCAGGCGCATTGGCAATCACCTCGGGTAAGATACCTTTCGAGAGGTTGATCAATTGCGGCATGGTGATCAGGAAAATCGCGCCGAGGAAGGCGCCATGAACGGACCCAAGCCCACCGATCACGACCAGGAGCAAGAGGTCAATCGACTGCGCCAAGTCAAACTGTTCGGGGGAGATGAATTTTAAGGCGTGTGCGTAAAGCGCACCCGCGAAACCGGTGAGTAGCGCCGAGATTGCGAACGACATGGTTTTGTAGCGCGCCAAATTAATGCCCATACTCTGCGCGGAAATTTCAGAATCGCGTATGGCAACGAATGCACGGCCTGTGGACGAGCGCAGCAGGTTCACAATAATGAGGGTACATGCGACAGCGATCACTAAGCACAGGAGGTAAAACTCGGTACTTGAGGACAGCTTCCATCCAAAAATATCTGGTGCGCTGACATTCATACCGGAGTTGCCACCGGTGACTTTCTCCCAGCGAGAAAAAATTTCCTGCACGATATAGCCACAGGACAAGGTCGCAATGCCGAGGTAGATGCCCTTCACGCGAAGCGCGGGCAAGCCGACGATGATGCCCACCAAGGCCGCCATGACGCCTGCCAAAGGAAAGGCAAGCAGGAAGGGCACACCGGCTTTGACCAGCACCGCCTGCGTATAGGCGCCGACGCCCATAAAGGCCGCATGGCCAATGGAAAACTGCCCGGTAAAACCCGCAAGGAGCATCAGGCCCAAACCTGCAATGCCGTAGATCAGCACAAAGGTAAGTTGGGCCACCCAGTACTCCGAGATCCACCAGGGGCAGGTCACCAGCAACGCGATCAGGAGGCTATACCAAAACTTGTGCCTGCCATGCTTGGCGAGTTGAATGTCTTGCGCGTAATCGGTTTTGAACAGGAAACGCATCGGTCAAACCTTCTTGCGCAGTTTCTCGCCGAACAAACCGTTCGGCTTCAGCATTAACATCAGTAACACCACCACGTAGGCCGCAATGTCTTTGAAACCTTCCGGCAAATAAAAGCCGGAGAGCGACTCAACGATCCCGATCACCAGCCCTCCAACGATGGCGCCCGGAAGGCTACCGAAGCCCCCCACGACCGCAGCGGGAAAGGCTTTCAGACCGATGAAACCGAGATTGGCGTGAACGAAGGTGATCGGGGCGAGCAAGATCCCCGCCAGCGCAGCCACCGCTGCCGATAGCCCCCAGACCAAGCCGTTGAGCTTACGCACCGGAATACCCATGTAGTAAGCCGCCAACTGGTTTTGCGAAGAGGCCTGCATGGCCACGCCGAGCTTGCTATATTTGAAAAGCGCATAGAGCGCTGCGCACAAGACAGCCGTGACGGCGATAATCACCAAGTGCTCGAGATTAAGAATCAACTCGCCCACCTTCCAGATCTGATCCTTATAGGGTACGGGCATGGTATGAGTCTCTGTACCGATCACCGGGATCATGGTGATCAAGCCGCGAGCGACATAACCAATGCCAATCGTCAGCATAACGATCGAAAAGGCTGGC
>JAYVKZ010000123.1:0-10187 GCA_043767985.1 Betaproteobacteria bacterium
GCGGTCTTGCCGGTGCCCGTTTGTGCGGCACCCATAACATCGCGACCTTGTAAAACCACTGGGATGGCTTCAGCTTGAATGGGAGTGGGTATGGTGTAACCCATCTCCGTGATGGCTTTGAGGATCGAATCACTCAGGCCAAAATCTTGGAATGTGGTAGTCAATGAAATCTTTAAAAATCAATTCAAGGCCGGATTTTAGGGTCTTTTCGCCTTCTTGAGGGAAAACGCCTGTGGTTTTCGTAGCATTTACACGTAATTTAGACGAGTTTGTTGGGCATCGACCTCTATTTCAGACAAAAGCACTGGATATACAATCAGTACCTTAAACCGTCAAACCTTTTTCAAAGCACCCTACCCTTGACCTCGTCCGCCTGCTCTCCCCTAGAACTTTTGCCGACGACGCTATGCTTTTTGGACGTTGAAACCACTGGTTCATCGGCCCAAAAAGGTCGGGTCACCGAAGTCGGCCTGGTTCGCGTCGAGCATTGGGCAAGCGCGAACCCAAGGCTCACGCGCTGGTCTAGCCTGATCAACCCACAGCAAAGTATTCCGATGGAAATTCAAGCGCTCACGGGCATTACCCCTAGCATGGTGAAGGATGCACCCGTGTTCGCCGAGATCAGTGAGACCGTTCAAAATCTTTGTCAAGACGCAATCTTCGTCGCCCACCAAGCGCGCTTTGATTACGGTTTCATCAAGGCCGAAATGGAGCGTTGCGGACGCAACTTTTATGCCAAGACTTTATGTACCGTGCGCCTATCCCAAGCCATGTTCCCGGAGCGTACACCGCACTCCCTAGATGCCGTCATTGCTCGACATCAACTTCCGTGTACCCAGCGCCATCGCGCCCTCGGAGATGCCGAAGTGCTGTGGGAGTTTCTTAAAGTACTCATGCAGCAAGAAGATCACAAGACCCTCAACTTGGCGATGAAGAAAATCATGCGCCACCCAAGTGTGCCCGCTCATTTGCCGAGTGATCAGCTAGAGCGAATTCCCAAAACACCGGGCGTATATAAATTCTTCGGACTCAATCGCCATCCGCTTTACATCGGTAAAAGCATTCACTTGCGTGACCGGGTGAGTGAGCATTTTTGTATTGACCATCGCTCAGAGCGTGGCATGCGTTTAGCATCCGAGATTAGGCGCATTGAATGGGAGCAGACGGCCGGTGACTTCGGTGCGAGGCTACGTGAAATTGAGCTGATCAAAACAGAGATGCCCGCCCATAACATCGCGCTTCGAAAACGCACCCAAACCATGTGGATCAGTGTGGATGCCAGTACGGCTCGCATTCAATTTCACCCCTGCAACCTGCCCTTGCCTGAGCCAGATCGCCCTGAGCAGATCGAAAGTTACTTCGGCCCCTTCGCGTCGAAGGCGAGCGTCAAACATCACATTACTGATCTGGCTCGACAAGAGCATTTTTGTTTGAAGGTGCTGGGCTTCGAGCCGGTCTCGAAGGCCGATTTACTTGCCGACCCCGAGCGACCTTGTTTTAACTTTCAAATTCGAAAATGCCAAGGAGCCTGTTGCGGCGTGGAGTCTCCTGAATCACTAGCCATAAGACTAAAGTTGGCTTTAGAACCCAAACGTCGGCCGCCTTGGATTTGGAGCGAAGTGAAGATTATTGAGGCTGAGGCAGCCTACCCTTGCCCTCGGGTGCACCGGTTTAAGGACTGGCAATGGATTGGCAGTGAGTTAGACGAAGTGCCGAAACCTTCGCTGGAACCTTCCTCAGAAAACTTCACCTCTCTCCTTTGGGGAATCGAACCAGACCCTAGCTTTGATATCAATATTTACCATCTTGTGTTGCCGCTGCTTCAAGGCGAAAACAAAGATGACTATAAGGGTGACTACCATCAGGAACTACGGCTTGAACTCACAAGCCACCGCCTGTAACACGTCACCGCTTGCAGTCTGCATAAAGGCGGCCAAGCCAGATAGCTCAACTCTTTGTCCCTTAGCCAGCGACACACTGGTTTGACCAGACTTTGCATCCAGCTTTAAAAACTCGCGCGTGACCCTGTCATGGCCGAGTAATTCACCTCGGTTTTCCCCCGCGCTCACTTTGCTCTTAATGGCATTCTCGTAAAGCACAAGATGCAATTGCGCGCTCTGCTCACTGTTGGCATTGAAATACACCTGCACATCGCCTCCGAGCCTGCCCGCCTTGGCATCGATCTCAATCTGCGCACGGGCGGGCTTGTCATTGATTTGCTTCACAGCCTGTATAAAGCTCGCCGAGGAATCCCAATTGCGAAAATCGCGTCCACCAACAACGACCTGGGGGGTGTACACCCCGGACACACCGCGCTGACGAGCATAGGCGTATTGGCGCTGAGTAAACGCCGCTTTGGCGAAGGGATCCTTCCAACCAATGTAGTCCCAGTAATCAACATGCAGAGATAGGGCTACCGTCATGAGTTTTTGGCTGGGCACTTGAACCAAAGCACTCAACCACCGATCCGCCGGTGGGCAGGAGCTGCAACCTTCGGAGGTGAACACTTCAATCAGAGCCTGAGTCTGAGGTGGACTTGCCGCCTTACAACTCAGTATCTGCGCTTGACCCCACACGGGCACGACCGCCAGCAAACAAAGCACACCCAAACCTCTAGCCGGAGGTCGGCTCGGACTGAATCGTTTCATGAGCGCCCGACCTAGCTCAAACGCAATGTTTACTGTCATTATTTCCAACCGATTATGGTGAAGCTTGGACGCTTCACGGTCTATAGCCAGTCGGTCAGCTTCGAAATAAGAACCTTACAGCGCTTGAATGGCCGAATCGATGAGCGCACGCGCAATGCTGAGACGCGGTGGCAATTGCGGCAAATTTTCCGGCAAATACCAGTGCGCCTCTGCGATCTCGTTGAGATCAGGGCGAAGCTCACCGGACACCCATTGCGCACGAAAGGCAATCATTAGGGAATTCGGGAAGGGCCAGCTCTGGCTAGCAAAGTACTCAAGTCGGTCCACTTCCACCCCGACTTCCTCCCGCACTTCGCGGATGACGGCTTGCTCAATACTCTCGCCGGCTTCCAAAAATCCTGCCAAGGCGCTGAACCGTCCCGGTGGGAAATTGACGCCGCGAGCCAACAATAACTCGCGACCTTTACACACCAAGACCATCATGGCGGGCGAGATTCTCGGATACACCGTTAGTTGACAGGCTGGGCAACGCTTAGCACGCTCACCTGGGGCGATGGTCGTAGCCGTCCCACAGGCACCGCAAAAGCGGTGGGTACGGTCCCACTCCAGCACCTGTACGGCCCGCATGGCCAGCGACAGAGAAAGATCATCGAGCACCCCGAACCAGGAGCGCAGGCCCCCTAGTCGCCACGGGTTGGCCACCTCACTCGGCAAAAAATCATCGGGTAGGGCGACTGCGAAATGGGCCTGGCCCTCCAATGTGCCAATAGCATGCACCCGCGCCGCCTGAAACCCGGCTTGCTGGTAGCTGCGCCAGGGCAAGACCACGGGCGACTCGCCGAGGTTGATGTATTGGTCTTGATGAAACAGGTGTACCAAGGAGTCTGGTTCAAACAGGAGATCAAGGCGGGGTTCGAAGTGATTGGGGCTAATCAGCATATCGCGGCGAGTGGGGTGAGTCACAAAGGGGGTTAAAGAAGTCAAAACTTAGGTTAACACGATAAACTACGCCCAGTCTTACATGGCATTTCGCCCCAATAGGTGTTCAATGAAAATTCTCATGCTCCACGGCATTAATCACAACATGTTCGGTAAACGGGACCCGGCGCAATACGGCACGGTGACCCTAGACGAGATCAATGCCAGCCTCGTCGCTCTGGGCAGCCAGCTTGGCGCCAGCATTGAGCACTTTCAAACCAACTCGGAAGGCGCCATGTGTGATCGAATTCATCAAGGCTATACCGACAAAGTCGATGCGGTGCTCATTAACGCTGGCGCATGGACTCATTACAGTTACGGCATCCGCGATGCCTTAGCTATTCTCACTTGCCCCATCATCGAGCTACATATGTCCAATATTCACGCCCGCGAAGCCTTTCGGCATGTATCGGTGTTTGCCGAGATCGTCAAAGGCCAGATTTGCGGCTTTGGGGTAGATAGCTATTTACTCGCCCTGAGAGCCGCCGTGTCGGCCGTGAAACCGGGATAAAACTTTGTGATCACTGGCCATACCTCATTTATCGCTCACATTGGGTATCCGACATTTACGTTCAAATCTCCGATGATCTATAACCCCTATTTCGAATCGATTGGGGTGAATACGATTGTGCTGCCCTTCGCCTGCGAGGCCGAAGACTATGCAGGCTTCTTGAAGGCCATCTTCAAGACGAAAAACATCAAGGGCGCCCTGATTACGATGCCTCACAAGATGGCCACGCTTGCGCTTCTGGACCGCCATAGCCCGGCTGCCGCCATCGCAGGGGCGTGCAACGCTGTGCGCGTCAACGCCGCCGGTGAGCTGGAAGGCGATATGTTCGATGGCGAAGGCTTCGTGCGAGGCATTAAGCGCAAAGGCTTCGACCCTTCAGGGGCATCTGCCTTAGTGATCGGCAGTGGTGGTGTGGGCTCGGCCATTGCGGCATCTCTCGCCAAGGCCGACATCAAGACGCTTCACTTGTTTGACCTCGATAGCTCGGCCAGCATGTCTTTGCGAGACCGCCTCCTCATGCATTACCCGCAGCTTCAAGTGTTGATCGGCGGCAAGGACCCGAGCGCAAGTCAACTCGTGGTCAATGCTACCCCCCTCGGCATGTACGCTTCGGATTCACTGCCGGTAGATGTTAGTAAATTATCCGGCACCAGCTTCGTCGCAGAGGTCGTACTCAGCGACAAGCCGACCGCATTGCTTCAAGCCGCAATGGCAAAAGGCTGTCGTGTTCAGCCAGGAGCCGACATGCTTTTTGAGCAGATCCCTGCCTATCTCGAGTTCTTTGGTCTTCCTACGACTACGCCTGCACGCTTAAAAGACCTGGCGCAAATCGCCACGTTAATCGCATAACTAGATTACTGGGTGTGCAGCGGCGTCTTCACGGAAATCCGCCAAGATAAACGGTAGCGAGAGGCAACGACCGCTTCAAGTATCGCCGATAATGGGATACTCCATTTTTCGTAAGCCCTAATTCGAAGCAAAACCATGACTCCTAAGCAACTCGATCAACTCGCCATCGTTGAAACCGTCAATAACTGGGCGCTGTGGCGTGACGCAGGTGATTGGGATCGCTTTCGTTCGGTCTGGCACAGTGATGGCTGGATGTGCGCTACCTGGTTTCAAGGCACTGCTAGCGATTTCATTGACATTAGCCGCAAAGGCTTCGAGAACGGCGTCTCCATCTTGCATTTTCTTGGAGGTTCCACAGTCGACGTGCATCAGCACCGCGCCATCGCTCAAACCAAGATGACGATCAGTCAGCGCGGCCTCGCGCACGGCGAGCTCGTGGACGTAGTCTGTACCGGTCGTTTCTATGATTTTTTCGAGAAGCGCGAAGTGAACGGCCAAGACTCCTGGCGCGTTGTTCGGCGCCAGCCGATCTACGAAAAAGACCGGATGGACCCAGTCGACCCAAGCGTCCGGATGAAATTGAATGATGAAGTTCTGAAGAGCTTCCCAGAAGGTTATCGTCATTTAGCCTATCTTCAGACCGAGCTCGGCTTTAAGGTCAAGCGCGACATGCCTGGGTTGCGAGGCAGAATGGTGGAAGCCCTTTATTCTCAGGGACAACGATGGCTACAAGGCGACACGCCAGAGTTTTCCTGACGATCCTTTGCTAACTTCTATCAGGTCTCGATCCGCGCTAGTTGCTTTCATTCATTGGAAAGGGCATCTAAGCGCCCATTCATCCTGTAGGTTTTCACCCCACTTGGCAGCCCAAGTGGTTAACGGTTGCAACGCAGTCAAAAGCGCCTGCCCTGCTTTTGTGAGCACATAGCCTTCGCCCTCATGAGTGGCAAGATTTGCTTTACTTTTCATAGCAACAATAACAGACGAGCTTTACAACGTCTGTCGGCCGATCTGGTAAGTTCATCGGACTGATCGGAAGTCGCGTCACAGCGAGCGGTTAGCATCAAACTTTCTTCGTCATTTGCCGTTCCACAGAACGCTTGCAGCCTAACCTTGTGTATAGCGACTTACTTCAGCTTCTACCTGCATCGCTTCGCTTTGGCGATGCCGAGCCGTTTCCGAAAGCGCTAGAAAGAGAGTATCAAGCACACATTGCTGCGGAGAAAATTCGTACCATCCGCCTGTCTTGTTTACTCGTCATTGCATTGACCCTGCCCTTCGCCATGGTCGATGAATTGGTCATGATGTCGCAGTACTGTTTATTGATATCGATGGGTTCAAACCGGTGAACGATCAGTATGGTCATGCGGTGGGTGACAAGGTATTGCAGGCGAGTGGCCGAAGACTAGTCATGGGAGTGGGTCAGACGGACTAAGTTGCACGAATAGGCGGTGACGAGTTTGTCGTGGCCCTCGACCTGAGCGGTGATCACATGGAAGGCCGAAGGCCTGAGAATATTGCCCTATCGATTGCTACGCGGCTAGTGGATGACATCGCCCGATCCTTTACTATCGAAGCGGCGCCGCAAGGCCGATCATTTCAAGTCCGGATCGGTGCCAGTATTGGTGTTTCGCTGGCCTCAATGCATTCACCGAATCCTCATAAATTGATCGCTGCAGCTGATCAGGCGATGTATCAAGCCAAGCGCACGGGGAAATGTTCCGCCCAGCTAGCCACCTCGCACAGCACCGCCTTGGATTTGGTGGTTTGACTGCACAACGGCCCTCCCTAAATCGTTTCGGTCATACGTATCGCAGATCCAAGATTGCAAGTTAAGTCTTACTTCAGCAAGCCAATTTCGCGAAGATAGGTGCGAGTGCCAGGATGCAATAGCTCTGCGCGGTGCGCGGCTACGGCAGTATTTGCAGCCGTTGTTTCACGTGCTTGGGGCAGGCGTTCGGCAAAGAGTTTTTCATTGAGATGCAGCGCACGGCTTAGTCGGTAAGCCAGCGCTTCATCCAGCCCCGGGCGTGACAAGACAAAGCTCCAAGACCCCACCGAGCGAATTACCAAAGGCTGACCAGGATAGCTATTGGCGGGCAAGGCTAAGTCGCTTAGATAAGCGTGTTTGGCCCGTATGCGGGCAATGTCCTCATTGCTCGGCGCAATGAAGCGCCCACCCTCTTGCATGATCGTTGTAAAGCCTGGCCAGCCGGTGCCACCGCCCCAAAGTGCGACGACGCGGCCATCACGCAGCATCACCGGCCCGTCGCCCGCCTTATCAAGAAACACCGCTTTGAAATCTCGTTCCTGATCAAGCCCCATGCCATCGAGCACGTAGCGCGCGAGAATCGGCAGACCCGACCCTTTTGCACCGAAAGCAATGGCTTGCCCTTTGAGATCAGCGATGCTTCGGTAGGAACTGTCGCTACGTACGACAAACATGCCAGGCGTCGCATACATCGCAGTGATGATGCGCAAATTCGCCGGGGGGCGGTTAATGCCATTGAGGGCCTCGAATGCAGGCTCGCCAGCTACAAGTGCGAGATCGAGTTTGCCATCTTCCAGCAAAGGGATGTTTTCGGTACTGCCCTTGGTATTGCGCGTTTCAATGACCAAGCCCGCCTGGGCCTCGTTCACGATCTTGGCGAGTGCATCACCATACAAAGGAAAGCCTCCGCCAGGCGTTGCGGTACCCAAGACCAAGGTGGCGCTGCCGGACTGAGCCTTCGCCCCAAAGCTCATGGGCGACAGGCCCACGCTGGCTGCGATACCAAGACCAAAGGAAAAACGTCGTCTTGAAAATTCAGGGCCTGTGCCCTCAGGTGCGATGTACATGATGCATGCTTCCGCTTTACAAAAATGTTGTAGGTGGTTAGGGTAACCATTCTTTGGGAGAAAAACCTTGAATTCAAAAATCACTCAGGCAAGACGATTCGCTAAGCTTAGATTGTGCATCATCGTTGCCACCCTCGGACTTTGCGCCATACCGACGCTCGCTCAAAACACTGCCCAGTCCACTTGGTTCGAAAACGACTACGTTCGCGTCAGCCGAGACGCCGCGCCGTGCGCTGCTGCCGGGCCTGGCTGTGGCGAGCGCGCCCTGCTTGCCGTCTCCGAATTCGAGCTAGCGGGCCGCCGTGTCAAGCCGGGCGGTGTGTTGGTTTTCAAAGTAGGTGAATTCCATGCGACTCCGTCCTCCGGTGCTTATTTCGAGATCATGGTCAAACCGACACGACCACCAGTGAAGGCACCACCGGAGATGATCGACGCCCCCAACAACTTAACCCTGTTCGACAGCCCGCACTTTTTCATCTACGAGGAAATTCTCGAGGTCGGAGTCATGCGTGAGCGCCACAGCCACAGTCAACGGATCGAGATTCGCATCAACCAGGGGCCGCAACTGAGTCAACGCGTTTGGCGAGATGGTAAGGTGACGGCCATGAATTCGCCCATCGTCAATTGGCGCGAGCCTACCGTGCATGAAGTGATTAATGTCGGCGACATGGCCTTGCGCAACTTTATCCTTGAGTTCAAACCGCCCCGTTGATGCTGCGGCGGGCTCTCTTCATTCAGCGGTAAAGTTTGTAGCCTTAATGATCAGTGCCCAATGGGCGCTCATCGCCTTTTCTATCGCACGGAGTTCTTCAGGTGTGGAGCATGCAAGGGGCTGATATCCGATGGTGATGAGCTTTTTTTTCACTTCGCTGTCGGCCAACACTTTTCTCATGGCACGGTTCCAATCCTTGATTTTGCTGGCAGTTGTGCCTGCTGGCGCGTACAGGCCGTAGGCGGTACCAAAGGCCAGGGGGGCCAAGTGTCACCTTACAGCTACAGCGTCAAGGCTTTCAGACCGTCCTATACGATCACCAGAATCCTGGGCATGGCGCCTCCTTTGGCAATGCTCTTTCATCAGTCAGGAACTCTTTCATCGTTCAATCCAGACCAAGGGTCAGCTGCATGTCTGGGAAAGCGAACAGATCAGCGCCACGGACAAGATCGAGGCGTCAATTCGTGCGCAGCAATGCGTACATGCAGAGTCACTAGATGCGGGGGCACTCGGCAACAACACTAGGCTGCCCGCCGGAGCCTTGAAAAGCATTCATGACATTTGCTCGATGCCTTTACTTCGGGACAGACCAATCATTGGCTCATGCAATAGGTCACGGGCATGAACCCGTTGACCTGGCTTGGCTTGGCTTGGCTTGGCTTGGCTTGGCTTGGCTAGGCTTGGCTTGGCTAGGCGATGCCCTGGCGGGAGTTTGATCTACTCGAAAAAACTATTCTCGAATGTCTGCAGACCATTTGCAGAAAGAGTTGCCGTTGAAGGCCAAAATGCCCAGAGGAATATCAGACCCAATCGCCTAGACTTGACTCTTATGCTTATTGTACAATAAAGCGTACTTAATCAAAGGATTTCCAATGGACGCGATAAGCTACTCAACTGCGAGAGCAAATCTTGCCTCAACCATGAATAGAGTTTGCAACGACCACGAAGCCTTAATCATCACGCGAAATGGTGAGCAATCTGTAGTGATGCTCTCCCTTGCTGATTACAAGGCGCTTGAGGAAACCTCATACTTACTTAGAAGCCCCGAGAACGCATCGCGTCTACATAGAGCCGTTACTCAACTAAATTCAGGCAAAGGGAAAAAGCGCGAGCTTGCTGAATGAAAAAAGTTTTTGCCGACCAATCCTGGGAAGACTACCTCTTTTGGCAAGGCCAAGATAAAAAGACGCTGAAGCGCATTAACGAGCTTATCGAAGAGACTGAACGAAGCCCGTTTGAAGGCTTGGGCAAACCAGAGCCTCTAAAACACTCACTTGCGGGATACTGGTCGCGTCGCATCGATCAAGAACATCGCATGGTTTACAAAGTAGACGGCGATTCCCTCCTGCTTGCTCAGTTACGCTATCACTATTAGTTGGAAGGCGAACGGCGTTGACAAGTTAACTTTGTCAAGACGAGAGCATGCGTGATCGGCAACATTGCTCATGCCACGCTCCAACACATCTGACTCCAATCGGCAAAGTGCTTCGTTATCACCTACTGGTGATTCGATGCGCTCAGTGTATGTCAATAGTTTCTGAAGAGGTTGTTGAATGAACGGCCTGAGAGATAGGTAACACAACGTACCGGACACATGGGTAACACTTCTGCTTGCTTTTTAAGCAGGTGGAGGTGTGCGATGCCCTGGAAA
>JAYVKZ010000124.1:0-12204 GCA_043767985.1 Betaproteobacteria bacterium
GCCGCCAAGATACTGGCAAGGGACACCGCCATGAGCGCGATCAGCACATAGATCAAGCCTGCCGCCATGGCCGCTGGATAGCGTTTGGCGGGGTCCGCATGGATCTCTTTGCCCATGCAAAGCGCTGCGGTAATCGCGGCGAGGTTAATCGCATAGCAGCCAAACGGCGCTAACAAGGTGCTGACCAAGCCAGTCCATGAGATGAGTGGCGACACTGGCGCCGTATAGCCATGGGCTCTAAGCGTAGCGATACCTGGTACATTTTGCGAAGCCATTGTCACGATAAAGAGCGGCAGTGCCACACTGATGGCGACGCCGACATCAAATTCCGGGGTGATCCAAACAGGCTGGGTCCATCGCAAGGTGACCGACTGCAAGTTGATCAAGCCAAGCGCCGCAGCGCAGAGTGTGCCAACCAGTAACACCCAAAGGGCTACGTAGCTCGGTTTAAAGCGTTTGGCGATCAAATAACTGATCAACATGATGAGCACCAAGACAGGCTGAGATTGACCGGCGGCGAAAGCGTCTAGAGCGAAGCGTGCCAAAACGCCCGCCAGGAGTCCGGAGGCTATTGGCACCGAAATGCGGTTCATCATGCGCTCGAACACTTTTGAGAGTCCGCTTGCAAGGATGAGGAGGCCGCACACGACAAATGCACCAATCGCCTTGGACATCGGTACTCCAGCGAGACTTACAACAAGTAAGGCCGCACCGGGCGTTGACCATGCAATCTTGATGGGTTGCTTGTAGTACCAGGACAGCCCGATGGACAGGCCGCCCATCCCTAAGCAAAGTGCTCCGATCCATGAGCCGGTTTGCTCGGGTGAAGCACCTGCCGATTGCGCAGCCTGAAATACCAGAGCAACCGAGCTCGTGAAACCGACCAAAACGGCGACGAAACCTGCCGTCCAGGCAGGAAAGGCGGCGCGTGAGAAAAATAAGGGCGTCATGTGGGTTGTATTTATTGATCTGGATGCGAGAATACCGTATGCCTGCATTTCGATTTGAAGCTGCCGACCTTACCGGCAAAATACAGAAGGGTGTTCTTGACGCGGAATCGCCTCGTCAAGTCCGTAGCCTGTTGAAGGACCGCGGCCTGACGCCCTTGGAAGTTGGGCCGGTTCAGGCCAATGAGTTACGCCAGAATGTGTTCGCCGCTAAGCTTTCGAGCAATGATTTGGCGCTGTGCACTCGTCAACTGGCCAGTCTGCTCAGTGCCAAATTACCTATTGAACAATCGCTTAATGCGGTGATTGAGCAGGCTGAGAAGGCCTCGGTACGGGAGCGTTTTGCCGCCGTGCGCAGTGAAGTGGTGGGTGGGCAGACTCTATCCGAAGCCTTGGCCAAGTATCCCAAGGATTTTCCCGAGGTGTATCGGGCACTGGTGGCTGCTGGCGAGCAGTCTGGCGAGCTGGGGCAGGTGATGAACAAGTTGGCCGACTATGTCGAATCGCGCAACACTTTGAGCTCGAAACTGGTGTTGGCTTTTACCTACCCCGCGATTGTGTCCTTGGTCGCGATTTTGGTGGTGTTTGCCTTGTTAACCTATGTCGTGCCGCAAATTATCGGGGTGTTCGAGCAAACCAAGCAAGCCTTGCCCATGCCCACCATGATCTTGATCGCAATCTCAAATTTTTTACGGGTCTGGGGCTGGTTTTTACTCGCGCTCGCCGTCATCGCGGCGATCGCCTTTACCATGGCGCTGCGCTCACCGAGTTTCAAGCTGGCTTGGCATACCAAATTGCTTCACATGCCGGTATTTGGCCGTTTAATTCGTGGTGCGAACACGGCCCGCTTTGCTTCCACGCTGAGTATCTTGACGAGCTCTGGTGTTCCGCTGATCCGAGGTTTGGAAGCCGGGCTCAAAACTTTAGGCAATGAGGCCTTGAAAGCGAACGTGGCCGACGCCATATCCAGGGTAAGAGAGGGTGTGCCCTTGTCCAAAGCTCTGGGCGTCGGTAAACAGTTTCCTCCGATGATGGTGCATATGATCGCCAGTGGCGAAGCGACTGGCGAGTTGGCGCCGATGCTGGAGCGTACAGCGGCCACGATGTCATCGGAAACCGAGCGCAAAGCGTTAGCGCTTACAAGTATTCTGGAACCGGTCTTGGTCCTAGTGATGGGTGTGGTGGTGCTGTTTATTGTGTTGGCCGTGCTCATGCCAATTATTGATAGTAATTCGCTTGTGAAGTAAATTTAGTGTGGGCTACAAAAATGCTCTCCAGTGTTTCAACCGTGTTCTGGGGGTTTCTATATGTGGTTACTTCGTTTACGTAAATTGTTTAAATCGGCCGGTCGCGAGGGCCTGATCTTGTTTTATGCCATTCGACATCCGCACATCAGCCCGACTCTGCGTTTGGCTGTCTTGGCAATGTTTTTGTATGTGCTCAGCCCAGTCGATTTGATTCCGGATATCGCACCGCTTTTAGGCTGGGCCGATGATGCGGCCTTGCTCTTACTCGGTATCCCCTTTCTGCTGAAAAAGCTGCCCGCTAGTATTCTCGCCGAGGCAACGTCCTCTGCAGAGCGCTTGCTCGGAAAATTTAGTGTGTTTCGCTCGGCTCGCAAGACCTAGTGTGGTGACTCACCACACTAGAGGCCCTCAAATAATATTTCCGGGGAGAGGCCCGTTGCAACCGATTCAAAGCTTACGCCGCCACGCTAATTGAGCGGGTTACCAAACTTTAGTTGAAGTTGATCAATGTCAACAAGTTGTTCCTCGCTAAGTTGAGTGTCGTAGGCCTGCACACACTCTTTAAGTTGAATCAAGTTGGTCGCACCAATGATGGTGCTGGCGACAGCGCGGTTGTGATAGCAAAAAGCGAGACTCATTTGAGTTAAGGTCATACCCCATTTCAAGGCGAGTGCTTCGTAAGCTTGGGCGACCTGTGGCAATTCTGGCTTGGCATAGCGAGGCCATTTGTTTGCAAAGAGTGTCAAGCGAGCGCCGTCCGGTTTGGCCGCGTTGCGATATTTGCCGGTAAGTAAACCGAAGGCCAGCGGGGAGTAGGCCAGTAAGCCCACCTGCTCATGATGACAGGTCTCGATTAGGCTGAGCTCGAACTCGCGAGCCATCAAGTTGTAAATGTTTTGTATGCTGGCGATACGGGGAAGGCCATATTTTTCGGCGACTTTTACAAACTCACTGACTCCCCAGGAGGTCTCATTGGAGACACCGAAATGTTTGACTTTGCCCGCGCGACGCAGGCGATCCATCGCCTCGAGCTGCTCGTCAAAGCTCGCGCACTCATAGTCCTTGCTGCCATCAAAGCGACCCGAACCGAAGAGCGGCATATTGCGGGTTGGCCAGTGAATTTGATAGAGATCGATCACATCGGTTTGCAGGCGCTGTAAGCTGGCCTCACAGGCGAGAATGAAGTCGTCACGGCATAAAGGGCTGGCGTTCTCGCGCGACCCTTGTCGGACCCAGGGCATGCCTCGGCCAGGACCCGCGATCTTGGTGGCGAGAATGATCTTGCTGCGATCTTTCGTGGCCAACCAGCGACCAATCATGCTCTCCGTCTGGGTGAACGTCTCAGCCTTGGTGGGGATGGGATACATCTCCGCCGTGTCGATGAAATTGAGCTCCTGGTCCAGGGCCCAATTCAGCTGTTCATGGGCTTGAGGCTCGGTGTTTTGCTCACCGAAGGTCATGGTCCCTAAGCATATCTTGGGCACTACAAGGTCACTGGCGCCTAGTTTGATGCGCGCGATACTCATCTTGTTCCTTTTTTGAAGTTGGTTGTTGGGCGTAGGTTGCCATGCTAGGCGTGGCGCTGACGGCGCTGTTTGATAAGCTCATCATCACAGCTTCATTGGCGAAGCGTAGCCCGTCAGCTCCAGGTATCCCTGGCCGACTCTTCGTTGATTCTCGAAAACGTACACCAAGCCCTCCCAATAGAAACCACCGGTACTTTTGCGCGCGTCAATTTCCTGGTCGTCCATGAGTGGTTGAAGTGAAAGCATACGCTTCACGCCTGAATCGGGCCGCTGAAGTTCAATCTCAAGTTCCACCGGATAGAGCGCATTAGAGCGCAGGGAGCGCCAGAGCCTTTTGGGTTTAAAGGCCAGCGCTTGACGACGAGCTGGCGCCAAAGCCTGCGCGTCAATGACAAAATCTGCTTGGCCGTTCTTGGTCAACCCGCGTGCCTCCGACCAGATTGCAGGACCTATCGCTCTAGGGCGAATTTGAAAGGCCATCAGGCTAGTACCGTCATCAAAGTTAAGACCTACCCAATCCCAACCCGCTGCACTTTCATCCAGCACTTCATTCGACCATTCATGATCCATCCAGGCGCGGCCTACATAATTCTCCTCTTTGGGAGTACGAGCGATTTGGCTTGCTGGGTTGCGCTGCGCACCAATCAAGACTCGCCCCTGAACTTGAAGTTGAGGGCGGCTATAGTAGTGGCTCGCCTGCGCGACGGAGGGACCCTTTTGCGAGAACCCCATGACGCCTTGAAGTGCCGGAGGGGTTAGCGCCACAAGCTTTAAATCCAGACTGAAGGTTTGTGCCTCAACAAGTACACTATAGACCGACGCTTCTGGTGTGCCGGACTCACGCTTTAACTTCCAACGTAGGGCACGTAAATCCGTGTCTTGCTCGCTAAGGGTCGTGAGTCGATCAAAGCCAACCCTTATCGCGCCTTGCTCATGCATGAGTTTACCTTCGCTTTTGAGTGCAAGCGCGGCGTGCGAGAAGAGCAATTGTTTGGCCGTGAAACGACTGGGATTGCCAAGCCCTTCGCCAGTGGCCGAGCGAAAAAAGGTCACCTGAAAACCAAGGCTTTCGCCTGAGCCTTTGGCGGGAGTGAGAAAGCCGGTCACATACCACCATTCAGTGCGATGTTTGAGGTGCGCACCATGATCGCCTGGAAAGCTTAAAGGCTGCCCTGGCTTGACTGGGTCGAATATTGCCTCTTTGCCAAATGCGACGGCGGGCGAGCTGAAGACTGCGCTCCATAGCGGCAGGCGCTTCATCCATCGCCGACGTGCAGTCTCCTGGCTGCCGATGGCCTTGCGCGCGGTAACTTCGCTTGTGCGCCGGACCATCACCAGTCCTCTCGTACGGCGAGAACCGGACCCTCGCTGGTCGCTGAGCGAGTTGCGAACCAGGCCGTCAGGACGCCAAGCATGAGTACGATCAGCCCGCTCAAGAGCATGACTCCCCAGGGGATCTGAGTGTCCATCGTCCAGTGAAACGATTGTGGGTTAATGCGATGAATCAAAATCCAGGCCAACCCCAAGCTGAGGAGAAGGCCCCAAACGACCGATAAAATTAACATGATGCTTGTTTCAATCGCAAATATTTTGCTGATCTGCGCGCGCGTCACACCGAGATGCCGCAGCATCCCAAATTCGCGTGCCCGCGCCAGCGCTTCGCCCGAATACGTGCTGGCGACGCCAAACAATGCCCCCAATACGGCCACCGCCTCAAGCACGTAGGTGAGCGCGAAGCTTCGATCAAACATCGTCAGGGAGAGCGTACGAATTTCTTGGGTTGAGCGAATCATCAAGTCTTCGTCCGGAAAAGTGTCGCGGAGTTTCTGGGCGGTGGCTGCAATGGTGGAGGCCGAGTGCGCAGCACTTTTAGAGGCGCCTGGGCCGTGAATATTGGCCTGGTGTAAGCGGTTCTCTTCGGTGTCGGGCGCTAGCCAAATAAGAATATCGTCTATCCAAGGATCGTTGGTCAATTGCGTGTAGCTTGAGCGCTGCATCACAATGGATCCCGATTGACGCACATAATCTCGCCAAATACCTGCGACTTGAAACGTGTGGTTCGTTTTCCTGTCTCCTGCGCTAAGTGCTGTGCTCTGTGCTTGCAGGGCGGGTAACTGTAGCACCTGTCCCATCGACCAGCCGTACAGATCCTGCATCGCCTCACTTACAAAAATGGGAATGCGCCCCTCGGCTTGCATTTTTTGAATCTGGGCCGGATGCGCGGATTCGCCGGTGAGGGGCAGGGATCTTTGGACTTGTGTGAGATCGAAGTCTTTGGCCAGAAGCACAATCGGTGCGAGCTTCTCCGACAGGCTCAGCTCCACGGCGCGCACCGCCTCCACTTTGGCAATGCCGGGAATCTTTAGAATCCGTTCTAAAGCATCCAGGCTTAGTTTCTGAGCGCTATTGCTTTTGCGTAAGTACATTTCAGCGGGCAACACGGTTTCCAGCCATTGATCCACACTGGCGCGAAAACTGTGAACCATGATGGCCATGGCACTAGCGAGGGCCAAGCTCGCTACGATCCCCGCGACTGCGGCGCTCGCATTTCCCGGCAAACGTTCGAGCTTTTGGCTTGCCAGCCAGTAACTTGGCCATTGCGCCAAGAAAAATTCATCTCGGGCCAGTGCATGGCTGACGAGGTTCACCCCAATGGGTACCAGTGCCACGCCGACCACGATTAGCAAGCCGATGGCCAGGTAGGCTGCGATTGGTATCCCCTGCCAAGCAGGCGCGAAAACCAGCGCTAAAGTGGCGATCAATCCGAGAAGAATGCTAAGCATGAGTGCCCGCGATGAGGGATCGCTCACGGCTAGATCGAGCCCTGTGCGAATTGCCTGGGCGGGCGCAAGCTGACGTAGTTGTAGAGCGGGAACGATACTGCCGAGCAAGCTAACCAGAACGCCGACCCAAACAAAGGCGAGCATCGCCCAGGCATCTAGGCTTAACTGCGGACGGCTGCCTGAGAAGTAGCCGCCGCCTAGATCACCTCCCACCAGGCTAAGCACCGCATACGCGAGGGCAACTCCCAGCAAGAGGCCCAGGATGCTGCCGACCAAGCCCACCGCCAAACCTTGGCTAAGCACGATATTCCTCCCTAAGCTTTGCGGCGCACCAAGAATTGCCAGCAAGGCTTGCTGCTTGGCTTGACGACGCACCGCCAAGGACATGGTGGCGTACACCATGAAGGCTCCGCTAACTAAAGCGACCAAGGCCAAGACATTTAAATTGACGCGATAGGCGCGCGACAGGTTACTCATCCTTTGCACCGAGTCGCTTGGCTCAACGCCGATCCACGCAGGGTGGCGCTGCTGTAGTTGATCTTTAAATTGTGTCGTTGACACGCCGCTTTGGAGCTTGATATCGACGCGACTGACATAGCCTAACCAACCATCACTTTGCATCAAATACTGCAGGTTGGCGATGTCCATGACGGCCATAAGCTTCCTATCTTGCGCGGGCAAGAATTCACCTGCAATGGTGAGGGGTTTGCCTTGTAAGAGCAGGGTATCACCAATTTTTTTCTCGAGCGCATACAGGGTTTGGACGCTTAAAAAAATCCGGTTGTCCCGAAAAGCTTCGGCAAAGCCGGTGCGCGGCAAAAGACTAGGTTGGATCGTGCCTGCTCGTAAAAAATCTAGGCCAAGCACTTTCAATTTGAGGGGAGCCGCTTTGGCAACGCCCTCGTCGCCTGGCGCGATCAAAGGATTCTGATGCAGCATGAGGTCGATCTCGATGATGGGACTCGCCTCGGCGACATCGCGATCGAGCATCAACTCTGCGAAGGCCTCGTCGGGAAGCCGTCCCAGGCGAGCCTTGACTTGCAAGTTCGCCTCGCCATTCACGGCGCTCATTGCGCCGGAAAACTCGTCGAGGGCCGAGCGATTGATCAAATGAATGGATAGGGCCAAGGCAACCCCAATAGCGATCGATAGCGCTGCAGCCAAAAAACGACCCCACTGTGAGCGAATCACACCCCAACCCAAATAAAGCAAGAGGGTATTCAATGAAACCCGCTGGAGGTCAGTCTCATCACTCTCTGGCAGCGAGTGGCGGCAGCGTCAGAATGCGTCACCATTAAAAGACTGCTACCTTGCTCTGCACAGCTTTCAAAAAGCAGGTCTAATGCCCGTTGTGCGGTTTCGGAGTCCAGATTACCTGTGGGCTCATCAGCAAGCACTAAAGTTGGTTGATGCACCAGGGCACGAGCTAGAGCGACCCTTTGCTGCTCGCCGCCCGAGAGCTGAGCGGGCATGGATTTGAACTGAGCGCTTAAACCAAGCCGAGCCAACAAGGCTTCGCTGCGTGTGATCGCCACCTTTGGAGGCGTGTTATTCAGCAGCAAGGGAAGGGCAACATTTTGGGTTGCATTCAAATGGGGGAGAAGGTGAAAGGCCTGAAACACAAAGCCAATTCGCTCGCGCCGCAACTTTGCGCTGGCTTCCAGCCCCAGGGCCTCTATTGCTTGACCGGCAATCTCAATGTGACCGTCGCTGGGCCGATCCAGCCCTGCGATGAGATTGAGGAGGGTGGATTTGCCGGAGCCCGATTCTCCAATCAAGGCGACGTTCTCGCCTGCTGAAATCTCCAGGTTCACATGCTCGAAGAGCGTTCGAGAGCCAAACGCCTTCCTTAATTGGGTGATTTTCAGGGCTAATTTCTGGTGTTTGTTCAAGTTTGTAGGGTTTTCGAGGATAAAGACGACTCAGTGAGTATCGCAGAGACTAAAGTGATCGAGGGGGCTCGAGTGAGCTCGTTGGGACCGAAGGCGCTATCATACAAAGCTAATGGGAATTGGGATGAAACAAGAAGAATCGTTGCTTGAACAATCGCAGGCCGCCAAGTGGGTGCTTTCTGCTCGCAGGGAAATCCAGGAGGGGCTGCTCGCGCAACAAGCGAGCATTGCACCAAAGTATTTCTATGACGAATTGGGCTCGAGCCTTTTTACCTCTATTTGTCGCCTGCAAGAGTACTACCCGACCCGTACCGAGGCCGCTATTTTCGCGGCCCATGCGCCTGCAATCGCCGCGCGCATTCGATCCACCACCGGCCCGATTGAATCGCTGATTGACTTAGGGGCTGGGGATTGCCAAAAAGCCGCCAGTCTTTTTAAAGCCTTCAAACCGAACCATTATGCTGCGGTTGATGTCTCGGAAGCTTTTGTAACAGATGCAGTACGCAAACTCGCCGCCGAGCATCCTGCGATTCGCATGCAAGCCTTAGGGAGAGATCTTTCCCAGCATTGGGAGCTTCCGCAAACCTGTCCGCAGGCGGGGCGTTTGTTCTTTTATCCGGGTTCTAGCATCGGGAACTTTTCACCGCCGGATGCGGTCAGTTTCCTGAAGCGATTGATCGAAGCGTGCGCTGAGCCATGCTCCCTATTGATTGGGATTGATCTGGTCAAACCGACGGAAATTTTGGAGCCGGCCTATGACGACGCCTTAGGCATTACTGGGGCCTTCAATCTCAATGTCTTGAACCATGTCAATCGACTCATTAATGCTGATTTCGACGTGCGTGATTGGCGCCATGTGGCTTTCTTTAATCGCCTCGCCTCCCGCATTGAAATGCATTTGGAGGCGAGGCGCACCGTGGACGTGGCTTGGCCTACCGGGGCGAGGCAGTTTGTAGCAGGTGATCGTATTCAAACTGAGTATTCGTACAAGTACGAGGAATCTGCATTCCGGGCGCTTTTACAACAAGCAGGGTTTCGAACCGAGCACTGTTGGACGGATGAAAAGCGTTGGTTTGGCGTGTTTTTAGCTAGCAGTGGAAACGAATAAGCTCGTCGGCTAGCGCATTCACCTTTGATTTTTCTAAGGCTGGCTCGAAAAGCTTGGCGCGCTTTTCGCATTGCGCTTTGAGCAGAGCAAGGAAGTTGGAATCGTCACGGCAACGCGCAATGAGTTTCGCCAGATCGAGCGCCTGACCCACCTCGAAATACCCCAGATAGTCTTGCCCAAGCATGCCCACTGAACCAGAAATGCGGGAGGCGATCACCGGAACCCCAGACATGACGGCCTCGATCAATACATTGGCACCCCCCTCCATGATCGACGGCAATACCAGTGCGTCGCAGCGCTTGATGAGTTGCCTGGTTCTTGGATTCGATAGGCTGCCTTTCAGGTAAATCTCTGGTAGCGTCGCTGCGAGCTCGCGAAACTTATGGCCCAAAGTCTCATCCTTGTCTGAGCCGATGTGAATTAAGCGAGTCGCCTTATTGGATATCACCCCGGAAGCACGGAGGGCTTGCATCGCCCGTAGGGCGGTCATCGGATCCTTTTCTGCACGAATATGACCGACGAGCGCGAGCGTAAAGACATGTCGTGGGCCTTGAGCTGAGGCTTGTGGTACGGGTACAAGTTTTCGGGCCGACTGGAAAATCACCCGAGTCTTGGATCTGAAGCGCTCAGGAAGATCTCGAACGCCTTGCTCATGCAGCACCACGAGGCGGTGGGCCAGCTCGAGCGAGCGTACTGCACTAGCATCATGATGAATGTCGCGATACAAATCTGTCCCCGTTAGCACCACCGCAATCGGCTGACCCGTCTTGGCAAAATCCTCAATCGCCGAGGCGGAGCGGCGTGCATGCAAGGCAATCATCATTTCTGGCGACGCTTTAGGCATGAAGCTTGAAGGATTTGTTGGGGGGCTTGGCTGCCACTCCTTGGTGGTGAGGACATTGTATCGCTTAGAGAGGAACTTGCTCCAGCGATAGGCGGTCTGCCAATTACCATTATTGGCTTCAGCTAGCGCCGGCGTGATGAGGTGAATTGTGGGCAAAGAAAGCGGTGGCATGTCGGTGAACGCTAAGCGCAAGGATGATGTGCGGGATGCGACAATGGTTAGTATAGGCGCTGGGCACAATGCCAGACATGATGAAGAACTTTTAGTGCGGAAGAATTAAAGTGAGGCTATCGACTCGTGAGCAATTGGCTGCGGCGCTAAAAACCACGCGTGCTCGCACTTTAGGCATCTTCGATCAGTTGACTGCGGCGCAAATGGCCGTACCGTATTTGGCGATCGTCAATCTTCCGCTTTGGGAGGTAGGGCACCTGGCCTGGTTTCAAGAGTACTGGTGTTTGCGGCAAGCCGAGCGGCCAAGCGATTTTTTAGCAGTCCGTGGCTCACTCCTTGACGAGGCAGATCGCCTATTTGACTCAAATTTGGTGGCCCATCGAAGCCGCTGGACGCTCACCTTGCCCACGGTGTCACAAATCAAAAACTATTTGAACCTGACCTTAGAGGCAAGCCTGGAAAAGCTCGCCCGCTGCGCAAATAATGACGCGGAGCTTTACTTTCACAGGCTTTGTTTGTATCACGAGTACATGCATGTTGAAGCGCTGATCTACACCTGCCAAACCCTTGGTTACCCCCTAGAGGGCATTGCTTGTGAGCTTGGCCTTCCGTTTGAAAAAGAGCGGTTACGCCGCTTTGCCCCGTCGTCTTTTTCGCTTGGGTGTGAACCTGGCTCAGGCTTTGTGTTTGATAACGAAAAATATGCGCATCGGCAAAGCCTGGCAGGGTTCGAGATCGCCTCGCAATTGGTGAGCGTTGGCGCATACGCTGAATTTGTTGAAAGCGCAGGCTTTGCCCTGCCGCGCCATTGGCGACGTGGCGCAGCGGGCCTAGAGCAGCATCGCTTTGGGCATTGGCAAGCGCTGAAGCTCGGCGAGGCGATGGTCAATGTGAGCGCGCTTGACGCCGAGGCCTTTTGCCAATGGGCGGGTAAGCGTCTACCGACGGAGGCGGAGTGGCAATACGCCGCCGAGCATTGGCCGGAATTTTCCTGGGGCCGTCAAGCCTGGGAATGGACGGCCAGTGTCTTCGAGCCCTTCCCCGGGTTTTTAGCCGATCCGTATAAGGAGTATTCCGAACCTTGGTTTGGCGATCATCGTGTGGTGAAAGGCGGGTCTTTTGCGACCGATCCGGGGATGGTGGATACAAAGTTTCGCAACTTCTATCAACCCCATCGCAACGACCCCTTTATTGGATTTCGGGTGTGCTCGCTTTAAACCTACATGCCGCCGACGACATGACTGAAACCACCGTCGACATAGACAATCTCAGCCGACATGCCCGCTGCTAAGGGCGAGAGCAAGAAGGCCGCAACATTACCCACATCTTGCGTGCTGACATTGCGACGGATCGGCGAATTAGTTTCAACAAATTCTAAAATTTTAGAAAAGCCCTTGATGCC
This sequence comes from Betaproteobacteria bacterium, assembly GCA_043767985.1. Classification (GTDB taxonomy): domain Bacteria; phylum Pseudomonadota; class Gammaproteobacteria; order Burkholderiales; family Burkholderiaceae_E; genus JAPOKJ01. The sequence continues at coordinate 11,921 of JAYVKZ010000124.1, forward strand.
GCTGGCCGCAAGCGTCTTAATTGGCCCCGCAGAAATACCATTGACACGGACGCCTTTGGGCCCGAGGCTTGCCGCTAGGTAGCGCACGCTGGCCTCGAGCGAGGCTTTGGCCAAGCCCATCGTGTTGTAGTTCGGCATGCTGCGCAGCGCGCCGAGGTAGGTCAACGTCAGCAGCGCACTGCCGGCGCGCAGGTGCGGCGCCGCGGCCTTGGCCATCGCCGGGAAGCTGTAGGCCGAAATGTCATGCGCGATGCGGAAGGACTCGCGCGACAGGCCTTCGAGAA
>JAYVKZ010000125.1:0-1656 GCA_043767985.1 Betaproteobacteria bacterium
ATCGGGCGCAGCAATGGGCGCAAGTCGAGGTCGGGATCGGCCACCAAGCGCAGTAGGTCTTTGGCATGGGCGATGCCGATCACCTTGTCGCGACTGTCTTCCACCACTGGAAAACGCGAGTGTCCTGCTTCGATCACTCTGGGTAAATATTCTGCGGCGCTTTGAGCAATATTAATGGTGTCCATCTGCGAGCGAGGCACCATTAAATCGCGAGCGCTTAACTCAGACACTTGCATCACGCCTTCGATCATCGAGAGCGCGTCGGCATCAATGAGGTCATGCTCATGAGCGTGGCGAATGACCGCTAGCAACTCTTTTCGATCTTCCGGGGATCGTACCAAGAGCGAGCTTAGGCGCTTGAATAAACTGGGTCTGGGCGTGTCGCCTTCGGGTTCTTCAGAAATAGCCACGGAAACTTTAAGAGTGTTAGTACCCTCTATCTTAGCTTAGTGGGCCGTTTTTGAGCGACTTTAGGCTTGAGGCTGTCAAGACTTGCGGCTGTGACTCAGGGAGCCACTTGGTAGGGGTCGGCGATTCGAAAACGTTTCAGGACCTGACGTTCCAGATTTTCCATGATCTGCGCTTCGCCTTCGTCAAGATGGTCGAAGCCGACGGCATGCAGGCAGCCGTGAACTAAAAGATGAATGAAATGATGTTCAATGGTTTTGTGTTGTTGAAGCGCTTCTTGTTGCACCACGGGAAGGCATATCGCAATGTCGGCCTGCATGGGTTGCCTAGGTACGCGTGGGTACTCAAAGGTCAGCACATTGGGCGCATAGGCCTTGCCTCGGTGGGCTCGGTTGAGTGCCTTGGCCTCTTTTACATCGCAAAGGTGCAGGTGAATGACTGCGCCGGTGCGAAGCGGCTTTTGACTGGCCGACAAACTGGCGAGGATGATACGGCGAAGTCTGGCACGCGCAATCGGGCTACTTTCGACGCCTTGTCCCAAACTCATGGCCAGGCTGAGTGCGGTGCTCTGAGGCTTGATTCTGCTGTTAGGCTTGATATTGCTCATAAGCCTTAACGATTCGACCCACTAGTGGATGGCGTACCACGTCGTCACTAGTGTAGTGGGTGAATGCAATGCCTTTGACGCCATCGAGAATGCGCAGTGCCTGCACGAGGCCTGAGGTTTGGCCTTTGGGAAGATCAATCTGGGAGGGGTCACCATTGATGACGGCCTTCGAGCCAAAGCCTAAGCGCGTCAAAAACATCTTCATTTGTTCAGAAGTTGTGTTTTGTGCCTCGTCCAAAATAATGAAAGAGTTTGCAATGGTTCGGCCACGCATGTAAGCGAGCGGTGCAATCTCAATCATTTGCCTCTCGAGTAATTTAATGGTGCGCTCGAACCCCATTAACTCGTACAAGGAGTCATAAAGCGGTCGCAAATAGGGGTCTACCTTTTGGCTGAGATCTCCCGGAAGAAAGCCAAGCCGCTCGCCAGCCTCCACCGCTGGGCGAGTGAGGACAATACGCTCGACCAAGCCCCGTTCGATCGCGTCGACCGCGCAAGCCACCGCAAGATAAGTTTTACCGGTGCCCGCAGGTCCGACACCGAAGGACACATCATGATCTAGGATTTGCTGAAGATATTGGTTTTGTCGGGGCGTACGACCCCGTAAATCGCTTTTGCGAGTTTGTAATCTTGGCGTCTCC
>JAYVKZ010000126.1:0-2247 GCA_043767985.1 Betaproteobacteria bacterium
TCCAAGCCGTTCAGTGAGTTCGGCATGTAGGCCTCGATCATTCAAGAGGCCGGTGGACATGTCTTGGCGTGATTGGCGGCCGAGTTTATCGACGGCGACTTTCCGATCCGTCACTGAGGCTTGAATGATTAAAGCGGCAAGGGCGGCACAAACACCGATTGCCGTCATTTCTATATTCTTATCGAAGCCGTCGAGGGAGCCGTTGACCAGGAAGCTGCGCAAGGCCAGTAAACTAAAGACGCTGAGTAACAGGGAGAAGGCGCTGGTGCGCGTGTCGCAGCGTATGGCGATCCAGACGGCAATGGGCATGGCCATCAGTCCCAAGCCGTAGGCCAAGCTACGTTGCCCAATACTGACGAGGAGCAAAGCTGCCGTCACGACGATGAGCGTTGCAGCCATTGCGCTCAAATCAATGCTTGAGCTTGTTTGCAGGCGGTACTGTAGGTAGAGCAGGCGGCGGCTCGCTATTTTGGCCGAAGGCTCTTTTACTCGCTCGTCTCGCTCAAAGAAACTATTGACGACTGGTGTAATGAGTAAGGAACCCAAAGCATCGATCAGCCACCAGCCTATGAACACCTCAACGGGGTGTAAAAACGAGGCAAGACCGAAACCCTTACTTAACAGCACCATCGCTAAAGCATCGATGGGAGCAACCACCAACAGGGCCACACAAACAAAGCGGATGACGCCTTCAAGATTGGACTCTAGCGGTTTCCAATCGATCAGGCGTTTTAAAATGACGATACCGACAGAGGGACCCAGTGAGCTCAGGACCAAGGTCGCAGCCGCCGTGCCAAGAGGCGTTGTACTAGACGAATAAGTGACCATCGACGCGACCAGTGCACCCAGCGCGACCGGTGCAATCGACCAAGCGCCGAGCCGCCAAGCCAACGCCATGGCTAGACCCGACGGTAACCAGATGAGAAGTAGCTCTGGGCGATTGAAACTCAGAATATGAGCAGCCAAACACGCTAAGGCAGTCAACACACAAATTTTGAGCCCGTCTGACCAAGACACGAAGCGAGCTTGTGGAGGTGTTCCCTTGTCCACGGACACGGGCTTGTGAGCCTCTGATTTTTCTTGTGAAGACGGTGTCATGAGTTTCTTGAAAGAGCGGCTTGACTATAACTCAAAAACAGGGCTTTTACGCTGTCATCAGCTCTCGCAGTACGTAGGGGAGGATGCCACCGTGCAAGAAGTAGTCTACTTCGATGGGTGTGTCGATTCTAGACAACAATTGAACCCTGCGAACCGTTCCATCGCTATCTCTGATCTTGAGCGTAATCTCTTGCTGCGGCACTAAAGTTGAAGGTACGTCGACATCAAAACTTTCGTTCCCTGTCAACTGTAAGCTTTGCCAGGAGTCTCCGGGTTTGAACTGTAGCGCCAGCACCCCCATGCCAATGAGGTTGGAGCGGTGGATACGCTCAAAGCTTTTGGCGATCACCGCTTTAACGCCCAGAAGCTGTGTTCCTTTGGCAGCCCAGTCGCGTGATGAGCCTGTGCCGTATTCCTCACCTCCAAAGACGAGGGTGGGCACCTGCGCGGCCTGATAGCGGGTGGCGGCGTCAAAGATCGAGAGCTTGTCGCCGCTTGGTTGAAAAAGCGTCAATCCTCCTTCTTCACGGTCACCGTTGGCCAGAGCGGGAAGCATCAGATTCTTGATGCGAACATTGGAGAAGGTGCCTCGCATCATGATGTCGTGATGACCTCGGCGCGCGCCATACGAATTGAAATCGGCTTTCATGACGCCATGATCTTTCAGCCATTGCCCGGCCGGGGTTTGCTCGTTAATGGCGCCCGCTGGTGAAATATGATCGGTCGTAATGGAGTCGCCAAACAGTGCTAGCGCGCGCGCGCCGACAATAGGTGACGAGGCGGTTGACGGATTGAGATCGAAATGGTCAAAAAACGGTGGTTTGGCGATGTAGCTCGATTGTGGCCAGGAATACACCTCGCCCGTGACGCCCTGAATCTTCTCCCAAAGTTTGCCTGGCTCCGTTTTAACCCTTTCATAGTTGGCCTTAAACGCTCGGCCGTTCATCGCAAATTTCATAAAACGATGAATCTCTTCACTGCTTGGCCAAATGTCACCGAGGAAAATTTCCCGTCGACCTTTTCCGAGTCCAATCGGCTCCGTCATTAAATCCTTGGTGACGGTTCCCGCTAAAGCGTAGGCCACCACGAGAGGCGGTGAGGCGAGGAAGTTTGCCTTGAGATTGGGATGAATTCGAGCCTCGAAATTGC
>JAYVKZ010000127.1:0-10760 GCA_043767985.1 Betaproteobacteria bacterium
AGCTTATAGTTATCCACAGCCGACCCCTAAAACGGGCGGCCCTAGCCCCTGGTCAAATTTGGATGAGCACAGGTGGTCAATATTCGATGAGCGCCAACAAATAGATGCCAGTAAGTGTCGCCATTCAATTAATGAAGCGTGCTTTGGACTTGAGCAAGGGCCATTAAGGCTTTAACGTCTAGGATTTCCACGTCCCGACGGGCGACGTTCAACAGACCGATCTTTTGAAACTTTGAAAACACGCGGCTGACCGTCTCAATCGTCAGCCCGAGAAAGCATCCAATCTCAGCGCGTGTCATGCGCATGGCGAAGCGACGCGCAGAAAACCCCCGAGCCGCAAAGCGTTGTGAGAGATCCATCAAGAAGGCGGCCAAGCGACCTTCGGAACTCAGCAAGCCAAGCGCAGCCAACCAACCATGCTCCTCGCGCAGCGCCGAACTCATGACTCGGAACAGAAAGCCCGCCACTTCACTATCTTGAGCTGCGAGTTTCTCGAGCGCCTTATAGGGAATCTCAACCAGCACGCATAAATCATGAGCGACTACTGTTGTGGTATGTACATCGGAGTCGATTGCTTCAAGCCCGATCAGTTCGCCCGACATTGGAAATCCGAGTACTTGCTCGCGTCCGTCTTCTGTGATCAGGGAGCGTTTGGCCGTGCCTGAGCGAAGGAAGAAGACCGATCTAAAGTGATCTCCCGCGCGGTGAATATGGGTTCCCTCAGTGATCACTCGCGAGCTACCAATCGCGATAATTTTTGCGAATGAATCAATCTTTTCAAGGGGAGACCCCCCTGAGAACAGCGCTGTTGAGGCCTGTACAGTGGGTGGGTCATTGCTGGTGTTTGATTGAGCGTTCATTTTTGTTTCCTCTACCTAGGGTTGGCCATGTAAAGGAGTTTGCCAACACCATGTAAAGGCTGAATGAATGCTCTGTAACAGTGTGTAAGCGATCTAGGTCCTATTTGACAAGCAAGATGGGGCAATCGCTTTCTGAGACCACTTTCTGAGCGACCGAGCCTAACAGCACGCGCCCAATCGTCCCATGCCCATGGGTACCCATCACAATTAAATGCGCCTTCTCGCGCTTAGCGACTTTGACAATTTCCTCGGCTGGATTGCCGACAATCCAATCGGCAGTGAACTGAATCGGATGCCTTCCTAAAAACTTACGAATGGGCTCCAATACCTTTTCGGCCTCGTCTAGGTAATAGCTTGCAACAACGCCTCGGCCTGCAAAACTCTTAACGTGAGGCGGCAACGCTGGCTGCACATGAAGCACTTTGAGCTCACTCTCACCTTCGAGTAAAGCGTCATGAGTCACTAAAAAGGCCAAGGCTTTTTTTGTAAACCGACTTCCGTCAGCGGCAAATAGAATTTTCATAGTAATTACCTCAACACTAATACAGGAATGGTGGAATACGTCAGCACATCTAGAGTCTCGCTGCCGAGGAGCAGACGCTTGAAGCCTTTACGACCATGTGAGGCCATCACGATCAGATCGCAATTGTGCTTTTTCGCTGATTTGATGATGCCGTCGCCGACCGGATCTAGACCAGTGACGGTCGTGCCTTTTACGCCGTAAGCATCACACAGATCCTTGACCTCGTTCAAAATGAGCTGCGCATCGTGCTTCAGTTGACTCCTCGCTTTTTCAGTGAGCTGAACCCCCGGCACGGCCGTTCCCTCGTAGAACGGGATCGGGTAACGTGCTACCGCCATGAAGGCAAACACCTCTGCACCCAAAGACGCCGCGAGTTTTATACCGGATTTAACGGCCTTGCTTGAAAGCTTGGTGCCGTCGGTCGCGATGAGAATTCGTTGATACATGATGAGACTCCTTTGATAAGAGCCTCGATCTTAAAATCTTCGGATTCGCAGGATTTGACATAGATCATCTAATCGCGACCTTTAAAGCGCCTTGTCGCAGTGCCTCGATCCAAATCCATGAACTCCGCTAGGGCACCCAAGCCCAAACCTAAGTACTGCATGACCTAAGTACTGCATCGATAGATAGGGTCCATTTAGGTACCTTAATGCTTTCATTAATCACCCGCGGAGTCTGCCTCACGAGTACAGTGATGTAAAAGTCCGACTAAAGACAGGGCTAGCATCATGGCTGCGGCCCGTCGACTCCAAAGCTTCGCCGTACTAGATGAGCGACCCATCGAAGAGCTTCTGTATGACGCTGAAGGCATACGCAAGTGACACCATCGAGACTCGATGCAGCGATCGTCGATTCATCGGCGTTAATCTGTACAGGGAAAGGCGAGGTTGCCGCTGAGTTGTTTCTAGCTGAGATGAGTAACACCAAGCGGCGGCGATCAAGCATCACTCGAAGGCAAAACCCTCTGGCACACTGAACATGGGTGACCTGTTTTCTTACAAGCTTGCCATTAAAATGAACCTGCCTCTGTTTTTCCAAGGCAAGGATTTTTTGAAGACGCCGGTCAAAAATGCCATGAAGTTGCTGGGATATGAAATGACCGAAAGCAATCTCGGCATCCCTACTCTCCGATAGGCTGCTTTCAAGCGGTGGTCGCAAGAACCTTCAAGCGGCAAGAAGTCCTCTGACTTTACGATGGCCAGTCTGCGCGACTTATGCGGAAACGATGTTGGTGAATGTCTAGATGCGCTGAACGAAGCCGCCATTAGTAGCGCGGTAGGAACCAGCTTCTTTATCAACGATGCCGGGCTGACACTCTCGGCGGCCCTGAGCGGCAAAGACAGATTGCCTATGTCGCTATCGCAAAGGCTCGGGAGTCGACGGCTGAACGAAACTCTATTCTGCCAATTTTAGAAAAGCTTTCATCCACCAACTTTGAGTTGGCGACTGCACGGGCGTATGGTTACGCAAAATCGATTTCGCAAAATGCCTTGTATTTTCAGGCATTTTGCCGATATAATAATTCATGACTAAACTAGCACGCCCGCACCCCCCTCCAGCCAGCACCTTCCGAAGCGGATCAAAAAACGTCGTTGTCGGGGCCTCTGTAATGCAGCGGTTGCTGGCTCAAAGCAAAGAGCCAACACCTTTGATGCTTGCGGGACTCGTACACAATGGACTTCAGATAAGTGTATTGGACCAACTACTGTCTATTGGTTTGACCCAGCAGGAACTGGCTCTCGTAGCGCCTCCAAGAACCTTGGCCCACCGTCGAGCGAAAAAACAAACTTTAACCAGTGATGAGTCTGACAAAGTCGTTCGCATCGGCCGGGTTATTGCCGCCGCTGAACGTGTCTTCGCAGACCCCGCGCGCGCGCGGTTATGGCTAAGGGCCTCTCTTAAGCGGTTTGACGGAAACACGCCCATGCAAATGCTAAGTAGCGAGGCGGGCGGGCGTATCGTTGAGGAGTTGTTAATTCAAATTGACGAGGGTTATTTCGCTTGATCGTATGGCGCATTAGTAACTACGCCGATTTATCTGGCGAAGGAGGCAAGCGCGCGGGCGGTCGATGGCATTCGGCCGGAGTACCCATGGTTTATTTGGCCAGCTCGCCGGCCTCTGCGTTGCTTGAAGTATTGGTGCATTTCGAATCGGACCTTGGCTTGTTACCGATGACCTATCAATTGCTCGAAGTGCAGTTGCCCGCGTCCATCAAAATTCTCTCGCTTGATGAAGCGCAACTGCCGGAAAAATGGGCGAAAGACTTAGCACAAACCAAAGCGCTTGGCGACGCATGGGTAGCTTCCGCTTCGTCAGCAGCGATCTGGGTGCCCAGCGCCGTCGCCCCTCGGACCAATAATTTGCTGTTCAACCCGAAGCACCCCGACGCATTGAAGGCAACTATCAAATCACACGGGCAATATCCATTTGATGTGCGGCTACTGCGCTAAGCACTCAGTGTATTTTGATCGTCTTGTATCCTGGAGACCCTTCGGGCCTCGCGCCTTGCGCACGTGCTAGGGACCGACCCCCATGTTTGAACCACGAGCGTTGACGAGTTAACTTTGCCAAGTCTCGATGACCGTGAGTAAATCGCAAACTAGCATGCTGTAATACTTTTGCGAGTTCGCCTTACAAACCGGTAAATATCCTCTAGAGTAACGAACGCGCGTTACCGAACAGTGCGTCACGGCAATAACTTGTAGTCTTTTTCGAACGCGCTCGTCAGATTTGAGGGGTCGTTTCAAGCTTTCTAGAAAAAGGATATGAGAAGAATCATGAACAAAGATCAAGCAAGAGGTTACTTCGAAGAGGCCAAAGGCAAGGTAAAAGAATTTACCGGTAAGCTACTAGGTAACAAGGAATTGGAATTCAAAGGAAAAGTTCAAACCGTCAGTGGCAGGGCTGAAGTTGGGCTTGGCAACATCAAGGCCGCAATCAAGAAGCCGATATAAATGCGACCAGAGTAAAACGCAACGCAGATCATCACGAGGTCTCGCTGGCTTTTGAAACGTTCGTGCTCTTCCTGTTGTGCAATGCCTTCAGCGTGGACAGCCATCGTGAGACGGATGAGTACAATCTAGGCCGACTACACTGCCTCATGATAGCTAAAACTTCGGGATTCGTATCCTGCTGATCATTAACGAGCCAGACAGCGCAAAAGTCAATACCAGCGGATGGAGCTTGAATCCCCAAAAGCTCATTTCGCCGAGCCATAGGTCTTGCCGTACATGACCCCAATAGGCTGCTAAAGCCATCATCAACACTAAGATAATCGATGTTGGAATGGGAGTTCCTTCGAAGTATTTAACTTTGTCTGTACCCTCAGCAAGCGCTTCGGCAGTCACGTTGTAGCGTGCAAGCCGAGAGACGCCGCATGCTACAAAATAGGCAAGCACAATTCGATCAAATAGACCCTGCATTCCGCAGCCATAGGCGATAATCGCGGGCGCGACACCAAAGGAAATGATGTCGGCAAGAGAGTCCAACTCTCTACCCAAGGCCGAAGAGGTATTGCGCCAGCGGGCCACTCGGCCATCGACCACGTCAAAAATCAATGCCGCAAAAACCAACAAGCACGCAAAATAAATGTGTCGAATGTCGGCCGTTTCAAGATAACTAATCGTCGAGAAAAGTGCACCTGTGCCACACACTGCGTTCGCTAAGGTAAACCAGTCCGCCAAGTGAAACTCTCTGATCATTGAAAATGGCTTGGCTGGGCGACCCCTGAGTTCTTGTTGCGTTTTCATAAGCTGACCTACGGGCATCTAGTTGTGAACCGTTGAGTGTAATTCCGGCGAAGCTCTCTTCACTTGATCTAACGCAAGGTCGCTTGCCTTTTTCTCCCATTCAATACACCCAATTGCAAAAGAGTTGGGACGCAATGAACGAAAGCTTTAGCCCTAGCACCTGGGGTGCCATCGCCACATCAATCGCCTGCGGGACATTGATCGGTATTGAACGCGAGCGACGCAAGACCGAAAGCGCAATGGGCGACATGGCTGGATTACGTACGTTTGCAAGTACGGCCCTATTAGGAACCACCGCACAGATGCTGGACATTCCAGGCTTAGTGCTTTGCGGAGCAATACTTCTCATCGTACTGATTGCAATCTCTTATTATCGGTCAAACCCTGGCGAGCCAGGGGTGACCACCGAGGTGGCGCTGTTTTTGACTTACCTGATCGGCATTACTGCCGTCCGAGCTCCTGCGCTAGCGGGTGGAATTACCGTCTGCTTGACCATACTTTTGTTAGCACGCACCCGCCTTCACCGCTTTGCGACACAGTCCCTGACCCCTTCAGAAGTTCGCGATGGTCTCATTCTTGCGTCCGCAATCGTAGTGATATTGCCGATTCTTCCTGCCGCTCCAGTCGATGCATTTGGAATGATTGATCTTCGGAAAATATGGATGGTTGTGGTTCTACTCCTTACCATTCAAACCGCTGCCCACGTGGGCCTGCGCGTCGTAGGACAACGTTACGGATTCGCGTTGTCTGGCTTCGCAGCTGGTTTTGTGTCCAGCACGAGTACCTTTGCGGCCATGGCAGCAAGATCTAAACAAGAGCCACATCTCGCCGCGCAATGCGCCTCCGGATGTCTGCTTTCCCAGCTTGCGAGCACCTTGCAACTCGTAGGACTCGTCGCCTTTCTTGCGCCCCAGAGACTAGCCTCCCTCGTTGGGGCGCTCGGATTAAGCTGTGCGGTTCTGCTGATAACAGGCTACTGGATGGTCAAGCGCGACAACTCAAGGGCAATCTCAGAACAGACCTTTCCTGAAAAAGAAAGGGCGATGTTTAATCCCGTTCACACCATGTTGTTCGCCGCCCTACTCTCAACCCTCACCATCGCCCTAGGCTGGGTAGGAAAACATCTTGGTGATCAAGCGACAAGGTTTGCGGCCATCGCTGCGGGTATGGCTGACCTGCACGCGTCATCGGCGGCAATGCTTTCCTTAGCTAAAGAGACTCTTCCCAGCGGTGCTGCGGAGCAGGAGCTACTCATCACGATCTTAGGCATCGCCGCTGTTAATGCCTGTACTAAATTGGTCATTAGTTATGCCGGAAGTCGATGTTTTTTTAGACTGGTAGCGCCATCACTGACACTGGCGAGCTTGGTAAGCTGGCTATCGCTTCTACTATACTAACCACGAATGGGCGCTAGCGAACAGTTCTCAAACCTCTAAACACTTATTCTTCCCATAGCGAACTCGACTCCAAAGAGTGATCGCGTCAAAATCTTTTCAACAGGAAGGTAGAAACAAGATGAACAAAGATCAAGCGAAAGGATACATCGAAGAGGCCAAAGGCAAGGTCAAAGAACTTGCGGGTAAGGCGGTAGGCAACAAAAGCCTGGAAACCAAAGGGAAAGTTCAGACACTAAGTGGCAAAGCAGAAGTTGGGTTGGGAAATCTCAAGCAAGCCATGAAGAAGCCCATCTAGGAATTCAGCCAAGGTTTAAGTTAGCCTGAGATCGATCTGGACCCGAGCACGCTCGGGTCCCAAGCCCCTAACGCCTCAAGGTATCGATGCAAATTTTTCTTCACACTGATCCGAACGTTCACGGTACTCAGCTCATGGCCAAACATCTAAACGATGTTGTGACCGAAGGCTTGAGTCGTTTTGGTGAGCGAGTGACTCGTGTTGAGGCCTATCTCTCGAATGTCCATAGCGCCGTAAAGTCAACCTCAGAACAAGACATTCACTGCACCCTCGAAGCAAAGCTGGTAGGTTTAGACGCCGTGATCGTGAAGGTCCAGGCAAGCAACGCACATCAGGCCATCGACAGCGCAACAAAGAAGCTGAAACGGGCAATTGAAACCCAAATTGATAAGCATAGCCCGCAAAGCCATCGCACATCAGGCACTCTAAGCGAAACGGAGTCCGACCCGGACTTACCTCCGACTTGAAAGCCAGATATCGGCTATGTGGCCCCGTCTCTCAGTACACGACCATCCACGAGTTCAATGATGCGATCGCACCGCGCGGCCAGGGCCGGGTCATGAGTGACCACCAAGAATGAAATCTTAAGCTCGGCATGCATCTTTCGGAGAAGCGCAAAAACTTCGTCGGACGCAGCGCGGTCGAGGTTGCCAGTAGGCTCGTCGGCGAGTACTAACGGAGGTTTCAAGACCAGTGCGCGAGCGATAGCCACGCGCTGCTGCATACCCCCAGAGAGTTCGCCTGGCTTTTTCCCCATGGCACTTTCCAGCCCAACGCCCGCAAGCACCGACCTGGCATTTGCCAGCTCCTTTGCACTGACCACGCCTTCGCGCATCAACGCAGGCAAAGTCACGTTCTCGAGTGCAGTAAACGCGGGTAGCAAATGATGAAACTGAAAGACAAAACCGAGCTTAACGCGCCTCTGGAAAGTCAATTGGGCATCGTTCAATTGGCTGACTTCTTGGCCGTCAACCTGATAGTTTCCTGAAGTCGCTTTTTCGAGAAGACCAATAATATTCAAGAGCGTGCTCTTGCCAGATCCTGAGGGGCCGATGAGTGCAACGAATTCGCCGTGCGCGATCGTGATTGAAACATCGTGCAATACTTCCGCCTCGTTAGATTGCCCTTGGTTATAACTTTTGCAAATATGCTCAAGCTTGATCAAAGGACTTGTAGCAGTTGCTGTCATACCCGAATCGCAAGCGCTGGATCCAGGGATGCCGCGCGACGAGCGGGCGCTATAGCCGCCAGCACACCACAGGCAGTTGCCACGGAGGCGACGATCAAAGCGAGACTGATTGGAAAGTTGATCACGAAAAGCGGCATGCCATCGTCTCCATGTACGAAAGCCATAAAGGCCAGAATCATAACTTCAGCAAGTGCCACCCCAAGAATCGATCCGAGCACGCCCACGATGGCACCTTGCAAAAGAAAGATTCGAACCACCTGGGCACGGGTCGCCCCCATTGCCCGCAAAATGCCGATTTCTCTTCGTTTTTGAACAACCGAGACGACAAGAACACTTGAGATCCCGAGGACAACAACGATCATGACGACCGTACGAATGAGAATCGTACTGACTGACTGAGCGTTAAGCGCGGAGACCAACTGCGGATTGGTTTCCTGCCAGCTTTCAACTTTGTAGGCCCAGCGCTTCGCAAAATCGGCGGCGAAGATTGGTGCCGCCCAAAGGTCTGACAGGGAAATCTCCAGACTTGTCGCACCGCCAGGCAATGACACGAGATTTTGCGCAGCTCGCAAGGGGACAATCACCGCACGACGGTTGATGTCTCTCACTCCATAGTCCAGCAAGGCCGTGATTCGCAGTGAATCGGTGAGTGAGCCCACAATCAGCGTTAACCTGTCGCCAACTCGAACGCCGAGGTCTTCCGCCAAATCCCGACCGATCATGCCCTCGCCCGGAGCAAGACTCGCCTCACCCGAAACAATCTTCGAGCGCAGCTGGATGATGCGCTCATAACGCTCAAGTTCGACTCCGGAAATTGCGACCGCCTTGGAGACTTCACCGCGCAGTGCCAGCCCTCCTGCCGCGATCAATGGCGAAACCGCCTTCACACCCGGCGTGCCCTCAAGCAGGGGGACCAGAATTTTCCAATTCGCGGGGGATCGTGGCCGTTGAGCTCTTGGTTGTATCAGGGTCAATCTTTTTGGTATGGTGGAAGACCCTGCATCCAATACGAGATCATCGAGCACACTCACTGTGACATGCGCCTGAGCACCCAGGGTCTTCTCGATCAGATTGACCTGAAGACTCGCCATTAAAGCAGAAATATAGGCGACCACGGCGACCCCTGCGGCAACCCCCACCAGTATCAAGATCGATTGCACGCGACCTTCCAGCATGAAACGCACCGCCACGCGTCGCTCAAATCCTAACCAGGACTCAGGGCTCACTTTTCTTCACCTCGCCTTCCTTGTCGGACGTGTTGACACGGATTCGGCTGCCCATCTTAACGGGTGGGCCTTTCAATACGGTCTCGCCACCGGCTAAACCACTGGTAATTTCGGCGGACTTCAGTGTTCGCATGCCCACCACGACATCGCGGGACACCACTTTGCCCCCCTGCTCAAGCAGCACATACGTCTGCTCTTTGGAGGATCCCGAACGTAGCGAGCCGACCGGGACAACGAGCGCCTGCTCAATTCGACCCGTTTCTACTTCGACAGATAGCGTCATGTCTTCCTTGAAAAAGCCCGGCGTAGGAGCGACCAACTGCAACTTGACCTCGACGGCCCCACGTTGCGCATCAACAATGGGTGCAATGCTTTGCACGCGCCCCTGAACACGCAATTTTGGAAACGCATCGGCAAGAATATTGGCCGGTTGGCCCACACGTAACTCTTCCAGAAACTTTTCATCGACCTGGGCGATCATCCTCACTGGCCCAACCAGCGCCAGGCTAAACAAGGCCTTGCCCGGCTGAACAATTTGCCCAGGCTCAACAAGTCTGGTCAAGACTTTGGCATCGGCTGGCGCCATGACACTGCTCTGACCCAGGCGCGCACTTGCGGCCGCCGTCGCAGCCCGGGCCACCGCAAGTTGAGACTGAGCCTGTGCTACATCAGTGCTTTGCGTTGCGCGGCGCTGAGCCAACGCAGATTGGTTCTGTGCAATAGCAACCTCCAACGCGCTCCTGGCTTGGTCAAGCTGGGTCGAACTCACAAACCCTTTTTCCGCAAGCCCTGCGATGCGGGCCAGATCAGAAGCTGCTTTGTTTCGAACCGAGTCTGCTTGAGCGACTCCAGCCTCTGCCACCAATAATCCGGTGGTACGAATTCCCGCCAAGCGGGCCGATGCTTGGAGCTCGGCAGCTTTACTTTGCAAAAGCGTCGCGTCGAGTTCCGTGGTTTCCATTCGGAGCAAAATGTCGCCACGTCTTACATCTGCACCTTCGACCACCAAGACCTGTACCACTCGACCGGTGGCAACACTTCCAACATCGACCCTCGAGGTGGTCGCGACCCGCGCTGAAAATTGAAGGGTCCGAAGCAATGGCTCCTGGCGGACAACGCTAGTCGCCACCAACGGAGGACGAATAAACCACAGTATTGAAGCCACAACAACCAACGCACAAACCACCAAGGAGCCGATCAAAAGCTTCGAGCGCTTGGGCTTTACCTCCTTGACAGCTTGGGCTTGTCCAGGCGTTGCATCGGCTGCACTGTCGGTCGAGAGCGGGCGGCCCGCTTCGGCGGACTCAGGCGCGAGAGATGTAGCGATCACGACTTGATGTGCTCATACTGACACTTGCGCTTAATACCCCATTCGGTTGAAGGCATGATGATCTCTTTCACGGAGCCTCAGTACAACGCACTCGTTAGCATCTAGTCTGTGCTGCGGCGTACATACAGCTGCTCATGGTTGCGCCTATTGCCGCGTTCGCGAGGCGACCCGATCGCACAAAGGCAAC
>JAYVKZ010000128.1:0-6772 GCA_043767985.1 Betaproteobacteria bacterium
AATATTTACACGGTGGAAGAAAAGGCCGGGGCCAAGGTGCTGTGCAGCGGTAAAGAAGGTGGTGCGGTAGTGCCTGGCGCACTGATCGCGCGTGGCGACTATGCCAAGGAAAATCCGCAAAATGTCGCTAAGTTCCTGGCCGTGTATCTACGTGCATGGAAGTGGATGAACGCGCACAAGCCAGAGGCTATCGCGATGATGAAAGACTTTTATGCCAAAGGTGGTGTCAGCATCAGCGATGCATCGATGAAGAAAGAATTCGACACTCGCCCGACCTTCGATTTGAATCAACAGCTCAGCATGATGAATCGTGGCGGGGGTAACTCCCAAGTCGATGCCTGGTTCGCACAAATCGCCGTCTTCATGCGCGAAACCGGTGCCTTGCCAACCATCCCGCAAGTGCAGGACTTTGTCACCAGCGAGTACATGGCCATGGTACAAAAAGATCCTAAGCTGCGCGAATTTGCCAACAACGCGAAGTAAATCTACACAGCACCGAAATCAACGAAGCACCTCAAGACTGGAGAAAATAGTGACGATCCGCTACCTTAAAAAGGCCGAGAAGACACCCGAGACCGAAACGGCTACGGCGCAGAAAGTCGTCTCAGAAATGCTCTCGACCATCGAGAAAGAGGGCGAGGCTGCGGTGCGTCACTATGCCAAGAGCTTGGATAAATGGGAGGGTGATTTCATTGTGACCCGAGCCCAGCTCGATGCCAATGCTGCCCAAGTCCCGAGCAAGGTCAAGGCCGATATCGACTTTGCGATCAAGCAAGTGTCGGCCTTCGCTACTGCACAGCGAAAATCTCTCGCTGAATTTCAAACGGAACTGCATCCAGGAGTCATCGCCGGGCAGCGCGTCATACCCGTAAATGTCGCTGGTTGCTACGCACCGGCGGGTCGCTACGCGCATATCGCTTCGGCCTATATGGGTGTTGCGACCGCCAAGGCCGCTGGTGTCAAAATGATTATTGCTTGCTCCGGCCCCTTCCGCGACGGGCCCATGCATCCTTACCTGATGTACGCCTTTGATCAGTCTGGTGCGGACATCATCATGACGCTTGGTGGTGTGCAGGCGATTGCCACGATGGCCTACGGACTCTTCACAGGTAAGCCTGCCGACGTCATTGTCGGGCCGGGCAATAAGTTCGTCGCTGAGGCGAAGCGCGCCTTGTTTGGCAAGGTGGGCATTGATGTATTCGCTGGTCCCTCCGAGGTTGCCGTGATCGCCGATGAAACGGCCGACTCGGCGCTTGTCGCAAGCGATTTGGTGGGGCAAGCCGAGCATGGTCATGAGTCACCTGCGTGGTTGTTTACAACCAGCGAAACGCTGGCAAAAGAGGTGATGGCACGTATCCCTGCCCTAATCGAGGCCTTACCTCCTACGGCACGCGATGCCGCAGGATCGGCTTGGCGTGACTACGGTGAGGTGATCCTGTGCAGTTCGCGAGAAGAAGTGGCCGAGGTGTCCGACCGCCACGCGCCCGAGCATCTCGAAGTACATGCTAAAGATCTCGAATGGTGGCTGAGTACGCTCACCTGCTACGGCTCGCTTTTCCTTGGAGAAGAAACCACGGTGGCCTACGGGGACAAGGCCAGCGGCCCGAACCATGTCTTGCCCACCAAGGGGGCAGGGCGATATTCAGGAGGCTTGTCGGTGCACAAGTTTATGAAGACCCTCACTTGGCAGCGTATGACGCGCGATGCAGCGCGAGATATTGGTTTAGCGACGGCTCGCATCTCGCGGCTTGAAGGTATGGAAGGCCACGCCCGCACTGCGGATGACCGCCTCGCGAAATACTTCCCGGATCAAGTGTTTGATCTCGGCGATCAAGTGATCGTATGACGGCGATCGGTTCCCTGTTTAACTTGGAAGGCCGCACCGCTTTGGTGACCGGCGGCAGCTCGGGCATCGGTCTGGCGATGGCGAATGCCTTAGCGCAGGCGGGCGCAAGTTTGGTGTTGATGGCACGCGGCTCGGACGCCTTGGATGCGAGTGCACAAGCCTTGCGTAACCTAGATGCCCAGGTCAATACCTTGTCCTGTGATCTGAGTGATACGGTTGCCGCGTCTCTAGGCGCGCATGCAGCCTTAGCGCTGGGAAAGATCGATATTCTGGTGAACGCAGCCGGTGTGAACCTGCGCGAACCTTTCGGGGAAGTCACCCCCACGAGTTGGCAAACCCAGATCAACCTGCATCTCAGTGCGCCGTTTTTCTTGACGCAAGCTTTAGCGCCTGCGATGGCGGCAAGAGGCTGGGGCCGGGTGATCAATATTGCGAGCCTGCAAAGCTATCGCGCGTTCGGCAACAGTGCACCCTACGGTGCAGGTAAAGGCGGTGTTGTGCAACTGACTCGAGCCATCGCTCAGGCCTGGGGTTCGAGGGGCATTACCTGCAACGCCATTGGCCCAGGGTTCTTTCCAACCGCGCTCACCGCACCAGTGTTCGCCAACCAAGCCGCCGCACAAAAGAATGCCGATCAAACCTGTCTCGGTCGTAACGGTGAGCTAAAAGATTTGTATGGCTTGACGGTTTTTTTGGCCAGCGAGGCCTCCAGTTATATTACCGGCCAGACGATCATGATTGACGGCGGCTTTACGGCAAAGTAAGTGTACTAGGACGCGATTAAAATGACTTCTCTCGACGCTTATTGGATGCCGTTTACGCCCAACCGGGACTTCAAGGCGGCGCCCCGTCTAGTCGCCTCTGCGCAAGGCGTGTCCTACCTCACCGAAGATGGTCGCCGCATTCTCGATGGCACCTCGGGCCTATGGTGCGTCGGTGCCGGGCATCGCCATCCTAAAATTTCCGAAGCGATGAAAGCGCAGATCGATGTGCTCGATTTTGCCTCGAGTTTTCAAGTCGGCCATCGTGGCGCATTTCAGCTAGCAGAGCGCATCGCTGCCCTCGCGCCGCCGAGCCTGGATCGTGTGTTCTTGGTGAATAGTGGGTCGGAGGCCTGCGATACGGCAATGAAGTTGGCGCTAGCCTATTGGCGGGTCAAGGGTGAGGGGCAGCGCAGTCTTTTTGTCGGTCGTGAGCGAGGCTTTCACGGGGTAGGCTTTGGCGGCATCTCGGTGGGGGGCATGGTCAACAATCGCAATGCGTTTGGCACCTCTTTGCTGCGCAGTGATCATCTGCGCTCCACTTGGGAACCTTCTCAACAGGCCTTCGTGCGCGGTCAGCCACAGCAGGGCGCGGAGATGGCCGACGAACTTGAAAAGCGCATCATTGCGCTCCATGGCGCGAGCAACATCGCTGCCGTGGTGGTTGAGCCCATCGCTGGTTCTACCGGTGTCTTGGTGCCGCCGAAAGGCTACTTGACGCGCTTACGCGAAATCTGCGACCGCCACCAGATCTTATTGATATTTGATGAGGTGATTACCGGCTTTGGGCGTTGCGGCCACATGTTTGCGTCGCAAACCTTCGAGGTTGTGCCTGACATGATTCTCTTTGCCAAGACTGTCAGTAATGGCGCAGCCCCACTCGGTGGCGTGATCGTCAAGCGTTCGATTCACGACGCTCTGATGCAGGGACCGCCTCATTTGTCCGAACTGATGCATGGGTACACTTACTCAGGGCACCCCTTGTCCTGTGCTGCAGCGCTGGCCATGCTCGATGTGATTGAGCAAGAAGATCTCATTGGTCAGGTCAGGGCATTGACGCCGTATTTCGAGAACGCAGTGCACTCTCTTGCGAGCCTCGGCAAAGTGGTGAGTGTGCGCAACTTTGGTCTGGCCGCAGGCATTGAGCTGGCGGCGAAAGAGGGCACAGTAGGTCAACGTGGTTTTCATGCCCAAGCGCAAGCGTTTAGGCATGGGTTGCTCACCCGTGCTCCTGGCGATACCTTGGTCCTGGCGCCGCCCTTCATCACCACGCGAGCTCAGATTGATCAAATGATCGAAGCACTTAGCCTTGCCATTCGTGACACACCTTAAACTAGACCTCTACCTATGAAAGCACTTGTTTATACCCAGCCCAATGAAGTCCAGTTGCTTGATCGAGCCTCGCCTTTGTTGGAAAAGGATGAGGTAATCCTGAAGATCGAGGCTGTCGGTATTTGTGGCTCCGATATGCATGCCTATCACGGTCACGATCCGCGTCGCAAGCCAGGTCTGGTCTTGGGTCATGAGTTCTGCGGTACCGTGCTGGAGAGTGCTAGCGCTGCCTATGCGGTCGGCACACGTGTGACCGGAAACCCCTTGATTACCTGTGGGCGGTGCGATTATTGTGTTCAAGGTCGCAACAACTTGTGTTCCAAGCGCGCCATGGTCGGAATGACCCGGCCTGGCGCTT
Source organism: Betaproteobacteria bacterium (assembly GCA_043767985.1). Lineage (GTDB taxonomy): Bacteria > Pseudomonadota > Gammaproteobacteria > Burkholderiales > Burkholderiaceae_E > JAPOKJ01. The sequence continues at coordinate 4,298 of JAYVKZ010000128.1, forward strand.
TCGCCGAAATGATGTCGATTCCGGCGGCTTCACTGATTGACATGCCGCAGGACATGTCTGCACTGCATGCTGCGGTGACCGAGCCTGCTGCCACGGCGCTTCATGCCATCAATCTATCGATGCGAGCCTTGGTTCGGCCCGTGCAAGAGTGCCGCACCTTGATCATTGGCGGCGGCGCGATAGGGATGCTGTCGGCCTTGCTGCTCTCACATTATGGTTGCCGCGACCTAATGGTGGCCGAAGTGAATCCGCTACGCCGCGCCCAGCTCGAAACGCACGCGAAGGTGCGGACCTACAATCCGAAAGAATCGGGGCCGATTGAAGATCATTATGATTTTGTCATTGATGCGGTCGGCTCGAAAGCGACCCGCGATGCCGCTTTTAGTGCGGTGCGTGCGGGCGGCGTCATTATGCATATTGGCTTACAAGACTGGTCTAGTGAAATTGATATGCGCCGTTTGACCTTGGCTGAGATAACCTTGCTAGGCACCTATACCTACACGACCGCTGATTTACGCGCCACAGTACAAGCGATTTACCGCGGCGACTTTGGCGATCTTGCTTGGGTGGAGGCGAGGCCCTTGGCGCAAGGTGCACAGGCCTTCGCCGATTTAGACCAAGGCAGGGCTGCTTCAGCAAAGGTGGTGCTGTGCCCATGATATTTTTTAGTTTGACTTTTTAGGAGTTCCTATGATTCATTGCGTGTTACATGATCCCAACGATAGTGTTGCGGTGGTTGTCACTGAAGGTATAAAGGCCGGTCAGCAGCTTACAGCGCTGATCCTGGATGAAGACCGCACCATCACTGTGCCGTGCAAGGCCGATATCCCCCTAGGGCACAAGGTGGCCATGAAGGATATGGCGGTCGGCGCCACGGTCATTAAGTACGGCGTAGATATCGGCAAGGTGGTTGCAGCGATCAAGGCGGGCGAGCATGCTCATGTTCACAACATTAAGACCAAGCGTTGGTAAAGACAGCGCCCGCTGGTCTAGACGGAGTCATCAAAGCCGCCTACGAACTGCAATCGCGCTATCGGCACCTTTGTTCACTCGCTTCCCATATTTCAAGCTTCGAATCAATCGAAGCTAAATCACTCTAGGAATTCAATATGTCATTTTTGACTCAAGACGCTACCTTCTGGGGCTTTCGTCGCGAAAACGGCCGCGTTGGCGTCCGTAACCACGTGATCATTTTGCCTCTAGACGATTTGTCGAACGCCGCCGCCGAGGCGGTCGCACACAACATTAAAGGCTCCATGGCGATCCCCCATCCCTATGGCCGTCTACAGTTTGGTGCCGACCTGGACCTGCACTTTGCAACCCTCATTGGCGCAGGCTGCAATCCTAATGTGGCTGCGGTGGTCGTGATTGGTATTGAAGACAGTTGGACCAAAAAGGTGGTCGACGGCATTGCCAAGACGGGCAAGCCAGTGACGGGTTTTGGTATTGAGGGTCACGGCGATCACGAAACTATCATGCGCGCCTCCCGCGTGGCCAAAGACTATGTGCAGTGGGCTACCGAGAAGCATCGTGTGGAATGCCCCATTAACGAACTATGGGTGTCGACTAAATGTGGCGAGTCGGACACGACCTCAGGCTGTGGCTCTAACCCCACCGTCGGCAATGCCTTCGATACGCTTCATGCGCTGGGTACCACTCTCGTCTTTGGTGAAACCTCTGAAATCACCGGTGGGGAAAGCATCGTGGCGGCACGTTGTAAAACGCCTGCGGTACGTGATCAGTTCATGGCGATGTTCAATCGTTACCAGGACATGATCAACCGTAACAAGACCACTGACCTTTCAGAATCCCAACCCACCAAGGGCAACATCGCTGGGGGGCTGACTACCATCGAAGAAAAGGCAATGGGCAATATTCAAAAGATCGGCAAAAAATGCACGGTCGATGGCGTGATCGACAAAGCCGAGATGCCTACCCATCCGGGTTTGTGGTTTATGGACTCGTCCTCCGCAGCTGCCGAGATGGTGACCTTATGCGCCGCCTCAGGTTTTGTGGTGCATTTCTTCCCGACGGGACAAGGCAATGTGATTGGTAACGCTATTGTCCCGGTGATCAAGATTTGCGCTAATCCCAGAACGGTGCGGACCATGAGTGAGCATATCGACGTAGACTGTTCCGGTCTACTTCAACGCGAACGCACCATGGATCAAACCGGCGATCAGTTGCTGGAAGTCATGATGCGAACCATCAATGGCCGCTTTACGGCCGCAGAAGCCTTAGGGCACCGCGAGTTTGTCATGACTCGTTTGTTCGAAAGTGCTTAAGTAAAATTGAACCAGTAACCTGCCCCCGAATGGGGCGGGCTACAATGAAAATTCAATGACTTTAAGCGCATTCAATGAATTTTCCCTTAAACCACATCGCCTCTCTATGCAAATACACCGGCATTAGTTTTACCGCGGGTGCCATTACTCATGGCTTTTTCAGTGAAGAGCGATCTTTCCTGACAGCGGC
>JAYVKZ010000129.1:0-10167 GCA_043767985.1 Betaproteobacteria bacterium
TCAGGTTGCCGACGTCACTGCGATCCTTCTGTAGTACCCGATAGGGCTCAAATTCGCGCTCAAAAAAAGCCTTGATCGTGCCTGAATCATTGCTTAAGATTTTTCCAGCTTCGTTGCAACTACCTGCCCAAAGCGGACGCTTGCCTAGAACAGCACAGCCGTTTTTGAAGGCCGTCAAAGCCTCCGCAAAAGACTGTGCCGACCATTGAGGAAGCGTTTCAAACCCGACAGGTTGGAACAACGCATGGCGAGTTGCGTACTCCGGACGCGGGCTTGGAGCGGTCGCCGTCGACGAAGGTCTTGCGGCACCACCGTCGGCATGTGAAATATCGCCTGAGCGGCTGTCGGCGGATGGACCTACGCCCGCTGCTGCTCTACTGGGAGCATTGATCGATCCTGGCTGATCTGAAGGTCCTGCTTTAACCCCAGAAGCGGCGGTCTCAGCAGTTGTACCTCCTGGCGCTTGGCATGCCAGCATCGACGCGCAGAGTAGAGTAAGGACGAACCATTGATTTTTCATAATAATTTCTCAAACCACAATGTCTTAAGGGATTTGCTCAGTCACCTGCCCTGGGTAGGTGACTTGAATGCTCCCCCCCCAGTTACACATCAACTTGCAGTTGCTATCGACGGAAGGCTGACCGCCGAGCATCACCGTGGCAACGCCGGGCATCCAGGGCGAGGATGTCATGGGCATGCAAGGTACAGGCGTGAGCACGCCTAATGCGGCAGATGTTGCAGCGGCGACCGCCGGGTTGCTGGGCGTGGTGCACATACCGAAGGGCATGATATTGACCATGGGCTTGTGATCCATAATATTCGCAGCGGGCATATAGCTGGTCATGACCCGATTGAGCGGCAAGACATTTAAGGTACTCGGTGCCACTCCAAAAGAGCATTGCAACATCGCACCTGAGCATACATGTTGAGGCATCGCGAACTCCTGTTGAAGACGTCAAAGACAACCGAATGGTGACAGCATAGCCTGAGTGGGGTGGTCGCGTAAATACTACTGAAGGCGTATGGCTATGGGCCTTTCAGAACAGAATGCACTCGTCGCAGGAATCGAACGATTATTGCGCTCGACAAGGAAACCAATCGGCTTTTGGTGAAAGCTTAAATTGATCCCAGCAAACATTTTTTGCCTCAGCGCTAACAATATCGCGTGCCTTGCCCTGATCAGGCGCCATAAGCGCTAAGGTCAAGGGGCCCGACTTACCTTCATTAATCACAATAAACCGGTTATCCGTACACCGAAACGAGCAAATGAAGCGGCTCGCCAAGTTCATGGGCACCGGCGCTGCGTGGACAGCCGTAACGTTGGGACGCCGATTGCCTTCCACGCTCGGCGCGGCTCCAACATTCGGCGGCGCCGCCGCAGCCATTGCAGCTCTTCGCTCCTCCAAACGTACGCGATCCACTTCATTGAATCGCCCGACAAAATCATGCCCTTCCTTCGCGACGCCGCCAACCGTTGCCGTGGCTCGCAGTCCCGGACCAGGGCGCCTTAAATCATCAAAATTAATGTCCTGAGCGAAGGCTGCATTGCCGGCAAGCCAAAATAATAGTACTGCTGGCAAAGCCCTTGAAAACAGGGGCAATTTTGCGAGCACGAAACTTGGCAATGACCTGAAGTTCATTCCGCCAACTCCACGCCACGCAACTTCACCGTTGCGCGCGCTTCACCATCAGCCCAATAGGCGGTATAACCGCCGCCCGCGCCACGCTCAAACATGGCGACGTCGAACTTTCCAAACTCGAAATTCAAAGTGGCGCTATAAGTCGGTGGTGCAAGCGTTAATGTGACCTTACCCTTGCGAACATCGTCCGAGCGCTGGTCGGCCTTGCCATGTTGCGGGTTGTCGCGCAGCAACCAACGTGGCAGGATGAGTTCCGTATCGAAAGTCACCTTATAGGTACCATGTCGCAACTTTATCGGCGTGTCTCCGCTTTTGGCTTTAACGACCAAGGAGCCCCCGATCATGCGCGACGCTCGGAAGTTCCCGTTACAGGGCAGCATACAGGGCCCTTCACCGTTCGAGGTGGTCCCGGGAATAAGCTGGAACTGCATATCCAAAATGCGCGCTTTGTCCGTCAAGGTGGACACAGCTATATTCTCGATTTGCGCCTTTTGAGCCTCAGTGCGGGTCAGGCGAAACGCGGCCTTAGCATCATTGACATCCTGTATTAATAGGTAAGCGTTGTAATACCCTTCAAATGTATTTTGAGCACGCATTTTATTGATTAAGGCCAGGAACACCTGGGGCGCTTTGCGATCAGGATCGTCGCGCGCGAATTCCACTAAAAAATCACGCATCTGCTCTGGCGTAGCGTTGCTTGCGAGCGCCCGAGATCCCAAGGTGTCGTAGCGATCACGATAGCGCGGATCGATCTCATCAAAATAGCGAGAAAACTGCAAATCTGCGCCAATATAGGCCAAGGCAAAGGGGCGGAAATCGTCAATGGGGGGCATCAATAAATACAAAATTTCCCCGGGCTTGACGACCAAGGCGATGCCGCCGCGCTTATCACGCAACTGACTCACCCCCTTAAATCCGAGAGGGGCATGCTCCGTCTTGTCAGCATCAATTAGGCGCAGGCTCGAATATGAAATCACAGCACTGTCAGGACGACCAGCACGCTTCAAGCCGACAATTTCGAGTAGGGTGCCTTTGGTGCCTACAATCACCCGCTCAAGCCGAAGCGCGGGATTGGAAGGATCTTCGGTAAAGGCTTCAGAAATCAGTCCCAACTTGTGCTGGCGATTCTTGGGGTTGTCACGCAAAAATTGTTTGAGTAGCTGATCCCCATTTTCAGCAGCAAAGGTCTCCAGGCCATTCGCCGGATCATTAGAGCTGGCCCCTCGATCACTTCCTTGCCCAAGATTGGTTTGGGCAGCCACCAGGGCGACGACCGCCAGTAACCCTGCAAACAGAATACGTTTAACAAGCATGTGCCATCATCTCAACACAGACCAATCACCGCCCCGAACCACAAGGACGGCCCATCATTATTTGGCTATTCCTTTTTCCCGCCGAAGGCATTGCCAAAAAAGCCTCCAACGTTCGACAGGAATTTTCCGATCCCTTCGCTCAATCGCTCACCTAAGGACGTTCCGCCAATATTTTCCACGTTTTCGCCCAGCACAATAATGTCCGTCCGGCGATTCGCTTGGCGACTATCGGGAGTCGTATTGTCTGATACCGGTTTAGTCATACCAAAACCCGCGGCTGTTATGCGAGTTGCGACAACCCCTCTAGAAATAAGGCCTTCACGTACTTCTGACGCACGGCGCTGCGAAAGGGTTTGATTGGTCGCAGGTGGACCAACATTGTCTGTATGCCCTTCCACGGCGACGTTCGCCTTCGTCTTAGTCTTGAGAATTGCAGCAACGCGATCCAAAAACACGGCGCCATCAGGCTTGATATCAAACTTACCCGTATCAAACAAAATTCGCTCGTCCGAGGTGGTCTGCGCACCCCGAGTCGTTTGAGTCACCTTAATCGCCCCGCGCTTGGCGGCATCAGTTTCAGCCCCTCCGTCTTTCCCGGTGGTTTGGCATCCGACGATTAATAAACTTAAAGCCAGTGAGGTTGCCCTTAGGGAACTCAGCATAAAATTTGGCATCGCATTTTCTCCGTGGTGCACTAGTTTAGGCTACAAGTTCTCAGTTGTTCCAACGAATCGCGTTGTAAAACTGAGCCCGACTCAGTGTCGTCCTAATGCCAAGTTCGCGGTAATCACCAGGCGCTGTCGTATGAGTCGGGATTGCAGGTACGACGCAACCAGATGCAGCAGGGGCACTAGACGAAACCAGTACCGCCGTGCTTGGACGATTGGCGACTAGAAACGCATCCGCTGGGCTAGCGTTAATCACAAACCTATTCAGGCTAAACACCGCCGGTGAGACGGCACCCTTCGGGTTGCGTTCCTCAGCATAAAGATAAAGCGAATTAACCGGACCGCCGCTGGGGTTATTGGTCCAGTTTGCGGTGAAGGAACAACCCGCTGCAGCAGTCGGAGTCACTAATGCCAACGATGGATTGAGATCATTCAAAGGTGTCCCCAAGATGGATGCTGGCGAATTGATCGGAGCGAGAATTCTAGCTGTTTCAACGGCATCCGGCGTCGTATTACCTTGATTAGTGTTGAGAAAAATCTCAAACTGATAACGGTTGTAGGCCTGAAAACCCGAATAATCTGTGACCGGCGAATCCGCGTAATTTGAAGCAGTTGTCGGCCAATAACCGGCATAAAGCGGTGCTCCAGTATCGGTGAGCGCTGCCAAGCGAAACGACGGACTCCCATTCGACGTCGACATCGCCGTTGGAGATATGGTGCCAGTTTTATTGTGCACCGTTAGATAACCAGAGGCACCGCTCACGCTCGAAGTCGCCATGACAAGCCCTGCACTCGGCAAACCGGGCCCGGTGACGCGCACCGCCCTGATATTCGCGTTGACATAAGTTCCAGTGAAGTCATCATACTTCTGCGTGTTCACGAAAAAATGTATATCGGAGAAGAGCGTTCCGGGGGCATTTCCAGCACTATTAGTTTGACGCAGCGGGTTTGCTTGGGAAAATTTAAAGTATCTCGGGCTCACCGCAAGATCAAAATTTCGTTGATTTCCATGCAATATCCAATTCCCTGCTTTGGCGATCGCCAATCCATCATCACGCTTGAAAACCAAAGTACGCGAGTACTCAATAGGTGTTGCAACGTTTCCAGCGGCGGCACCGGTGCGCGGCTGCCTTATGGTCAGCTCCACCACCGCCAGATCGTCGATCACCGAGCTGTTCGAATACTTCGCAAAAAAGAGTACCACCGGGTTAGCAATAGAGCTTCCTTGCACATGACTGTAACCACCACCGACCGCAGTGTCGCTAAACAAAACTCGCAAGTCTTCATTAAAAGTTTTGCTATTACTTTTATAGGTTTTAGAAATGATTCGAGTGCCGTCAACATCTTGGCAGCCCACATCAGCATTGACCGCGACACTGCTTAAACTGAGACATCGATTGACCTCAGCGATCCATTTGCTGAGTTTCGCAAAGGTCAACGCAGGATTATTTTCCAAGGTGACTGCGCTAGTTGCAAGAGGTTTGCTCGCGGTCACGTAAGTTGGAGACACCGTACCATCCGCCGCCGTCGTCAAGCCACCCAGCTTGACCCGCAGTTGTGACGCGCCAGTCGATGAATCGCGCGTATGGCTTAGCGATTCAATGACCGCATCTACGCCAGTACCATCGTAGGCATATATCGATTTCACTGGATCAAAAGCTGAGGTATTTGTAACGCCAGCGGCACCAAGCGCCGCACTTACAGACGCGAGCAGGTCAGCTTTAGCCTTAGCTAGCTTCGACTTATCGATACTGGAACCGTCAAAACTCTTGTCCGTACCCGCCACTGTTGAAATCATCACGTCCGAAGTAATTTTATCGGTTAGCGGGTTCACATTGATTCGTACTACTTTTCCTGGGCCCGTCACCTCATCTGTGACACTGGATAAAACGCTGCCGCCCGCGTCAACCACTTTCAAGACCAAGGGAGAAACAAAGCTTGCCGTTTTAAATTTGAGCAAGTACTGGCCCTGAGAGTCTGTACGCCCGGAAACCACCACCCCTTTGGCATCAGTCAGCGTCACCACCGCATTTTTCAGCGGTGCACCGTCGCCGGCCGAACCCGCAGCGCCACCATCGCCGGCGCTATCGCCACCATTGCCACCGGCCTCGATACCATAGGTTGTCGCGGCGATGTTTAAGTCCAATTGACCTGCCGGAGCCAAGGGATCAACAACAACCGGCAGTGTCACTGGCGAGCTTGTGGTGCTTGTGGTGCTTCCGCCCCCCCCGCAACCCACCAAAGCACTTCCAAGCAGAATGACGGACATCAGCAGAAAGGCTTTGACGAAGACTCCGGGAATGTGTAGCATTTTTGCCTTAGTATTCAAAAATTGACTTGAAGTAGCTCTGTTTACGGAGTGTAAATCATAGTTGAATGATTTACATCATCCGTTTCGGTGAGTTCCTCACGAGCGACGTTCAGATTCAACTCAAATCAAGATTTGGTGGATACAATGGACTGCAATAGCTGCATGGTTCTTCACTCGGGCAGGTGGTTGCCTCGGCCGTGAGCTTGCACAGCGCAAGGTAAGTCATGAATAAACTCTATAGAAGCTCGGTAGTGACAACGCTCAGGACCGAGCTAACGGTATTTGTGCTCGCTATGTTCATGCTACTTCCGAGCATGGGCCGAGCGCAGACTGCGGATCGTATCGCCCTAGTTGTTGGCAATTCCGCCTATCGCACCTCTCCTTTGCCAAATCCAAGACATGATGCCGAGGCGATGTCTGAATTGCTCACGAAAGCGGGCTTTAAAGTGGATATGCAGTTGGATACTGACCTCAACAACCTTCAGGCCGCCGTTCAAAAGTTTGGTGCCGCCATACGCGATCCAAAGGTCAAGTTTGGGCTTTTTTATTATGCCGGTCATGGTTTGCAACAGGACTGGCGCAATTATCTGGTACCTGTATCCGCCAACATTCGCAACTCCTCTGAAGTACCGCGTCAAACAGTGGAGGTGAGCCAACTCCTCAACTATATGCAGCACACCCAAGGTCGCAGTTTTCTGGTTATTTTGGATGCCTGCCGGGACAACCCTTTTGCGTCCACTTACAAACCCAGTGCCAAAGGGCTCAGTCAGTTTGACGCGCCGGTGGGCAGCCTTCTAGCGTACTCCACATCTCCTGGCAACGTCGCGCTCGATGGAGACGGCAAAAATGGCCTGTACACCACCTATTTGCTGCGCGAATTTTCCGTGCCAGGTACCCGTATCGAAGACGCATTTAAGCGGGTTCGTTTGAATGTACGTTTAGCGTCCAAAGGCCAGCAAATTCCATGGGAGAGCACCTCACTGGAAGATGATTTGTTTCTGTTTCCCACAGTGGCTCAAGTACTCTCCGAAGCCGAACGGGAAAAACTGCTAGAACAAGAAATGCTTTCCTGGCAACAGGTGAAGACCGTCAGCGACCCAGAGGCCTTGGCGCGCTTTATTCGACAGTACCCGAGCGGTAGCGCGAGTGAATTGGCGCAAGCGAAACTCAATCGCTTACTCTTGGCCAACGCAGAAAAGGAAACCAAGGAACAAAAATCCAAGGCTCAAGCCAGCGCCGCCGCAGCCGCGCTAGAAGTCGCCGCGCGCGAGGAGCTCGCAAAACGCAAAGCCGCTGAGGCTGAGCAAAGCCGTCTTGCCTTGGCGCGCCAGGAAGACGAGCGACGCCGACTTGCTCTTGCCGAAGCCGACAAGGAAGAGCAGCGTCGGCTAAAAGTTGCACAGGAAGCGCGTGATCGAGAAGAGCAAGCAAAGCTTGCCGCCGCTAAGGCCAAGCTCGCCGAAGAGGAAAGCCTGAGATTGGCCGCACTTAAGCAGGAAAAGGAACGCGCTCAAGCTCAGGAAATTGCCCGAGTTCAAACTGAGCAAGCCCGTGCCGCACAAGCGCAAGCCGCAACGGCGCTTGCCGAGTTAAGAAAGGCCGAAGCCCAGAAAATCGAGATGGCCGCCAACGAACTTGCTCGCATCAAGGCGGCCGAGACGGCACGCATCGCTGCGCGAGATCAAGCCGAAAAGGATCGCATCGTTTTAGCGGAGCTCGGTCGCGAAAAGCGCCTCCTTGAAGAGGCCGCAACATCAAGCGCCCTGCAGTCAAGCGCGCCCGTAGTATTGGCCGCAACACCGTTCTATAAGGGTTCCGCACAACACGAGCGCATATTTCAAGTGGGTGATGAGCATCGCTTTAAAGTCACCGATTTTCATAATAACTCGAATCGAACGCTTGCCCGCCGTGTGACCAAGGTAGACATCGACGCGGATCGGGTCACTTTCGACAACAACAGCTACGTCAGCGACTTGATGGGCAACACTCTCGTCAATCAAGTTGGCTCGAATGACACCGTACGCCAGTTTTATCCGGCGGATTTGTTGATAGGTAAGAGATGGACCACTCGATTCAAACAGTCCCGACCCAATGGCACAAGCTACACCTTCGAATATAAGCTTAAGGTTGTGGCCAAAGAATCCATCACCGTGCCTGCGGGAACTTTCGATACATTCCGAATCGAAGCTCGTGGTTTTAACGTCGAGTTAGGTGCCTATATAGAGCGCGATATTTGGGTGAGCCCCGGTGTCAGTGCCGACATTGCTCAAAACTACAAAGTTCGTTTGCGCTCTGGGCAAATCGATGCCAACCAACGTGAAGAACTAACCGCCTATATCCCGGCTCAAAAGAGAGCGAGTGCTAAACGGCCAAGACAACCGATCGCTCCGGTATTGGCCAGATTGGATTGATATCGGCTTGTTGACGCATGAAATTTTGAGTAGCCCGTTCTAACTGACTGAGCACCACGCGATTACGCCCTTCTAACTTCGCCACATGAAGAGCGCGATCAGCCTCCGCAAAAATGACCTCGAAATTGTCGAGCTCGCCAGCATAAGCGCAGGCCACTCCTACGCTCGCAGTCAAACGGAATTTTTGACCATTCACTGCCGAGAATTTGGAACGGTGAATGCGTTCACGTAGACGCTCGGCGAATGCCTTCGCCTGCTCCGCATCACAGTCAATTCCAAGGATTAGAAATTCCTCATCACCCGTACGGGCTAAAAGATCTGCGCCTCGGCATTCTTCTTTGAACACCTGCGCCAGATTCGTCAGCACCATATCACCGACCGCGTAGCCATGCCGATCATTGACTTCCTTGAAATGATCAAGTTTCAGCATGATAAGCGCCAAATTACCTTTGTTGCGCTTGGCATAACTCAACAGTTGAACACTTCTTTGCTGGACGGATCGCCGATTCAAAAGCTGGGTGAGGGGGTCAAGCTCTGAGGCCTGCTTCAATTCCTCGACAAGCTTGATATTCTCCGCCTCTAACTCCAAAATTCTCTGGTTTGAAGATTTTAGAGTTGTCGCGGAAACGGACACCACATCGAAGTCACTCGGGGTTGAGGTTTTGAGATGACCACGTAACGCAAGCTCATCGAGCTGATTGGCTAGATTTCGCACTGCGCTCGAAAGAGGCAGAACAACGAACTGTCTCGCGATAATCAATAACCCGATAACAGTAAACGCCATTCCGCCGAAGTGCAGGAACGATCCTCCCCGCAACGACAATTGCCATCCAAAGAAGATCACCGCCGTAATTACCCCGGCCGACATCCAAAGAAACGAGCGCATCAAACGCATTAATTCTTTCCAACAAGACAAAGGAGGATTCAGCTTACTTCGCATCTCTTTATGTTTCGAAGCCCAAACTGTCTGCAATGCGTTTGGGGCTGATGAGCGGTCGCGACATCAAATTGAACGCGAAATAGAAGCGACCTGAGTTCGTTACCCCGATTCCTACGCCTTTCGGAGTATTGCCGACAAGAGTTACTTGGCGTAACCTTATTCCCTTAGCGGCTATGGAATGGCGCATGGATCTGACCACCCGCCCGGCCTCTTTGAATGCGATTGCCCAACCCCAACCAGAAAAGATTACTATGGCCAGCCAGCGATTTTATGCCCAACCCTGCCCTACCAATGATTGGTCGTGCATCGATGTGGGGACGATGATTATCGCAATGTCAGATTTGCCGGGCGTCATCGGCGCCAGCTTAACAGCTCCTGTTGTCGAACTCGCGGGCATGTTCAAGAGAAAGATCAATTGGCTCGTAGACATGGAATTGCTGAATCTCGATCTTGGGTCGGAACTCGTGCAATTTGTGAACGAAGTCCCCTGGATCATCGTCCTGCCAAGGTCACCTCAGGAAAGGCTGATGCATGCGATTGCGAAATCCTGGGACGCGCATATCGATAAGATGGGATATGCCAGAAATAAGTTTAGTCGAGAGCATAAAACGGGTTGCTCACCTTTTTTCAATTGGCTCTCCAAGAAAATGGCGGCGACTGACCCGCTCAAGCTCGAGCTATTGGAGCATTACATCACCGCTCAGGGGAAATCGGAATACACCGTCGACGCCGAAAGAATGAGGAGTTCACCTACCTTTATCGATTTGTTCGACGACGATATTTACTCCCCAAATCTACAAGCGGCGATCTACGATGCCTTGGCTGGACTAGAAGTGCGGGTAGACGATGTCGTAAACGGCCAGAACGATGGTTTGGGCAATTTT
>JAYVKZ010000130.1:0-4678 GCA_043767985.1 Betaproteobacteria bacterium
CCAAAATAATGTCGCCTGAGAGGGCCATCGAGAAACCGCCCCCTGCCGCCGTTCCATTCACGGCCATAATCACCGGCGCGTCCATATGGGCAAACCGAATCAAGGCACCATGAAGCGCACTGGCCATCCGAGTGAGATGCTCGGGACGGCGATCACCTTGCTCATCCATCTCGCGCAAATCTCCCCCGGCGCAAAACATCTTGCCTTGGCCCGTCACGATCACGGCCCGTACGCGCTCATCGGCTGAGCAGATCGTGGCGATATCGAGAAGCTCATTGGCCATTTGCGCGTTGAGGGCATTCGCATCGTCCGGCCGATTCATGGTGATTGTGGCGACGCCTTCGGCCACGGTGAAGTTCAAGGTTTGGTAGGTCATTGCAGTGGCTCCAGAAAAAATAACGCGCGCTTAGGGATCAATCTTGCCATGAGTGAAGCCGACATCCATCGGCAGCTAAAGAAATATGACTCGCCGGGACGGCCCTGTCATCGTTAAGCCCTCGGAATACCGAGCGCCTCAAAGGAATCAGCGCCCGCATCGTATTTGGCCTGAGCACGCGCCATGATCTCGATGGCGTCGGTGCGGCGTGCTAGGTTTTGAAAGATCAGACTTTCATTGCGTCGAGCGGCCTCTAGGCCAACATCGCGACCCTCCACAAAGCTGCGCTTGCAAGCCGCCAACGACCAAGCTGGCCACTGAGCGATGTGAGTCGCCCAGGCAATAGATTCGTCCCGAAGTTGCTGATCTGGCACAACCTTATTGATGGCTCCGATGGCAAGCGCCTCACGCGCTGAAATAGGCCGCCCGTCCAGAATCATTTCCATGCATTTGGTCGGGCCCACTAGCCGCGCCAAACGGGTGGTGCCGCCAGCTCCTGGAATAATTGTCGAAAACAATCAGGCCGACACCGTCGGCGGGATGGGACAGTTGAGCGCTAGCGATCATCGCATATCCTTGTACAAATGTGGGAACAAGATAACATCCACCGGATTCATGCCAAGTAAGTCATTCAAAGATGATTCAAGCTTCCCGCAAAATTAGCTTTTGCTCAGCGCCCGACGGTACGCGAATAGCCTACGCTAGCTCGGGCCAAGGCCTTGCGGTACTCAAGGCCTGCATGTGGCTCAATGACATCGACTCCGAGCCGACTAGCCCACTGTGGGCATCCTGGATATCGCTTCTTGGTCGAAAGCGGCAATTTGTCGCGCTTGACATGCGGGGCTGCGGATTGTCGGATCGGCAAGTAACAAATACTGGGCTAGAGTTGTGGGTGACTGACATTGAAGCGGTAGTGCATGCAGCTGGCCTGACGCGCTTAGTCGTCGTTGGTCTATCGCAGGGCTGTGCGCCTGCGATAGAATTTGCCGCACGTCATCCCGAAAAGGTCGCGGGCCTGATTCTGTGTGGCGGCTACGCCCAGGGCCTCATCAAGCGTAAGTCGAGTCAAACGGATAGAGAGCTTGGCGAGGCGCTGGCAAAAATGATGGAGTTTGGATGGGGCTCCGATAACGTCGCCTTCCGCCAAGTATTTACCTCGCGCTTCTTTCCGGAGGTTTCCGCCGAGCAAAACTGTTGGGTCAACGAGCAGATGCGAAGGTGCACTACACCGGCGACCGCAGCCAAACTTCTGCGTGCAGCCTACCAGATTGATGTAAGCGAAGCCGCCCGGAAGATTTCCTGTCCGACCTTAGTCATGCACTCCAAAGGCGATGCCGCCGTGCCGTTCGAGTCAGGCTGCGAGCTAGTGGGCCTTATTTCCGGCGCGAAGTTTGTAGCGCTAGAGTCGAGATGTCATTTCCCCCCCGCCAGCGAGCCCGCTTGGGCGGTCTTAGAGAGCGAGGTTGAGAGTTTTCTCAATTCAATTGCCTCAAGTACGATCGGCCCCATGGCCACTGAACTCAATCACCCAGGTTTCAGCGAGCTGACTCAACGCGAGCGTCAAGTGCTCGAGCACATTGCCCTCGGCTGGGACAATACGCGTATTGCACAACAGCTTGGCCTGGCTAGCAAGACGGTTCGCAACCATGTCACTCACTTGTTTGAGAAGCTCGGCATCAACACCCGTGCCGAGGCCATTGTGTTGGCCCGCGAGGCGGGATTCGTTGCCAGGATCGCTGCTCCAAAATAGGCCTGCCTCGGGACACTGGTCCCAAATCAATCGTTCAATTTTTCATCGCCATCAAGAAATCCGGGACTCCTGACTCTATTCCACTCAACGCGGCCTCGCTAAGCTCAATCATGCCGTGACAGTACTCATCTGTTCCCGGCATGATCCACCCAAAAGCTTCTGGAGAGCGATATGTTTTTAAAGTCAGACGATGCAGAGATCCTCATTTCAGGATTCGGACAAGGACCACGTACCTTAGTCGCTCATGGCGGCTTTGTTGGCAGCGGCGAACTATGGTTTCCGCCCTTCGAACGGCTAAGTAAAACCTGGCGCACCGTCACCTACGACCATCGCGGAACCGGCGCAACACGCCACAGCGCCCCAGCCATCACCTTCGAGCTATTGATGGCGGATCTTTTTCGGGTGCTGGATGCTTTAAACATTGACCAGTGCGTGCTTGCCGCTGAATCCATGGGGGCCATCATTGCCTTAGAAGCCGTTTTACGTCGCCCCGAACGCTTTACCGGCTTAGTGATCGTCGATGGCCGATACACCGGTCAACGCTCGCGGATGCGCGACAAATTGATCGCCGGATGCCGGCAAGACTTTTCAGCAACAATGGACGGTTTCGTTGAGGCTTGTATACCAGAGCAAGGCTGCGAGGCAGAGAAGGCCTGGGGCAAGGCCATTGTCATGCGCTCTAACGCAAAAGCGGCTATCGAAATGCTTGAATGTGTAGAGCAAGTCGAGCTCGAGCCTCAACTCAACAAAATTGAGATACCCACCCTGATACTTCATGGCCGAAAGGATGTGATCACGCCCTTAGCCTCCTCCGAAAAGCTAGTTCAACAGATTAAGAACTCAAGCTTAGTGGTTCACGAGGATGCAGGTCACGTGCCGACCGTCACCCGGCCAGTTTGGATAGCAGAGCAAATCAATCAATTCTTCGGTCAATAGCAAAAGATCGGCGGAGTCTGTAGGAAGGCGCTTGAGCTGAGCTTATTCGAAGATCGTCGATCGACCTCAGCGGCCTAAAGACCCCGTCGCGCGAATCCATGTAGCAATCGAATGAACAGTACTTTGCTCGATGCCAACATAGCCATGCGTATGCAGCGCTCGGCAGGGATTGCCACTAGCGCCGCTGCCTCCGCTCATCATCAAGAGCTTTTTGACAGGCGCATTACTCAATGCGTTGAAAATAAGCGGCACCTCCTGCGGACGGGTGACGTTACAAGCGTCAGCCTCGTGATGCACGACCAACACCGGGACATTGATCCTGGCAAGATCTTGTCCAGGAAGCGCGCCCGCCTTGCTCAGAGAGGTGATGGAGCTTGAGAACACGCCGCCCGCGATTTGAGAATCCTTGATACTGATGAGAGCCAACGCTGCGCTGACCGTCCCCCGGCTCGTGCCCACAATCCAGATGGGCGTCGTCGTCTTCGTTTTTAACCAAGCAAGGGCTTCCTTTAAATCCGTGAGGTGATCTGTTGTCACACGGTCGGGGTAATCCAAGGCAGGCCGGTCACTGGGGTTGCCGAAGACCATGTAATTGAAACCTTCATCGCTAATCCAATACGATGCGGTGCGAACCAAAAAGTTGCGACTCCCGGGGAGACCGTTTTGAACTACTCCAAAGCCACCATCGCCGCCGGGAAGAACGAAGACGGTCGCTTGCGCGTTTGGTGTCGGGTGCCAAAACACATCGGTGCTAATGCCCGGTCTGGTGGTGATCGTGAAGCGCTCACCGGCATGGATTGTGCCGCTGAGGAGGAGGAAGAATAGAACAGTCACCAGTCTCATGAGTCATCACCACTACGCAATATTGAAGGACCAGAGCATTCGACGTCACGCTCTAGAAGTCTAGCCAACAACACGACGCGGTCCAGTGGCCATCTCAATGTCGTGCGAGTTCAGAGCCTTCAGCGCGGCAATATTAATGTCGCTTCGAATGTTTTGCTGACCGTTCTGAGGATCGGCGACCCAAAAGGAAATCTGTAGCTCGATCCCGTGCAGGGCCAAGGCGTGCACGTAAATTTCAGGGGCTGGCTCGCGTAGTACACGGGGATGATTCAAGCTCGTCTCGAGGAGAACCTTTTGAACCGCTTCAATGTCGCAGCCGTAGGCCACGGCCAGATGGCAGCTTAGGCACTCCTTAGGACTTTCCAATGCTAAATTCTCGACCCTCGATGTCGTCAGTTTCAAATTGGGTACGATGGCCTCCACGCCATTCAAATTTTGAATCAGGGTGTAGCGGGTAAAAATATCCTTTACCGTCCCCTGAAAGTCATCGGCTCGCACATAGTCACCAATGCGGATCGAACGCTCAAACAAGATCACAAAGCCACTGACATAGTTCGCAGCTAAGCCTTGTAGCCCTAGGCCAATGCCGATGCCAAGCGCCCCTCCCATGACCGAGAGCGCGCTCAAATCTATCCCTACCGCATTCAAAGCAAAAAGCACACCGATCAGCAGGAGAGCCGCCCGAATAGAACTTGCCATGATTTTGCGGATCGATAGATCGTCCACCGCGCCTTGCAACACCCTGCGCTCGATCAAGGCGGAGAACCAAAGTG
>JAYVKZ010000131.1:0-4160 GCA_043767985.1 Betaproteobacteria bacterium
GAAACATTCGATCCAGCAAAGCCTCAGGCGACTTCTCAACCACCAAATAACGATACTCACTATCCCGCACAAAGCCTTCCCGCAAGAAGCCTTCGCACATGGCAATGAGGTTGTCGTAATAGCCATCTTGGTTGAGTAAGCCAACCGGTTTGCTGTGATAGCTGAGTTGGCTAAGCGTCATCACCTCGAACATTTCATCGAGGGTGCCTAGGCCACCGGGTAGACTGATGAAGGCATCGGACTGCGCAATCATTTTGGTCTTGCGCACCGCCATGTCAGGCACTTCTTCCATGCTGGTAATGTCGCGCTTGGCTAGCTCGCGCTCGATCAACTTGGTCGGGATGATGCCATGCACTTGCCCGCCAGCGGCCATGGCGCCGGACGCCACTGCGCCCATTAATCCGCCGCCGCCACCGCCGTAAATGAGCTTTAGCCCGCGCTTGGCGATGAGCTCACCAGTGTAGTAAGCCATCTCTATGTATTTAGGGCTGGCACCTTCCTTGGCGCCGCAGAACACGCATATCGAACTCATTAGGCGATTCCTTCGTAGAGATCCGGTCCGCTGTCATCTTCGCGTTTGGCATCGCGTGCGAGTAAGCCACGGACGGCTTCCTTGGCGGAGATGTCCCCGTCTAGTACTCGTTTTACTGCTTCCGCAATGGGCAACTCAACACCTTTCGAACGAGCGAGCGAAACGGCGGCTTGAGTGGTCGAAACGCCTTCGGCAACATGGCCCAGAGTGGCAACAATGGCCGCCAATGGCTTGCCTTCGGCCAAGCCAAGGCCTACTTGACGATTGCGTGAGGCGTTGCCGGTGCAGGTAAGTACCAAATCGCCCAGGCCAGCGAGTCCCATAAAGGTTTCGTTGCGGGCGCCCATGGCTTCACCTAGTCGGGCGATTTCAGCCAGGCCACGGGTGATGAGTGCGGCTCGAGCATTGTTACCCAAACCAAGCCCATCGGAAATACCGGCTGCGATGGCGACAATGTTTTTGAGGGCGCCACCAATGCTCACACCCACCAGGTCGGAACTGGCATAGACACGCATTTGGTGATGATGAAAGGCTGCGATCATTAGTTGAGAGCATTCGGGGCTGTCTGAGGCGGCGACCAGGGCAGCGGGTTGGCCGAGGCCGACTTCTGCCGCAAAGCTCGGGCCGGACAAGGAACCGAGATCGATACCGTGCGGATGTCCTAGGGTGGTTTCGATCGCTTTGCGGACGATCGGCGCTGGCAAAAGCGGTAAGTGTTCATCTATGACATTGGGAAGCCCGGTGCGATGCGCGCTCTGCTGGGCGCGAATTCCCTTGCAAAGCCAAACGATTGCCTTGGGTTTTGCTGAGCTTGCTTGAAGGGCTGCTCGCACGGTGTCCTCTAAGCCAGCCATCGCGGTGCCGATCACCCACAACTGACCCTCTGAGAACTTCGTCGCTGCCGCTAAGTCGGCACTTACTACAAGCTTTTGTTCGAGTGCGATGCCAGGCAAATAGCGCTGATTGATGCGCGTGGTCTGAATGTCGCGCATGAGTTCCGAGTCGCGCCCCCAAAGAAGCACCTCGTGCTTGCGTGCTGCTTGCTGCGCGACAGCCGTGCCCCAAGCGCCAGCGCCGAATACTGTGATGTTCATGACCTGATTTTACGCTGCAATCTGAGACCGCAGGCGAGGCCCGAATTGGCCGTCATGCCGCGGGCACTCCGACAACTATTCAGAGGCTCAGAGCCCGTAAATTTCGGCCAGTTTGACGTAACCCGAACTACCATCGGCGTGCTTTACCTTGACCCAAGTGGGGGTGCTTGTCGTAGGGGCTTCACTAATTTCTAAAAGTACGCCACGTTCGACTTGAAACAGTAGGGGGCTATTGTCGAGCGCCGCTTGGTAAACGTTAGCGACAGTAACCGTCAACACGGCTTTCACTGGGCCAAGGTCACTGCGTTCTATCCAAAGGACATCGCCTGTTTGGTCGCGGATCTTGATCCACGTCGGCAAAATCGACAAGACCTCAATCGGCATGCCACGAGGCGCGACATACAGTTTCTTAGCTTGCTTGGAGGGGCCATCGTAAAGAATGGCCGCAGGGCTTTGGACGGCGCGAAACTCTGCGAAGCTGGGCGCTGCTGCTGTTAACCCCAGAAGTAGACTCAAGCTTAGTAAAAGGGGTTGCACGAACTGACGTTGCGCGACCTGAGGTTTTACGGTCTTCATGAGTACTCCTGAGGTTAATTACTGAGGTATTTTAGTGCTTTACACCGGGAGGCAAGACAATGCCTGCACCCGCGCTGCCGTTGCCATTCGTTGCATCTTGTGCCAGCTTTTGCTGATACAGCGCTTCAAAATTGATTTCAGCCAAATGCATCGGTGGGAAACCAGTACGCTGAACGGCATCAGCCACATTGGAGCGCAAGTACGGGTAAATAATGTTGGGGCAAACCACGTTGAGCAGCAAGGGCATTTGATCCTGCGGAATGTTGCGCAGCTCAAAAATACCGCCTTGAGTGGCTTCGATCAAGAAGGCGACTTTGTCGTTAATCTTGGTGGTGACCGTGATACGAACAGTCGCCTCATAGATGCCCTCGGCCAGGGTGCCATTGGCCACGTCTAGCTGCACTTCCACGGCGGGCGCGGCTTGCTCCAAGAAGATTTGTGGCGCATTGGGCAGCTCTAGGGACATATCCTTGAGATACATCCGTTGAATTGCAAACACCGGGGCGTTGTCGGGCACCGCATCACTCATGAGAAATCCTTGGTTCGATCAAAAATAGGGTTTAGAAATTTGTTAGGCAGCAAGTAGCGGTACGAGTCCGCCTGCGTGATCCAATGCAGCGAGATCATCGAAACCGCCCACATGGGTCGTGCCAATAAAGATTTGTGGCACGGTGCGGCGACCGGTAATTTCAATCATTCGATCGCGCTCTTCAGCGTTGAGGTCAATGCGGATTTTTTCGATCTCGGTGACCCCGCGCTGCTTGAGCAGCGCCTCGGCACGAATACAGTAGGGGCACACTGCGGTGCTATACATTTTGACGTGAGCTGACAAAAGGGTTCTCCTTTAGAAACAAGATTGGCCGCACGGGCGGGAAGGACGCTTGAATGTCACTGAGCTGTGCAAGCGATTTATGACAAGTAATAATCGATCGCTGAGGACTTTGCCCCGAGCTACTTCACGATGGGCAGACCGGCTTGACGCCAAGCACTGACGCCGCCGCCCAATCCAAAGACTTCCTCGCGGCCTGCTTTTTTAAGCATGGCCGAGGCTTTACCGCTAGATTGACCATTCTCGCAAACCACGAGAACTTTTTTGCCAGCAGGAATTTCGTCGAGACGTTTCTCAATGTCGACCAGTGGGATGTTTTTGGCGTTTGGAAGGTGCCCTGCATTGAACTCAGCATTGCCACGAATGTCAATCACCATGGAATTGCCGTCATTCATCAGCCGGGTGGCACTTAAGGTGTCCAGGTTGGCGCCCGCGCCGCGTTGGTTGACCAGGGGCCAAATCAACATGCCACCTGAGACAAAAGCAATCGCAATGAGTAAAAAATTTTCAGTCAGGAATTTCAAGGGGGTACTTTCAGCGGTTTTGTGGGAACTTTCGCAATGCTCCCGTAAGCCTTCGATTATAAGATAGGGGCTGGTTTATGGTTATTAACCCCTAAAACTACCCTTCCAGCCTCACCTTTAACCTTACCTTTAGCTAACCCTCGACATGACCTATAAGCTCGTAATGATGCGCCACGGTGAAAGCCAGTGGAATCTTGAGAATCGTTTCACCGGCTGGGCCGATGTGGATTTAACACCCAATGGCGTACAAGAAGCCAAGCGCGCCGGACAGTTACTCAAAGCCGAAGGGTATGACTTTGATGTGGCCTTCACGTCCATGCTCAAGCGGGCGATTCGCACCCTGAACGGCGTGTTGGATGAAATGGACAGGATGTGGCTGCCGGTGGTGCCCGCGTGGCGCCTGAATGAGCGCCACTATGGTGCTTTACAAGGCTTGAATAAGGCGGAAACGGCGGCCAAGTATGGCGATGAGCAGGTGCTGATTTGGCGCCGCGCCTACGCGACAGCGCCGAACCCACTGCCCCCAGGTGACCCGCGTGGCTCCGAAAATGATCGTCGCTATGCTGGCTTGGCTGCGTCGGAGATCCCCCGTACTGAGTGCTTAA
>JAYVKZ010000132.1:0-2987 GCA_043767985.1 Betaproteobacteria bacterium
GACGTCAACACTGAAGTTTAGCTTGGCTTGCCAGCCGCCGCCATACGGGCGTAGCGGATTCTCGAGAGACGGGGAAGGATCTGTTGAAGAATTAGACACTGGAGGCGGGAGTCGGAATCGAACCGGCGTTGACGGCTTTGCAGGCCGCTGCATGACCACTCTGCCATCCCGCCGAGCACAAAGCTTCAAACAATTTTGTTTGGAGCGACAAGCTTAACGTATCAAAAGGTCTAAATCCGGCATCAAAACACTGAGCTTAAAACAAAGCATTCTAACGACCAAACTTGCCACACAATTTAAATTTCTGAATGCACAAGGATTTGGTTCACAAACCCTTGTGCATAAGAAAGTTGGAGCGGGAAACGAGGCTCGAACTCGCGACCTCAACCTTGGCAAGGTTGCGCTCTACCAACTGAGCTATTCCCGCATGGCAAGCCCTAAATTATACGGTGCATTTAAAAAAAACTCAAATCGGGCGTCCATCAATTGCTTTCCAGGCAGTCATTCCGTGTGAGAATGCGACGAATCAAAACCAAAACCCTTCTTGATATTGCGCTTCGGAGATCCAATGAACTCGCAAGTGACCTTGCTTAAATCGCTATTCTGTCATGTGCTACTAGGCGCACTTGCCTCCTGGGGCGCCATAGGCACCGTGATGGCGCAAGAGTACCCCTCCAAACCGGTCAGGATCATTGGGCCTTTTGCGCCAGGGGGGCCGGCCGACATCTATGCACGCGCCATCGCCCAGCGCCTTCAAGAGTCACTCAAACAAAGCATGATTGTGGAAAATCGCGTAGGGGGTGGCGCCGTGATTGGCACCGATGCGGCGGCAAAGTCCGCACCCGATGGTTACACGCTATTAATGATGTCGAACACGCAAACCGTGAACGAATCCCTGATTCAAAATAAGCCCTACCAACTGATGCGCGATTTCGTGCCGGTCGCGCCGATCAATTCTTCTGACCTTCTCCTGGTCGTGAACCCTGCATTGCCGGTGAACACGCTGAAGGAGCTCATTGCCCTGGCAAAAGCTAAGCCTGGGCAGTATAACTACGCCTCCAGCGGCCCAGGCACCCCGTACCATATGGCGGGTGAGCTGTTTAAGGCCATGAGCGGAACCTTTATCGTACATGTCCCGTATCGCGGCAGCTCCGGCGCTCGGACCGATGTAATTGGCGGGCAAGTCGAGATGATGTTTGATGCCATTCCAACCATGATCGAACAGGTGAAATCTGGGCGGGTGCGTGCGCTCGCAACCACTGGGCTGACTCGCTCGAGTGTGCTGCCCGATGTGCCGACCGTCTCCGAGTCGGGGGTTAAAGGCTATGAGGCCACCATTTGGCTGGGCATCATGGCGCCCAAAGGTACGCCCGTCGCCATCGTGGAAAAACTCAACGCAGAAATCAATAAAATTACTAGCCGCCCTGAATTGAAAGCGGCTTGGGCCAAGAGCGGTGCAAGCAGCATCAATATGAGCACGAGCGAGTTTCAAAAGTACTTGCAAGACGATATTGCCAAGTGGGCAAGAATTGTAAAAATCTCGGGCGCCAAGGCTGATCAATAATCGTGTGACAGGCCGTCAACCCATGGACACGCAAAAACTGCCGAACCCCAGCGTCCGTATTCCGGTCAATATCGCTCTCGTTGCACATTGCGGACCGGACAGTGATCGTCTATTGACGGTCTTGCATGATCAAGGCCTTTGTGCAAGTAAATTGGGTTGCGGTACCGGTCACTGTGGAGCCTGCACGGTGTGGGTCGATGGCCTGCCCAGACGTTCCTGCGAGATCACGGTCGAGTCGCTTGTCAGCGGTGAAGGTACAGCTTCAAAACGAGTCACGACGCTTGAAGGACTGGTACAAGAGAATCCTCGATTGGCCGATTGCCTGACCCAGGCTTTTCTGGCTGAGCAAGCGGCCCAATGTGGCTATTGCACCGCCGGCATCTTGATGACTGCTGCGGCCTTGGTACGAGATCATGCCGACAAAATGATCGAGCAAGAAACCACTCAAAGTCCTTCGCCCGTCTTGACGCTCAGCGATGTGACGCGCGCTTTAGATGATCATTTGTGTCGCTGCGGTAGCCATCGGCGTGTCATGCGTGCCGTGATGTTGGCGAGCGAGTTGTACTTAAAGCAAGTTCACACTCAGCCCCTAGCGACATCCAGTGGCCTGCGAGTTTGATTGATGCTCACCAGCGACCTTCCCAATAACCTCAAGCAGCATCCACTCATGGGCCAATGGTTGCGCTTTAGCGATGGGCGAGCTCAGATTTTTCCAGGCAAAGTTGAAATCGGTCAAGGTATCGTCACCGCTCTGGTGCAAATTGCGGCGCAAGAGTTAGGCCTGGCCGTCGAACAGGTTCAGGCCATGCCTGCCTCAACCGCCTACAGCCCAAACGAAGCAGTAACCTCGGGTAGCCTCTCGGTGCAGGAGTGCGGGTACGCCATTCGCCATGTCTGTGCCTTGGCTCGTTCGAAGCTATTGGACGCATGCAAAAAGCACTTGGTCGCCCAGGGAGAACGCGAGCGTGGGCCGCTGCGACTTGAGCGAGGGCAATACTTCCAGGCGGACGGCTCACCCCTGAACAGTTATTGGGATGAACCCTTTGCCCAACATCTACTGACACAAAGCTGCCTTACTTTTCCAAATGTTCTTCGCGGGGAAACGACCATTGCGGCAGATGCATTGCGGATGACCACCGTGGCTCGATTGGATTTTCCAGCCAAGTTCTCGGGCCAGTTGGCCTTTGTGCAAGATATGCGACTGGCTAACATGCGCTTCGCCTTCATACTACGCGGGGCCGGAAAATCAGAACAACGCCTCGCGATACGTCGGGCGCTCACGTCTGCCGGTGCGGCAATTTCTGGTGGTGATTTACCGATACTGGTCGAGGACGGCGCGTTTACAGCACTAATTTGTGGCTCACTTCTCGAGCTGGCACGCTACCAAGGCCTAGTCGATCAAGCAATTGCAAAACACTCTTTG